>JAUVKW010000207.1 GCA_030596025.1 Bacteroidota bacterium | reverse complement strand
AGCAGATATCATCTGCAGCACTTTTACAGTACTGGAGTGGCGTAAAAAATTGTTTGATTTCGCTGAAACCCTGATCTCGGCAGAATTATTAGTGATGTTAGCTGATATTAAACCCCCGGATGATGTTGAGGGTTTAAAAGGGATGAAAATTGCGATGATGGGAGGTACCTCTTATGTAACTCACATGAATCAGATCAATGAAAAAATTGGAGGAGGAATAGAAATTATTGAAACCTCAACTTCTCAGGAATCAAAAGATATGCTGAAGGCAGGGGCTGTAGATGGAATTATATTGGATGCCGATGAAGCTCTGTCTTTCAGGAAGGCCAACAACATGAAGTTTAACCTGGTTTTTCCGGTGAATCAAATCAGTAAATCAGCATGGGCAATAAAAAAGGGAAATCCTTTAAAAGGGGAAGTTGAAAACTTTTTCCGGGCAATTGAAAACAACAATATATTGGATCATATTTTTGAAGAGAAATTTGGCGAGAAATATTCCTTATTTGTGGAAAGTATTGACCCACATGCTCCAGTTCAACCAGTCCAGAGGGATCTGAATGAAATACTAAAATCCAGAAAACTTGTAATTGCATTACGTGAACGTGATTTTGTTTATCATAAGGGAGGGGAAAAACAATTCATGCATGCCCTGGCTGAGGAATTTGCTGATTATATGGGAGTAAAAATGGAGTATGTACTTATTCCAAAATTTGACAAATATTGGGAAGATTGTAAAAGAGTAATGGTAAAGGACAGCATTTATACTCCTGAAATATTTAATTATTTTGACATTGCAAGTGATTTGATGGCTCCTCTTGAGTGGAGAAAACAAAAAGTGGATCTCATACCTGTCTATCACACTGAATATTCTGTATTGGCCAGACCGGAAACAGAGATTCATTCTATTGAGGATTTAAAGAAATATAAGGGAATTACTGGAGAAGCAACTGTTTACGAGGATTTACTCCTTAAGAATGGAATTGACAGTTTGATTTATGGAAAGGTAAATGAGTTCATAGATGCTGTGGTTACCAAAAAGGCAGATTATACAATTATCTATAATGCATTTCTTTATCCCCAACTCGAACCAAAAATATCGTTAGGAGGACTCGATGTTTGTTGGGCCCTGAGGAAAGATCAGCCGGAATTGAAAAAAATGACGGAGAAGTTTATTCAGGAGTCTACAGATAAAGGCCTGTTGAATGCCCTGAACAGGGTACAGGAAGGAAAAACATTTTTGAGTCCGGAGGAATTTATCAAGGATTATTATGAAAAATTTCAAACCGGTTACCTTCCTTATATACTTTATGGTGCTGAAGATGGACTTCCTCAGGAAGATGTTTCTTCCGTCCTGCAGGACAGGAAGGGATATATGTGGTTTGGAACGAATTCCGGGGTTGTTAGATACAATGGCCGTGATATGGAAGTTTTTGATACCAGAAAAGGAATGAGCGATAATTCTATCTCAGATATTAAAGAAGACGCAACCGGAACCTTATTTTTTGCAACTTCAAAGGGAATAAGTGTTTTTGAGGAGGATTCGATAACCGGAGCTCTATTTCCCAACATATCTTTTAATTCCATTTTTATTGACAAGGGAAATAACAAATGGTTCTTTAGTAATGAAGGAATTTACATGCTTGACCAGGGGGGGGCTCAAAAGTTAGTTAGTCATGATTTTCCACAGCTTCCTAAAAATATTAATGCGATTGCCCAGGACACAAGTGGACTTAAAAAATATTTTGCCACAAACGATGGTCTTTTCTTTCAGGCAGGTGATGGACAACCAGAACTATTATTGACAGACCATTGTTATACCGTTTTTGTTGATGGATCAAATTATATCTGGCTTTCAACAACAGAGGGCTTCTTTCATGTTTCTCCCCAGGGCTTGCAAAAAGGGATCAAAGGAAATCCTTTGAATCGTCAATTTAATATTCCATTTACTGTTATTAAAAAAATCAGCCAAAGCAAGTCCGGTTCGATCTGGTTTATGAATGATTCTCATTTATACCAGGTTGTTTCGATGGATCAACAGGCAAGAATATTTAAAAGTGGCACCGATCTGATGAACAATACGGTTTTATCTTACTGGGAGGATACTGAGGAAAATTTATGGATAGGATTTTCCGGGGGATTGCAGAGAATTATTAACAATAAAAATTTAAGAAATTTCTATCCTGAAGTGCTGGATAATTATATTTATTCTATATCACAGGACCGCCTGGGGAGGATGTGGATTGGAACAAATGATGGCATTTATCATTTTCAGAACAAACTTGTGGATTTTTCAGCAAAAATTCCCAGAGGAAGTGGAAAAACCCTGGTAAAGATCTTACCCAATCAAAATGTTCTTATTGCCACAATGGATGGTTTGTTTGAATACAATGTGTTTAACTTAAATCTGGTACGGCAGAACAAGAAACAGGTCCTTGATGGTTTAGAAAATGTATTTGTCTCCCGTGATGGGAAGGTGTTCGTATTGAGTGGTAAGAAAGGGGTTATTTATTATTATAGCTCTTTAGATGCAAAGCCATTGATCTTACAAAATAAACAAACTGCCAGTGTTTTTCAGATGGTTGAATACAAAGGAGAACTGATTGGTGGAAACAGCATGGGTCTTACCATTTTTGATGGGAGTACATTTAAAGAATTTATGAACCTGGAGCGTTCAGTTTGGTCTCTTTGTGAAAATGAAGATATGTTGTGGGTAGGCACAGATAGGGGCATAGGATATATTGAAAATGAGAAATTTCATCAAATTAACCTTGGGGGGAAACATTCTGTAATAAAAACCATTATCCCTGCCATTAGTCGTAATCACTTTTGGATAGGAACCAACACCGGACTTGCATATTTAAATAAAGAAACAAAAAGGGTAGAATTCCAGGTGAATTCAAAAGAAGGACTTTCGGGGGATGAAATTACCACTAATGGGCTTTTTCTCGATGAAAACGGACTGCTCTGGATAGGGACTTACCACGGAATATCAAACTTTAATATTAAGGCTAAAAAAGAAGAAGAGTATTCCCCCAGAGTTTACCTTGAAGAGGTCACTATGAACGGGAGAGAAATAGATATCACCAAGGATCATAAATTCAGGTATAATGAAAACAATTTAATATTTGAAGTTTCCGGCCTTTTCTTTTCTGATGAAAAATCTATTGAATATGAGTTTTATCTTAGGGGACTTAAGGATGATTATAATTTAATTCGGCGGGGGAGTGAATTCAAGGCATATTATACTAACAATCCACCAGGTAAATACACTTTTATATATCGGGCAAAAGGGAAAGACAATGTGTGGAGCTATACACAGAACTTTTCTTTTGAAATAAAAAAACCAATATGGGAAACCTGGGTTTTCAGAATCCTTGCATTGATGACATTGATTTTCCTGATAAATCTTGTTTACAAATTAAGAGTACAGCAAATTCATAAGCAAAAACGATTGCTGGAAGTGCAAGTTCGTGAGAGAACCATTGACCTTGAAAAGGCAAACAAACAGATCCAAAAGCAAAGAGATGTTGCAAGGGAGCAAAGAGACCAGATAGGCGTACAGAAAAAGGAAATAACAGACAGCATTCATTATGCTGAAAGGATTCAAAGATCAGTACTTCCGGCTTCGGCCAAAGTAAAGCAACAACTCACTGATGGTTTTATTTTATTTAAGCCAAGAGATATTGTAAGTGGAGATTTTTACTGGTTTACTGAGATTGATCACCGCCTGATAATTGTTGCAGCTGATTGTACAGGACATGGAGTTCCAGGGGCATTTATGAGCATGCTGGGAATTTCTTTCCTGAATGAAATTGTGAATAAAAATCATATACATGATGCCGATCTTATTTTAAATCACCTGAGAAATCATATAATTGAAGCTTTACAGCAAAAGGGGAAGGAAGGCGAAGCCAAAGATGGGATGGATATGGCAATATGCGTAATTAATAAAGAAGCAAATACACTTCAGTTTGCCGGGGCAAACAATCCACTGTATATTATAAGAAAAGGCGAGTTAGAACATATCAAAGGTGATAAAATGCCTGTTGCAATTCATTTGAAAATGCAAGATTTTGAAAAGCACGAGATCAAATATAAAGAGGGTGATACATTTTATATTTTTTCCGATGGTTTTGCAGATCAGTTTGGAGGCCCTGATGGAAAGAAGTTTAAATATAAGCCATTTAAAGATTTGCTTTTAGAAATACATGAAAAACCAATGGAGGAGCAGGAGCAAATCCTTGATAAGGTATTTGAGGAGTGGAAAGGAGAACAAGAGCAGCTTGATGATGTTGTGATTCTTGGATTCAGGCTTTAAATGTTTTAATGCAATCTCACAAAACAAGCACTATGCTTCAGTATGGTGCTGAGAATTAGCAAACATATGTTTATTGTACGCTTCAGCGTACTTGAAATTATTATATAAAGTCAGCTCAAAGCTGACTAGTCAATTATGACATTAACCATTAACACCAAGCTAAAGCATGGTGCTGTTTTTATTCCAAATGAATTAAAACAAAGCTAGCGTACTACGTAGTTGACTTTAGTTCCCAGTCAAAACCATCCTTCTTGTCTTTGATC
>JAUVKW010000191.1 GCA_030596025.1 Bacteroidota bacterium | reverse complement strand
AGAGTTTTTTCCAGGTCTTCGGTGTCATCACTCTCAATAGTTACCTCAAAGGTTTTGGAATCTTTAATTTCATCTGAAATGTCCTCAATAATTTCTTCAAAGATCCCCTCGATTTCCGGATTGTCTTTAATTTCATTTAGAAATGCGCCACCTGTAGAGAAGAACATTAGCCAAACTGCTGCCAATGTAGTTCCAATTATGGATATTACCAATCCTGCAATAATAACTCCTTTGGCTCCATTTGCTTTACTTGCCTGTGAAAGACCAACAATTGCAAGCACTATCGCCACAATGCCAGGGATGAGTGCAAATAATCCAATACAGGGAATTAATGCAATAAGTAAGGCTACAATTCCTAATATCAATGATGCAATTCCAAAGCCCTGGCCTGCTGTAGTTTTTTCTTGTTCGTCCATAGTTGTAATTTTTAAGGATATCAATTCATTCAAAGATAATTAATTCTATCTTGAAATAACAGGTTTTTACAATCACTGAGTTAATATCTTGAGCATATCTTTTTCTATACTTTCAGCGGGTGATTCAATAATACGTCCAATCTCAGTACCTGATCTGTAAAAAATAAAGGTAGGAACAAAATTAATGTCAAGATGACTGAGGTCAGTTCCAGGGAATTCTTTTAAGCGATTTACACAAATGAGTGATAATTCTTCGTCCGGAATACCAATTTCATCAACCACTCTGTAAAATACAGGAACTTCTCTTCTGCTGTCGTGGCACCATGTTCCCATCACAATTTTAATGCTAAGATCCTGTTTTTCAATTTCTCTCAATTTTTTGAGAATTTCATGTTCAGGCGAATAAGATTCATAATTAATATCAAACCAGTTTTGGAATTCCTCCTGGGCAAAACCATCCCTGTTGCAGTGGCCAAGCAGGATATTACTATTTGTTTTTTCTGAAAATACTACCTGGTTCATTTCCTGCCCAGCTGAATTTAGGACAAATAGTAAGCCTGTCGCGATCAATAATGCAAATTTCTTCATTGTTTGATAATTTTGTTATTATAAACTGAGATTTATATATTATCCATTAATTACTTTTTGTGATTACTTTGCACTTCGCTGTTCTTGGTTTTCCTGTCTGTCTGAGTACATATTTGTGGCTATCTTCTTTTCCCCTCTTTCAAACTAACACCTTGGTATAAAGTACAAAAACTCCAAAAAAATTAAGTTGGTCAAACAATCATCAGCTTATACTATGGATCAGCAATTCTAAAATTTTACAGGCTGCAACAGCTACAGATGTTCCGGGTCCAAATATAGCAACTACCCCCGAGCGATATAAATACTCATAATCCTGAGCTGGAATTACTCCCCCTGCAATGACCATAATATCTTCGCGACCAATTTCCTTCAATTCTTCTATAACTTTCGGAACCAATGTTTTATGTCCTCCTGCCAGGCTGGAAACTCCGAGTACATGCACATCATTTTCTGCAGCTTGTTTGGCCGCTTCAGCCGGGGTTTGAAACAGAGGGCCAATATCCACATCAAAGCCCATATCCGCATATCCGGTAGATACAACCTTGGCTCCCCTGTCGTGTCCATCCTGGCCCATTTTGGCAATCATGATCCGGGGTTGACGGCCCTCAAGTTTTGAGAACTTACTTGCCAGCTTCCTGGCATTTTCAAAGTTCGGATCTTTTGCAGACTCTGTAGAATATATGCCCGATATAGACCGGATTACTGCTTTATATCTTCCTGCAACTTTTTCAATGGCATCTGAAATTTCACCCAGACTGGCTCTTTCCTTTGCAGCATTTACAGAAAGCTCTAATAGATTTCCTTCACCGCCTCGGGCAGATCTTTCAATTGCAACCAGGGCCTTTTGTACAGCTTCTTCATTTCTCCCGGATCTTAATTTTTCTAATCTCTGAATCTGAGTTTCCCGTACCAGAGTATTATCAACTTCCAGTATATCTAAAGGATCTTCTTTCTTAAGCTGGTATTTGTTGATGCCAACAATAGTGTCTTTGCCTGAATCAATACGGGCCTGTTTCCTTGCGGCTGCTTCTTCAATTCGCATTTTGGGAACCCCTGTTTCAATGGCTTTAGCCATCCCTCCAAGTTCTTCCACTTCCTTAATTAGATCCCATGCTTTTTCAACCAATTCATGAGTCAGGGTTTCCACATAGTAAGATCCTCCCCAGGGGTCAACTGTACGTGTAATTTGAGTTTCTTCCTGCAAATGGATTTGTGTATTCCTGGCAATCCTGGCAGAAAAGTCAGTTGGCAGGGCTATTGCTTCATCCAGTGCGTTTGTGTGCAGAGATTGTGTGTGTCCAAGGGCTGCAGCCAGGGCTTCTACACAGGTTCGCGCTACATTATTGAAAGGATCCTGTTCCGTTAGACTCCATCCCGAAGTTTGACAATGAGTCCTCAATGCAAGTGATTTTTCATTTTTTGGATTGAATTCTTTAACGATCCTGGCCCATAATAACCTTGCTGCCCTCAATTTGGCAATTTCCATAAAGTGATTCATTCCAATACCGAAGAAAAAAGAAATTCTGGGAGCAAAAGAATCAATATCAAGACCTGCTTTTATCCCTGTTCTCAAGTATTCCAGCCCATCCGCCAGAGTATATGCCAGCTCAATGTCGGCAGTAGCACCCGCTTCCTGGATATGATAACCTGAAACACTGATTGAATTAAACCGGGGCATATTTTTCGAACTGTATTCAAAAATATCTGCAATGATTCGCATAGACATATCAGGGGGATAGATATATGTATTGCGAACCATGAATTCCTTAAGGATATCATTTTGAATGGTTCCACTTAGCTGATGGAGATCAACACCCTGTTCCAATGCCGCAACGATATAGAAAGCCATAATGGGCAGAACTGCACCATTCATTGTCATAGATACCGACATTTGGTCCAGAGGAATTTCATCAAACAAGATCTTCATATCCAGAACCGAATCTATAGCTACGCCTGCCGTACCAACATCTCCAAGTACTCTTTCATGATCCGAATCATAGCCCCTGTGTGTGGCAAGGTCGAATGCAACGGAAAGCCCTTTTTGCCCTGAAGCAAGGTTTCTTCTATAAAAGGCATTAGATTCTTCCGCAGTTGAAAATCCGGCATATTGCCTGATGGTCCATGGTCTTGTAACATACATTGAGGAGTATGGGCCACGTAAAAATGGAGCTTTCCCTGCTATGTAGTTTAGGTGATCAAATTGCTTTATATCTTCACAGTTAAAATGACCTTTAAGGTCAATTTGTTCCGGTGTAGCCCATTTTTCTGCTTGTTTGTCGGAATAGTTATCAAATGAGTTTGTTGATTCCGGCATTTCCGGAATATCATGTATGTTTATTTTGCTAAAGTCTGGTTTCATGACTGTTATTTGATTTGTTATTTAGCCGGGAAGATGCACTCCTGCATCCATTAATATCTGACTCAGCGTTTCAAAAATATTTGATTTTGTGTGAATAAAGTTGCGGATACCCAGGCTGTTTAGTTTATCTTTTGAGTCTGTTGGATTTCCGGCGATGATGAATACAGGCCCTGATTGAACTTTTTCAATAATTTGGGGTACTATTAAAGGGTACTCCTCATCTGAACTGCAGAGAACAATAAGGTCAGGTTTTAGTTTCCTGCACATTTTTATTCCTTCTTCAATATTTTTTATTCCCGTGAGATCCTTTATTTCAAATCCACTGCATCCTATAAAGCCTGAAGCAAAAGTGGTGCGTGCTGATCTAATGGCAGGGTTTCCAAAGGGGAAAAGTATTGCTAGTTTGTTGCCCGACAGATCAGCTGCTTCCCGAAGTTTTTCAAATTCATATGCTCCTCTTTTTTCCATGAACTTTTTATTATTTTCGGTTCCCGGTTTCCCTTTTTTGGTTCTATCATGTTTTTCAGGGCCTGAAGAGGTTTCGATCAAATTCGGATAGTGATTTGTTCCTACAAGAATTTCTTTGCGCCCGGAAATATTACCTTGTCTGATCTTCCTGCTTTTTTCAATTTGTTCCTGAATAATTCCCTTTTTATAAGCTTTAAGGAATCCTCCATGAGATTCTATATTCTGAAATAATTCCCATGATCTTTCAGCAATAGAACTTGTTAAGTTCTCAATGTAGTAGGAGCCTGCAGCCGGGTCATTGATTTTGTTGATGTATGATTCCTCCTTCAGAATTATCTGGGTATTTCTGGCAATTCTCTCCGAAAAATCTCCAGCCTGCTTCTCAATGCTGTTAAAGGGAAAGATGTTAATAGAATTTGCACCACCAATGGCAGCCGAGAGAGCTTCTGTGGTATACCTTAGCATATTTACATATGGATCGAACCTGGTTTTATTGAAGCTTGTTGGGACAGATTGAATATATATTTTATCTGCCTCTTTGGCCATATATGCATTTGTAAGAATAGACCAAAGCCATCGTGCAGACCTGATCTTGGCAATCTCAAAGAAGTAATTTGGGCCAATGCTCAAATTAAGTTGCATCTTCCCGGCAATGTCTGAAGGATTTATGCCCATTTCTGAGATTTGTGAAATATACTCAGAGGCCATAGCCAGGCTGAATCCCAATTCCTCAACCAGTGTGCACCCCAGATTACTGAATAAATTTCCTGATAAAGAAAGGACTTTTATATTGGGGGTATTTTCCAGTCCTAGCTTTATTAGTTTGTATGCCTGTTTCATGTCGTCAGCTTCGGAAGCATAAAACTTCTCCGACAAAACCAGACTCCCAAGTGGGTCATACTCAATGCCTCCTGAAAAAGAATCATGATTTATATTGCTTGCTTGTAGCCATTCAACCAGCATTGTAAGCAAGTCAAAAGAACTTGCCCCAGCTGATAAATTAAAGCGTAATGCAGAAAAATCAAGATCCTCAAACAACCCGGCAATTTTAAATCCATGACTTTTTCCGTGAAAAATAAATCCTAATTCATTTACCCCCAGCTTGCTTAAGGAGATTGCTTTTTGATTGGATTTGGCAATGTCATACACAGAGATATCTTGTCTGATATTCCAGTCGTTAGATAAAGTCCCGTTTCCTTTTAAAAAAGGAAGGTTTTTATCAAGTTGAGTCAGATGAGGAAGTTTATTCAGGTCTTCCCGGGTGTAGAAAGGAGCCACCTCAATTCCTTCCGGGGAATTCCATTGTAGTCTTGAAATACTTTTTCCTTTGAGGTCAATACTTAACTGATCCATCCAGGCTTCTGGGGAACCGGGAGGAAACTTCTTTTCATATTCTTTCATCTAAAAGACTTTTTATTAAAACAAAGATAAATTTTTTTGCAGGAAAGGGC
>JAUVKW010000143.1 GCA_030596025.1 Bacteroidota bacterium | reverse complement strand
TCGCTATAAAGACAGTTTGGCTGGGTAGTTAGTTTATCCACAGTATTTTATATTACTTATATCTCTTTGTTATAGATGATGTGGGCCATTGTAAAATGAAGCTCCGGATGAAATCCATCTCGTAGTAAAAGCTTAACTCATGCTGCTTTATGATAATATTTGGGAATGTCTGTAGAGCGACTCTGCAGAGTCGTTTCATATAAGTGTTTCTACGAAACACAATCGACTCGGAGAGTCGATCTATAGTACCAACCATCAATTTATGCGCAAAACTGCCAATCCCGGATCGTTGTACTGTAAAAAGTATTCGTCTGACCACTTAAAGTGGTCTGACGAATAAGAAATGAAAAAATTCTGGTTAATAATATTTCATAGAACTACGTAGTAAAAAATATTGAAAAAAGCTGTGATCTACTCAAAATCCCTGTATAGGAGATATTTTTTGCGGATAATTTTAAAGGCATCGATTTCTTTCTTCCAGCTGTACCTGATTACGTTTGCTGATGCACCACTTTCAATTTGTTCCTGCATTTTATCATTACCTGCAAGTTTCTTAAAATAGCTGGTAAAAAAATCATCAGCATTTCCCAACTGATCATAAGCATCAATCAACCAATAAAGAATAATACCACGATTATCCCAAAAGAAACTATTAGGAAGAGATGCCAGGTCAACTCCAAAGCACTCTTCACCGAGATATTTGGGATTTACAGAAGCTCCCGGGATACTCCGTGGAGTATATGAAAAATCTGTAGTTATATATTCAGGGTGCCCATATACCTGGAAAGGGAAATCAGTACCTCTGCCCAGGCTTATTTTGGTTCCTTCAAAAAAGCAAAGGGATGGATATAAAAATACCGATGTCATATTTGGCAGGTTTGGGGAAGGTTTAACCGGCAATTCATAATACTTCCTATGGTCCCAATTTTCACAGCTTACCCATGAAAGATCACATTTCAATCCATCCTTTAACCATCCTTCTTCATTTATCATCCAGGCATATTCTGCAATGGTCATTCCATAAACCACTGGTACCGGGTGTAAACCAACAAAAGAGCTATAAGCCGTATCCAAAACCGGGCCATCTACATAAAATCCATTTGGATTCGGCCTGTCAAGAACCAAAAAAGGAATGTTATACCTGGCGCATTCCTCCATCACATAGGTCATAGTTGAAATATATGTATAAAACCTCACTCCAACATCCTGAATATCAAAAACTACTAAATCAAGATCCTCCATGTCTTCCCTGGCAGGTCTTCGATGTTTCCCATACAATGAAACTATCTTAAGCCCTGAAATTGAATCATTCCCCAGTTTCACTCCAGCTCCATAGTTTCCCTTGTAACCATGTTCAGGGCTGAATATTTTTTTCACATTTACATTCAGGCTTAGAAGGCTGTCAACTAAATCAGTATTCCTGATTATTGAAGTATTATTAGCAACAATACCAATTCTTTTTCCACTTAACAGAGGCAAGAACTCTTCCATTCTTTCAGCTCCTGTTCTTACCTGGGCCTTCGAAGTATTCGCAATCAATAAAATTGATACTAAAAATACTACTCTCAATAAATAGTGTTTATTATTCTTCATATGTCAATTAATACAAGTTTGCAATATTAAAAATTTACAATGAGAAATCATAGGTTTCTGTCTAAGCAAATATATTTTTCTCACAATTTATGTTTGACAGAAAGAAATTATTCTTCCGCCAGAAAACAAAGCGTTCCCGCTATAATTACTACATTTGTGACTACAGGCTTTATCATTTATTAGAGATGAATACAGAACTTTTTATAGCAAGAAGAATCATTTCTGAACGACAAAAAGGGAATAAAATATCACGGCCTATTGTTACCATTGCAGTAGTCGGTATTGCCCTTGGTATTGCTGCAATGATAATTTCAACTGCTACTGTTACCGGATTTAAGAATCAAATCAGAGATAAAGTAATAGGTTTTGGATCACATATACAAATACTCAATTATGATTCAAATACATCCTTTGAAACATCACCCATTAACAAAAATATTAAAGACAAGGCAGGTCTCAATTCAATAAGAGGGATAAACCATATTCAGGTATACGCTACCAAGGCAGGAATTATTCAAACCGGGAAAGAAATTCAGGGTGTTGTACTTAAAGGGATAGATCATGATTTTGACTGGTCATTTTTTGAAAAAACCCTTGTTGAAGGTAATATTTTTCAGATTTATGATTCCATTCGTATAAATCAGGTAATTATCTCAAAACATATTGGAGATCTATTACATTTAAAAACGGGAGATTCTTTTTTGATGTATTTTATTCAGGATCCTCCCAGAATGAGAAAATTTAACATCACGGGTATTTATGAAACCAGTTTTGAAGAATTTGACAAACTATTCATTCTTTCAGATATTAAACATGTACAAAGCCTTAATAATTGGAATAAGGACCAGGTAAGTGGATTGGAAATCTCTATAGACCGGTTTGATGACATTGACAATATGACCTGGACCATCAGAGATTCTGTTGGCTTCGATATAAATGAAAATGGCGAAAGGTTACAAGTATTAAGTATTGTAGAGAAACACCCCCAAATTTTCGACTGGTTGAATCTTCAAAACATGAATGTCTGGATAATTTTGATACTGATTTTCCTTGTTGCAGGGTTTAATATGGTATCAAGCCTGTTAATTTTAATTCTGGAAAGAACTAACATGATTGGCATTCTTAAAGCATTGGGGACAAAAAGCTGGAGTATTCGAAAGGTCTTTCTTTATCAGGCAGCCTTTCTTATTGGTAATGGCCTTTTCTGGGGAAATGTGATTGGAATAGGGCTTTGCTTTTTACAATACAAATTTGGCATCGTTAAGCTTGATCAGAGCTCATATTATTTAACCGAGGTTCCTATAAACCTAAATCTTATTACCATCCTGACCCTGAACTTAGGAATTCTATTTTTAACACTTCTAATGCTACTGGTACCCTCCCATCTGATCTCAAGAATCAGCCCGGTAAAGGCCATCCGCTTTAATTAAGTGAGACTATGATTTTATAAGTCGAAGACGCAATAAAATCATCTAGTCGAACTTATCCCGACAACAAAGTTCGTCGGGATCTATATAAAACGAAGTTGGATTATCCCGACAACAAAGTTCGTGTTGAGTTAAGTTTCCAAGTTAGGATTCGTTATTTCTAACTTCCTACCTACCAGCAGGAAGGGATTTGGAATCCATTGGGTGTCAAATATATCCTGAACTAAGCAAAGCGATCTCATGACCGAAGGAAGTAACCCCAGCTCTGAGTTCGGTGCTTCAGGCTTACGACAATTGCTAAATTCACTTTTGATACAGCTCCAAAGTTCATTAGTTTTGAAGTCAAATACTGAATCATGAATTTTTCAAATCAGATAATATTGTTGGAAAAGGAATTAAAGAAGGATCTTCCAGGGAAAATATTTCAGGATAATATGGCTCCCCCCGGACGGGAATCCAGATATTTTTTAAAGCCAGATAGCCAGCCTCCTAAAAAAGCAGGAATTTTAATATTGTTATTTCCTTTCAAGGATGAACTTCATACGGTCTTTATTAAAAGAACTGAAAAAAATGGACCTCATAGTGGCCAAATAAGTTTTCCGGGAGGAAAAGCTGATAGCCTGGACACGAACATTGAACATACTGCACTCAGGGAAACTACTGAAGAGCTGGGTGTTAACTCTGAAAACATTAAGCTGCTAGGCGCTTTAACACCACTTTATATTCCTGTAAGTAATTATAATGTTTCTCCATTTATTGGCTTTATAAATAAATTTGCAGGTTTCACAATCCAACCCGATGAGGTTCAATATGCCATAATGGTAAAAATACAGGAATTCCAAAAGCCTGACAGGATAGGAGTATTAGAGATAAATCAGAATAAATTCGTCATAAAAGCTCCCTGTTATAGAATAAAGGATGCAAGTATTTGGGGGGCAACAGCCATGATTCTAAGTGAATTTATGGAAGTTTATGGAAGGCTTATTAATTCAGTGAAATGATGTTTTTATAATCCTCATAACGTGCAAATATCTGCTCAACATAATTATATACTTCTTCACCCCTGCAATATCCATATTTCACAACGGGATCCAGATAATACCTGGGGTTTGATTTTTTCAGAATAAAATCATCCACACTTCCTGTCCAAACCATAGGATCTTTATTATATTTTACTGCAAGGGCTCTGGCATCAAGGATATGCCCTAAACCTGCGTTATAGGATGCCAATACGAATTTGTATCTTTCTACCGGATCCTCAACCTTCTCTGTAAATATTCCATCCAGCCATTTCAGATATTTTACACCGGCTTCGATATTCTTTTCCGGCGAAGACTTACGATCAATCCCATATTGCTTGGCTGTGGTTGGCATAATTTGCATAAGTCCATAGGCTCCGGCCCATGAAGTAGTATCAGCATAAAACCTTGACTCCTGGTATATTATGGAAGCTAGCAAGCGCCAATCCCACTGAATGCTATCACTATATTTTTTTATTACAGGATCCCATCGTGACAATTGACCATCGTCTGTAACAACGAGTCCTGTACCAACCATTGTACCTGATTTAGAATTCCGGAAATATTTATTATATATCAGAGCATAGGATGTAGTTTTCTTAAAGTCTATCAACCATGAGTTTATGGCATCCAATAATAAATCAGAATTCTCTTTACGTATAGCCCAGGCAAGATTTTGGGGAAAACTGACAGCTGTTTTAATGTCGATATTTGGATAAAAAGTTTGGTTTACTTTTGCCATATTCTCGTCACTAATAGTATAATCAATTTCTCCTTTAGCTACCTTAATAATGAGTTCCTCCAAACTATCCTCTACTTCCATTATTTTTATACTATCTCCAATCTCCTCTGCAAGATTATGCAAGCGTGAAGCGTATGAGGAATTTTTCTGAACAAAAACAGTTTTACCTGCCAGGTCTAATTGATTCCGAAGCATTTTTTTCTCCAGGTTCGCCGGGTGCATAAACTGGTATTTGTCGGGTTTTCGCTGCACCAGAACCTGGCGTGAACTGGTATGGGGGTAGGTAAACTTCAGAAACCTGCTTCTTTCCTGAGTAATGGTGAGATTTAAAGCCAGAAGGTCACATTTTCCATCTTGAAGCATTCTAAAACTTTTCTGTAGATCATTATCAACAATAATTTCAAAATCAATATCTAAGGCTTTTGAAAACTCATTCAAAAGATCATATTGATAACCCATAGGTTCACCCCGGTAAATGAAATAATTCGTTGCATTAAAATCAGTCAGTGCAATTAACTTATTTCTTTCCCTCAAGTCAGGAAGATCAGGTTTTGAATTGCTATCACTTTTATTCCCAGGCGAATTTGCAGGATTCGTACAAGAAACAATGAATCCTGATAAAAACATCAAAAGAAAGAAAAACTTATTCAAATGATACAAATTTTCAAGTTTAATGAATGACTTCTTATTACGAATTTAACAAAATTTTAAAGAATCTCACTTACCGGGTGACCTGAAGTCACCCGGTGAGGTTTCACTTATACTTAAGAGATATATTATTTTGGCTCAATCATGGAAAAGCCATGAAAAACCGAACCTGAAAACTCTTTGATTCATTGGATAGTGGAGGGTTGTAAAAAAATCATAAGCAATCATGCCTGATGTGACATGTTCAAATTTAAAAAAGATACGTGTACGTTTAACATTAAGATTTAAAAATGCATCAACAAAAGGGTAATTACCAACATTTTTCTCAGTCTGTGAATAGAATCTTCCTGTGGAAGGCATATATGCATGAGCATAAAATGAGGTATGGTAGTATAAATCAAAACCTAACTGGGTTAGAAGCTCCCCGTTTGTCCAGGCAAAAATAAAATTATGTTCCAGGTAAGTCGAATTCCTGAAGCTCAATAAGGGTAATGGAAGCACATAGCTGTCTCCGGTATACTGGAAATTCAGTTTATTATCGAATTTAAATTTCCACAAAGAAAAATCTTTTTGCACCATAGCAGAAAAAACCATAAAGGATGAGGATTCCTGTGCAGGCAGAGCAAGTGAATCGAAATATACCTTATTGCTTAGAATAGATAGCTCTGCTGACATCAAAAGCATCCTTGCAGGATGCTTATAAAATCCACCCACTCTGATATCATTCTCAAAATCCAGATCATTTTCCCAACTAAAATTATTTGAAGAAAAATGGTTGAGCCAATATATAGGCTTTTCATTCCTGAATTGGCCATGTAAAACAACCTGAGATGCACCCTTTTCGGTATTAAAATACTTGAACAACTGTCCATTGATGTTAAGATTTCCCGCCTTATATCCTTGAAAATACAGCCTCCCGCTTGCTTCCCATCCCAGGTTCTCCCCCAGGTCGTTCACAACTCTGCCAAACAGAGCTGTATTACTTATATTTTCAGAGTACCTCCTCTTTGCAGTTGAATCATTAAGATAAATCACAGCTGAGAATTCAGGAAAAACATATTCGCCGGCAGGGTCATAATTCACAGTATAGACCGGAGTAACATCATTGCTATAACGGTTTAGCTCATTCTCAATTCCTACACTAAAGCCCAGATGAAAATTTCTGTCGGGATTACTTTGTAGATTTAGGGCCAGTGAGTTATATAGGGTTCTAAAATAGACTGAATCAGAGGTATTAGTAGAATCAATATAAATATTTTTATAAAAACCGGAATTAGGGTTCAGGTCTGAATAGAGTTTATGATTAGTGCTGTATTGGAGTACATGCACAAGTTTTGCCCAGTGTTTTCCTTCCTGGGCACCAACTACAGCTATATCAGAACTATCCGCATCATTGCCTGATTTAAACTTTCCAATTGTAAGGTGTTGTGTTATAAATAAATTCTTATTCTTCATCAAGGTAGAAGCAGAATTAAATGCATCAAGCCTGGTAGGAACATCCCGAGTTAATTGTTCTTCCAGGTCTGAGTCATTCTGAATTCCTCCGTTTTCTTCCATTTTAATAGTATTCATTCCAGCATGCCCAAAAATGGAGTATCGGCTCCCCTGGTAAGATGTAAAAAACAAAAAGGAAATATCGGATCCTTTCTGATAAGAATACTGTCCTTCTGAAGAGTAAAGATCCAGCTTAATTCCGGCATTAAACTTTGGATTAACATTCTGTGTATGGATGAATTTCAAGACTTGTTCCTGTTGTTGTCTCCCTCCTCCCATTGCATATGCAAATTCTGAAAAGGGTTTTTTAGTATTGAAATAGATCTGATCTCCGGGCATATTCAGATAAGGCATAAAATGCTGGAGAAAGAAATATTTTGAAGGTTTTCTCTGAAAAAAGTTATTTGATATCCCCGGGGATCCGAGGTTTCCCAGGTATGATGGGAAGATATAGTCCTCATAAAGCTTATTATAAATCTGAAAGCTTTTGAGTGAAGTATCTGCTTCTGTTGGGATAATATTTGAGAAATTATTTCCAAGTTTCCAGGTAGAGATACTGGTATTTAATGTATCCTGATCTGCAGTTTGTCCATTCACACTCATGCAAATAGTCAGAAATGAAAGCAAATAAATTCCCTTTTTCATCAGGGTAAAGATAGCTAAAAATGGTTATTCATAGCATTCAGGGATAATAGTCATAAGACCATAAAACTAAAGTAGCGATTGGGCAGAATTAAGATAAAAGATTAAAGTAAAAAGACAAAAAAAATCCTGGTTCTTTTCAGAACCAGGATCTTTTAATAAGGTTGGCGACGACCTACTCTCCCGTTTTCACAGTACCATCGGCGCTAATGGGCTTAACTTCTCTGTTCGGAATGGGAAGAGGTGGAGCCCCATTGCTATAGTCACCTAAAGCTTTTCCCCCAAATTGGGGATAATATTTTTGACATATTGAAAGAAAGGAAAAAGTGTTGATCAGAGAAAGTTCACGGGTAATTAGTACTGCTTGGCTTTGACATTACTGCCTTTACACCTACAGCCTATCAACGTCATAGTCTTTAACGACCCTTAAGGGAGATCTCATCTTGAGGTGAGCTTCGTACTTAGATGCTTTCAGTACTTATCTCTTCCAAACGTAGCTACCCTGCGGTGCAGCTGGCGCCACAACAGGTACACTAGAGGTTTGTCCAACACGGTCCTCTCGTACTAGTGTCAGGTCCTCTCAAATCTCCAACGCCCACAACAGATAGGGACCGAACTGTCTCACGACGTTCTGAACCCAGCTCGCGTGCCACTTTAATGGGCGAACAGCCCAACCCTTGGGA
>JAUVKW010000017.1 GCA_030596025.1 Bacteroidota bacterium | reverse complement strand
TCAGGACAGTTTTTATTATTATTTACTTCCTCATATGAGTAAGGATATAAATTCCTGTTTCTTTCGCTTAGTATATCCTGATCATCTGAAGGAACAAAAGAAGAGTGAATTCTCCTGCTATCCTCAAATCTTTGTCCGGTCATGAAAAGCTCGATACATCTTTGAATATAAATTTCATCCATGATCTCATTGACATCTCCTGCATTTCCTGTCCATGCGGCAAGGCCTGCATTAACACCAAACACATCATCGGCTTTTTGACGCACCAGATCAATTTGAGTTACAGCATCACCTAATTGATTTTGCATAGCATAAGCTTCAGCTTTAATCAGTAACATCTCTCCTGGCAGGTAAACCGGTATCCTGGTATCTGCACTTCCAAAGAATCCCAACAAATCATGAATTTCATAGCCCCCAAACTGGGGAAGGGCATATTCATGAATTGTGGTATCCATATAAAAAGTCAGTCTGCCATCACCTGCTTCCAGTACATACTCTACATAACCAGTTCCCGGATCTACCATGATACCAAAATTATGTCTTGGCTTGGTATCAGGCACATCGTTCACAGCAAAGCCATACACAGGATTCTGATTCTCACTGGCATCATACCACCATTCCGACTTGGATGAAAGATCTACATCATTAGCGGCAGTAATAGCTGCTCCATAATTCCCCAGATATAGGTTGTACCTGGCTAAAAAAGCATTAATTGAATTTTCAAGATCAATGGTAGGGATTACTTTGCTCTGAAATTCTGAAGAAACAGGATTTGCAGTAATTTCTGCCAGGGCACTTGTCAGCAAACTTACAGATTCAGTCAAAACTGTAGTACGGTCACTGAATTGAGCATCTACACCATTATTAATAGGAGCCTGCTCAAAATTCATTACCAGGTAACCCAGGCATGTAGCTTTCATAAATTTTGAAAATGCGCTGATTCCGCTTTTAGTACCGGCTTCCAATTCAATTCCATCCACATTGGCTAAAATTGTTTCTGCCATTCCTTTGTCTCGCAATAACCTACTCCATAACCTAATGATTCCTGCATTTTCACCACTGAGAGCTGTTCCTCCATAGGTCAGTTCCATCTGGTTTACATAAGTACTGGATACTCCCATTTCCCTGGTAGTTACTCCGGGAACTTCAACAATAGGGGACAGGGCAGAAGTAGAGAAATGCTGCACTAAACCAACGCTGGCAGCAATCAAGCCATCTTTGTCAGAAAAAATCTGATCATCAGATGGTGCATTTACGTTTTGGAATTCTTTCTCGCAGGCAGTAAACATTACCCCTGCCAAAAGAATCAAACTAAATATTTTTACAATATATTTCATATTATTTAATTATTTATAGTTAAAATGTGGCAGTTACACCAAATTTATAAATGCGAGGAATAGGCACATTAGCCATATCCTGTCCTCGAACTCCATTACTTTGAGCCTCAGTATTCACCTCGGGATCAAATCCAAAATAGTTGTCTATTGACATCAGGTTGCTTCCACTTAATGTGAACCTTACTGAATTTACCCAATTCGTGTTTAACTTGAGGTCATAACTCAAAGAGACTTCTCTTAACTTAATAAAAGAACCATCTTCGATAAAAGACTCATAGATAAAGAAATTGGGAAATGCACTACCTTTATCTTTTTCTCCACGCAGTTCCTGGGCAGTTGCCTTTCCACCTGGAAAAAGGTTAAACATTCTCTTGTCCCAACTCATTACATCAAAACCCTGAACAGCATCAATTTTCACAAAGAGAGTGAAGTTTTTGTATTCGAACTGGTTTATCAAAGAACCCACCCAGTCAGGATTGGGATCACCAATCAACTTTTTCAGGTCTGAACCGGAAGGTTGGCCGTCAGCTGCATAATCCTGAACAGCGACCGGAATTACCTCACCATCGGGAAGAGTTTTATCCTCATAATGGCCTTTTGCCCTCTGGGTAAATCCATTTGCATCGAGTAGTATTGATCCATCAGGATTTGTTGCAAAATAGTAGCCATAAAATGCACCCAGGGGTTGACCGGATTGTGCAATTGAAGTACCCCACATTCCAAGGTCCATCTTCCCTCCTACCACATGGGTAACCTCATTCTTGTTGGTACTGAATGTTCCGGTTATTGTCCATCTGAAATCATTTGTGCGAATTGCTTCAGCCCTGACCATCAATTCAATTCCATTATTGGTCATGGTACCAACATTTTCATATCGTTGTCCGAAACCAGTTGATGGAGCAAGACTCCTCAGAAGAAGAAGATCTTCAATATCCTGCTTATACCAGGAAAATTCAATCCCCAATCTACCATCAAACAAACCCATGTCTAAACCAAGTTCCAGTTCCGTTTGACGTTCCGGCCTTAAATCAGGATTTCCTGAAGTATATGGTGAAACAAGGCCAGTCTGCGCATTAATGGGTGCCAGATTGTAACTTGTATATATATCATAAGGCCTAAGTGCAGTAAGGTTCCCAGCTTGTCCCCATGAGGCTCTTATTTTAAATAAATCGAAAACACCCCCAACATTATTGCCACTGAAGAAGTCTTCTTTTGAAAGAAGGTATGAAGCAGATGCCTTAGGATAGAATTGCAGTCTCTCATCTTCGCCAAAAACAGACGCGCCATCGAACCTGCCCGCAACAGTCAGGAAAATCTTGTCCGAAATTCCAATGGTTTCCTGAATATAACCTCCCCATATTGCCCTTTGAGTGCGATAATCAGCCCTGCCAACAACTGTTCCTGCATCAGTTACAGTAGCAACTGGTCCGAGATTATCAGTTCGTATGGCAAAGTATTCAGTTTCATCATACTGATATGTATAACCGGCACCTGTTGTAGATTTGATTGAAGGGGTCAGATCAATGGAATAAGCTGCAAAGAGATCAGAATTATAGACTGAATTTGCAAAAGTTGCTTTTTCTGATACTCCGTTTGGCTTGGTATTAAAGCCAACAGGTATGAAAAGGCGTGCATCGGAATAAGCATGGTCATAACCAAAAACATAATTCACAGTAAGTCCCTTAATAGGAGTAAGTTTTATCTGAATATCGCTTACCGACCTTGAATTAGTCTGGGGAGCATCTATTCTGTCGATGGCTTCATAGGGATTTGCCATCCAGCCTATGTTAGGATAAACTCCATCCACCGGACTGGCATCTTTCAAATTGTCGGCAAATAATACGCTGGTAATTGGACCATAATTTTTACCATTTGGCATTTCCTGGCTTGCATTTCTTGACACCATTGTTCCTACCGAGATGGATGCCCAATCATTTATTGTCTGATCAATGCGTACGCGGAAATTATATCTTTTGAAATCTGTATTTTTTACGATACCTCCGTTATTCAACTGGGAAGCAGATACCAGATACCTGGTATTTCCCTGTCCACCTGAAACAGAAAGATAATTTTCAAAACCATAGGCAGTCTCAAAGATATAGTCCTGGTAATCATATCTTGTTGCCGGAATAGCAGTAGTTGGATCACCCGGATCCCACATCAGCTGAGCATCATTCCATGGTAGTACTTTTCTAACCTGGTTCATATTTACGCTTGTTGAAAAGGTGATTTTAGGAGCACCTGTGGTACCTCTTTTAGTAAAGATCTGGATTACTCCATTACTGGCACGGGAACCATATATTGCTGCTGCTGCTGCTCCTTTCAAAACCTCTATATGGTCAATATCCTTAGGATCGATATCCACCATACGGTTTTGCATATAACCCCCCAGGTCGATCAATTGGGTTGAGTTGTTATTCACAATTACACCATCCACGATGTAAAGAGGATCAGAGCTTCCAGCCACGGTACTTGCTCCTCTCAATCGGATTGAAACACCTCCAGCAGGGTTTCCAGAATTCCTCATGACCTGGGCTCCTGCAATATTCCCCTGAAGTGCAGCATCAATACTAACAGCTCCAGAAGCTCCCAGGTCATCACTGTTTACAGTAGATATAGCATTTCCAAGCTGACTTTTCTTGGTAAAGCCTGAAGTACCTGTTACGACCACTTCATCAAGTCTGGTAACATCGGTTGATAATGCAGCATTTACTGTTACAGTGCTGTTGTCGGCAAGAACCAGTTCCTGCTCCACTGATCTATAACCAATAAAACTAAATACCAGTGTATAAGTTCCAGGCTTCATATTCACAGTGAATGAGAAATTGCCATCCAGATCGGTAGCTGTTCCATAAGTGGTACCAGCAACCATAACCGTTGACCCCGGAATGGATTCCTCATTGAAAGCATCTGTTACCACACCAGAAATAGTATAGGCAACAGGACTTCCCGTCTGGGCTTTTATGCTTTGATTACCAAAGGCAAAAACCACAAACAGGACAATAGAAAAAGTCCAAATTAAAGTTTTCTTCATAACGTTTTGTGATTAATTAATAATTAGGTTTTATAAAACTAATAATAATTTCAAGTCTTTCAATTATCATTACTCAAAACTATGAAGAAGAAATTATAAAACCAAACATTTGTATGACATATTATGTTATACAACACACCATATTTATTAGAGCAAACTAATTTAATTACAACTAATTTCACATTGCATATTTTTAATGTATTAGGTACATCATTAATAATAATATATCAAAATTATGAATGCATTAATTATTATTCTATATTTGTTTATCGCAACTTGTAATACCAATTTATTACAATTATTATGGATAATATGTTTGAGCCAATTGGTGAATCGCAAACCTTGAGTCAGCGAATTGAGCGAAAAATTGAAACTGCCATACGTGAAAAAAGATTGCCCACAGGGTCAAAGCTTCCTTCAGAAAGGGAGTTATGTGAAATGTTTGCAGTAAGCCGAACCGCCCTTAGAGAGGCTTTGAGGAGACTTAGTGCCAGAGGCCTGATTGATATAAAAAAAGGCAGCGGCGGGTATGTCTCTGATTACAATATAAAAAATGCAATTTCATCTTTACTGCTATATTATGACCTGAAGTTTGACAAGGACTTGATACTTCAGATTAACCAGGCCCGTGCAATGTTTGAACCCGAAATTGCACGGCTTGCAGCTGAAAGCAGGACTGATAAACATGTGAAAGAGCTAAGGGCAACCATTGATGATCTTATTAATTGTAATCACGACGATATACAGGCTGAAGCTGACCTGGTCAATAAATTTCATGCAAAAGTAACTGAAGCCAGTGGGAATTCTTTTGTTATCATTTCTATGGAACCAATTTTTTCACTTGTTCCAAGAATTAGAAATTTTATCTATGCAAATATAGAGGGTGAAAAAAATAATATCCTTGAAAAGCATGAGGAAATTTATGCTTCCATCAGGGATAAGGATGGGCAGAAAGCATTTAATGCCATGAGTAAATTAATTGACAGAACAAATGAGATTTACCTGGAGCATCTTCATAAATACAACCTCTAAACCTTAAACAATCTATTCATAGACTTAAACATGTATCCTGGATATTCGGGTCACAGGTTGCAGAAGTTCAGAGTTTAAGACTGTTCAGGGTTTAAGACTGTTCAGAGTTTAAGATTGTTCAGGGTTTAAGACCTTTCTGGGTTTCCCGAAAAAACAGAAGCTTTAGCTCACAGCCTACGAAATTTCATTATTTCCATCTTGCAGGCAGATACCTCACAAAGGCTTCAAACGCTTGATATTCAGCCATTCCAAGCTTATCGTATAAAACCGCAGTTGCATGGTTCCTGTCCTCGGCACGTTGCCAGAACTCACGCTGATCGCTACCAGGAAACAAGGCACTGTCTTTTTGAGACTGGTGCTTGAAAATTGCTTTTCGTTTGCGTTCAGCCTCATCAGGACTTAAGGGAACCGCCATATCCACCTCCGAGATACCCCATTCCTGCCAGGCACCCCTGTATAACCAAACATAACAATCTTTTACCCATGAGTCATTCCTAACTACATCTAAAGCCATGAATATAGCATCAAGACAAACCCTGTGTGTTCCATGAGGATCAGATAGATCTCCTGCGGCATATATCTGGTGGGGCTTAAGAGTTCTTAGCAGATCTACCACAATTTGAACATCTTCATCTCCAACAGGCTTTTTCTTAACTGCTCCTGTTTCATAAAATGGCAGATCCAGAAAATGAACATTCTGATCGGGAATACCAATAAACCTGCAGGCAGCTTTTGCCTCTCCCCTTCGTATTAAGGTTTTCATTTGTCTTACTTCATCAGAATCCATGCTTCCGGCTTCCTTGTTTCTTACAAATTCCTGCATCTTGTGAAACAGATCTTCAAATTCAGAATTGTCCTGTGAGAAAGAATTATGATAATCAGCAGCAAAGTCAGCAAAACGGATAACATCATCATCAAATACTGCAATATTTCCTGAAGTTTGATAGGCCACATGAACATCATTTCCATGATCTACAAGCCGTATAAAAGTTCCTCCCATAGAAATCACATCATCATCGGGATGGGGACTAAAGATTATCACTTTTTTCGGAAATGGTTTAGCACGTTCAGGCCTGAAGCTATCATCAGCATTCGGTTTTCCTCCTGGCCACCCGGTAATTGTATGCTGCAGATCATTAAATACCTTAATATTAATCTGGTATGCCCTTCCGTACTCAGCGGCAAGATCACTCAAACCATTGTCATTGTAATCACGATTTGTTAGTTTTAATATTGGTTTATCCACTTTTTGACACAACCATACCACGGACTTTCTAATCATACTTTCAGTCCATTTACAGTCTCCAACCAACCAGGGAGTTTTAATTCTTGTAAGCTCTGCAGCAGCAGCTTCATCCACAATCACCATGGACTGGGGCTGAGCCTGGAGAAAACTGGCAGGAACCATTTCTGTAATCTCACCTTCAACAGTTTGCTTAATCACTTTTGATTTGCCTTCCCCCCATGCCAGAAGCAAGATCCTGCTTGCATTTAAAATGGTGCTAATTCCTACTGTAAGTGCCTTCCTGGGAACATTTTCAGCTCCAAAGAAATCACTTGCAGCATCACCCCTGGTCAGAGAATCAAGGGTAATCAAACGGGTAACCGACCCCTTGTAGGAACCAGGTTCATTAAAACCAATATGACCGGTACGGCCAATTCCCAGAATTTGCAGATCAATACCTCCAATAGAGGCAATTTTTTTCTCATAATTCCTGCAATATTCATTTACAAACTCCATTTCTATAGTCCCATCCGGTATATTGATATTCTCTTCTTTGATATCGATGTGATCAAACAGGTACTCCCTCATGAATCTTGCATAGCTCTGTAATTCATCCGGACTAATTGGAAAATACTCATCTGTATTGAAAGTGATAAGGTTTTCAAAGCTCAATCCTTCTTCCTTGTGCATCCGAACAAGCTCATCAAAAACACCAACAGGTGTTGAGCCGGTGGGAAAGCCCAATACGCAGGCTTTATGTTCCTTCTGACGCAATTTTACCAGGCTGGATATTTCCCTGGCTACAACCAGTGAAGCTTCCCCGGCTTCAGAAAAAACATGAGTTGGAATTTTTTCATACCTCAAGTGAACTTGATCAACAGTGTTTTTTAATTCATTCATAATAAATTCTATACCTTACTAATTTCTAATCATTCTTCAGAAAGTTATTTATCCTTTTCCAGGCGATCCAATGCATATGCATAAGCTCCTATCGCTACAGATTCACTGGTTCCAAGACGGCTAATACCAATACCACTTCGTGCCAATGGGTCATAGATCATTCTTCTTTCAGTGCCGGGAACTTCAATTGTACGGGAATCTCCAGTCAGGAACTGCTTACGTTGTTCTTTATCTTCCAAATTAAAAATCTGCATGGCCAGACGTGATAAAAGATTTCCTTTGGGTTTGGAAAAGTTACTGTTCATTTGTGCTATTGCTTCCTCCAAAAATAAATGATGAGCTGCAGAAATGCCTCCCCCAAGAACAATTAAGCCATCAACCAGGGTTGTAACAGTTGCCATTGCTTCTCCAAGGGCTTGTCCCATTTCTTTATACACTTCCATGGCAGCTTCCATGTCACCCACCATTTCGCCCATAGCTATTTGCTCAATTTCTTTTGGCCCGGGTATTTCACCTTCAGTAATACCTGCCTTCAAGGCATAAGCATTCTTCAGAGCCCTGATGCTAATACTTTCTTCAATATTAGTAGTAGTATCTGCCATATCACGAAGAAGCCAGGCTTCTCCACCAAGTGAATTATCACCTATCAATAATTTTCCACTTATCACAATTCCAGCTCCAAAACCAGTTCCAAGAGTAAATCCAATTAAATTTGAATATCGTTTCCCACTTCCACTCTTCTCTAAAAGTTTATTTACCTCTGGCAATAAACCGGCAATTGCCTCTCCATAAACAAACAAACTCCCATCATTATTAATATAAACAGGTAAAGAAAATTCCTCTTCAAGCATAGGCCCAATGGCAACTCCACCACGAAAGGCAGGAAGGTTTGGAAGATCTCCAATAATGCCATTTGGGTAATCTGCAGGCCCTGGAAAGGCAAAGCTTATAGCAACGGCGCTATCATGCAATTGTTGCTGAATGTTATGAAAACCTTTGAAGATTGTCTTCAAACACAAGTCAAGATCATGAGCATTTGAAGGCAGACACACCTGATCAACTATCTCTACGCCGCCCTGGATAGCAGAAAAAACAAAATTTGATCCTCCTGCATCGAGAGTTAGAACCACTCTTTTATCACTGTAAATATTCATCCAGGTCAATTATTAATTTCTTTTACAAAATTAGCAAAAATGGGAGAAAACAACCGGACAATAGAATGATTTCGTTTGCATTATTTAATTTGATAACTTTAAAAACTTTTATAATCTGCAATAGGATAAGTAATTAAATTATGTCAAAAACAATTAAAACAATATTTGAAGTTGAAGCAAAAGCAATTAGTAATATCCCAATAAATCAATCCTATGAAAAGGCTCTTGATTTAATATATAAGCAGGTTCATAAAAATTGCGGAAAGGTAATCACAAGTGGCATGGGAAAAGCCGGTCAGATTGCCATCAACATTGCCACCACCTTCAGCTCAACAGGAACTCCATCAATTTTTCTGCATCCCAGTGATGCCCAACATGGAGATCTTGGTATAATCCAGGAACATGATGTTTTGTTTCTAATTTCAAATTCGGGTAAAACCCGTGAGATAACAGAATTGGTACAATTGGCAAAAAATTTGCATCCCAAACTTCCCACTATAGTTTTAACCGGAATAGCTGATAGTCCCCTTGCTGCTTCTGCAGATGTAGTAATAGAAACAGGGAACCCCGAAGAGGTTTGTCCACTCGGGCTTGCACCAACAACTTCAACAACAGTAATGACCGTAATTGGGGATGCACTGGTGGTTTGTATGATGAAAAGAATTCAATTTAGTGCTAAAGATTATGCCCTGAGACATCATGGTGGATATCTGGGAGATAAGTCGAGGCAAGCATATTGATAGATGGAAGAATGGAATGATGGAATGATGGAATGATGGAAAAACACAAATTTCAAACTCCAAAAATCAATTCACGAGAAGGGATCTTAAACCCGGAACATTCTTGAACCAGGAACCCGGAACATTCTTGAGCCCAATGCATAGTTCCCAGTAAGCAGTATGCAGTATGCAGTATGCAGTATGCAGTATGCAGTATGCAGTATGCAGTATGCAGTATGCAGTATGCAGTCCCGAAATAGTCAAAATCTTTGATTTTGAAACTATTTCGAGGATCCTCGAAAATTTATGCAAATCACAGATTTGCTAATTTTCGGGATAGGCAAATGTATATTTATCCCTCATTGTCCATCGCTCCAATTCTTTTACCCCATAAGCACCAATTTACTTTACCTTACATCCAGACAGGACATCCCTATTGAGTAGGAAATCAGAATCAAGTATTCTGTAAAAACTATCCAGGTAATCCACCATTTCACGTTTTACTGATTTATCAAGAAATGGGAACTCCTGCACAAGCTCATAAAATGAATTTTTACGACTCAAAAATATGGCTTTGGCATTCATGACATTCTCCTCAGGTAAACAAACTCCCCAATATTTTCTTTCCCTCACAGACTCAATTCCCAGAATTTCCGAGGGAATTGCATAGCTGGTATTTACCATACCTGAATAATCAAAATCATAAGGAACAGGAAATGGCTCATGTTTAGTAAAATCTTTTGACTTAATGATTTTCATATTATGCAAACCGGTTACTGACCAATCGGTATTCCCAATCATAAATTCAAAAAGTGAGACTATAGCCATCATATCCTTCTCCATATGCCTTTGAGCAAGTTTTTCACTTTTTATCCTTAAGGAGTTGTTTCGATCAGCAACTGAATTAATATGCTCAATGATGAACCCATATTTTACAAAGGGTTTATCCTTTTCTTGAGTATCAATATATTCCATTTGAACTAAACGAACCCGAAAGCTAATATCAGTTAGGATATTGTACATTTTATAGACCAGATATTCTTTGAGAATATATGATTCAAACATTTTAGAGTTTTTACAATGAGTGACAAATTTCAATGTGGTTTGCTCCTCCATGTATTCACTTGTAAATTCCGCCTTCTTCAGGCTTAGTTTGATGGGTGGAAACTGGCAATATTTTTTGCGGAATACTCCCCGTGCTTTAATCTTTATATCTTTCCTGACAATTGTATCTTTCAAATGAACAGATAAAAGAGCAGGCATTTTATCAGCTTCAAACTTCCCTTTTTTAAACTCTTTCATATCAAACGCAAGAGAGAGTGCCAGTGGATCATCATTACTAAAAAGCTCCCAACTCTGATAAAAATCAACACTTAGTACATCTGTAGAATCTGTTACTATATCATTCTCATCATCAACACCCTGTGAAACAGCAGGGAAAGCAGAAAAAATGAAAATTAAAATGATTACCGTAATGAACTTCAGGTTCTTGTTCACACAGCATAAAACCTCATTGATGATTTTTGTTAAATAGGATGTAATATTCATAATTAAGTGTTTATTATTCTTTGCAAGCATTTATAATCTGTCTTTTTACCGACTCTTCACGCTCTATGATGCTATAAAAGGAATCCAGGTAAGATATCATTTCTCTTTTATCTCCTTTTTCCATATATGGAAAATCGTTGATCAGGTCAAAAAACTCTTGTTTTTTTTCTTTAAAAAATTCTATCTCTTCCAAAACAAAATAATTCCCCAAACAAACGCCACGATACACTCTGTCACGTACTGATTCCAGGTTAAAACCTTCAGCCGGAACTGCATAATCAGTATCCACCATTCCTGAATAATCAAAGTCATAAGGAACAGGATATGGACCTGGCTTACTGAGATCGTTAAGCTTTAACATTTTTGTATTGTGCTGTCCGGCAACAGACCAATCAGTATTCCCAATCATAAATTCAAAAAGAGCCATTCTTGCCATCATTTTTCTGTCCATCATTCTCCGGGAATACCTGTCATTTTTAAAAGTGAAAGCATTATTTCGTGCAGCAAGAAAATCTAAGTGCTCAATAAAAAAACCATATTTTACAAGAACTTTTTCATCCCTGGCAATATCGATATACTCCATTTCTACCAGGCGTACTCTGAAACTATAATCAGTAAGCAGATTATACATCTTATATACAAGATACTCCTTAAGAATATAGGCCTCATAAAACTTTGAGGTCTTGCAATGAGTAACAAATTTCATGGTAGACTGCTGATCAAGGTATTCATCCTCAAATGCAATCTGCTTAAAATTCAGCTTGATAGGAGGAAAATGACAATGTTCCAGTCGTCTTACACCCCGGGGCTTCAGTTGAATAGTCTTTTCCACTACAGTAGTATCCGGAAAATATATTTTCAAAACAGCATCCTGATATTCCGGATGATTTTTTTCCTTTTTAAATTTTTTGATATCAAAAGCAAGAGATACACGCAAAAGGTCATCTGAATCAAAAAGATTCCTGCTCTCCTCACAATTGACAGTGATAAGTCCTGTTGTATCCACCTTCAGGTCTTTGTCATCATCAATGCCCTGGGCATAAATAAACAAAGGGGAAAGCAGAAAGAACAGGATAATTATATACCTCATTAAATCTCCGGATAAAGTGTAAATACCATGAATAGCCCCACGCTAATAATAAGTCCAGCCAAAAATAAGGAATAGGAAATATTCAAAAGTCGGGATTTCCTTGATACAATTTCACTTAAGAAATACATGTCCAGGTTCAAATTTTCATATATCAGCTCATTGGAAAGGAGTATTTCTCCCATGTAAGCAAGGTAATCTGAAAGGCTCGCCTTCTCATGATGCTTGAGTGTATATTGAATCGGACTGTTTTTAATATTAAACTTTCGTGTATTTAAATCCGTACGTGTAGCAAATATGGCATATGCCATTGCCCCAAGAGAAAAAAACAGTAATACAACAAAAGGAATATGATCCATGAATTTCATTTCCCGGCTTGACTGCCAGAATATTGAACCGGTTAACATGGCCAAGATACCGGTTATCAGCATTGTATTCATACTGATAACCAGGTTAGCTTTACTATCCATTATAGATATCAATCGTATTTGGCTACGAATGGTAACCCGATACAAGGTTTCCTTTCCTCCTCCTTTTGCATACTTTTTAATATCCGGATTAATATTCTGATTAATTTCTTCCATAACTGAGTTATTACATTAGGCAATCACAGATTAAACTTAATAGAATTTTGGGGTTTTATCAAATGAACTAGCTCTAAACCACCTTAGAGATACTTTTTGGGTAAGCTATCCGGGTATCTAAATAAGATTTGGAATAGTCATTAATTTAATTAGATTTTCTTTTTATTTTTAAAGGCTTTTTCAGAAAGTTGTTTTAACGAAAATCAATCATATGTGTTTGGCAGTTCCCGGCAAAATTGTATCAATAGATACCAGCAACCCAGATCTTAGAATGGCAAAAGTTAGTTTCGGAGGTGTAATAAAGGAAATATGTGTACAGTGGCTCCCGGAGGCAGGAATTGGAGATTATGTCCTGGCACATGTAGGTATGGCCCTGAATAAACTAGATGAGGAGGAAGCCAGGTTAAGCCTTGAAGCTTTTGAGGAGATGGACCGCATACATAAGGAAGAAGATAGACTAAAGCCAGGGATTGACCATTAGTAAGACTTTCTGTAATCTCCAGAAAGGAGAAAATTCTGAAAAAGTGCTTATCTGTTTTACGGATACACTCAAAAACATTCACAAAGAAATTTTAGCAACTTGAAATATGTAGAAGAATATAGGAACATGAATCTTGTAAAAAAGATTTCTGAGGAGATCCACAAGATCAGCCAACATCCCTGGGTAATTATGGAGATTTGCGGTGGGCAGACTCACTCCATAATGAAATACAACATCGAGGAATTTCTTCCGGAAGGAATCAGGCTGGTGCATGGACCAGGATGTCCGGTCTGTGTAACTCCCCTGGAGCTTATTGATAAAGCTATACATCTGGCCTCCAGGGATGATGTGATTTTCACCTCCTTTGGGGATATGCTGCGGGTACCTGGTTCTGAAAGTGACCTCTTAAGGGTAAAAGCAGAAGGTGGGGATGTACGAATGGTTTATTCTCCACTTGATGCTGTAAGAATTGCTGAAGAAAACCCTGAAAAGAAAATTGTATTTTTTGCAGTGGGCTTTGAGACTACGGCTCCTGCAAATGCATTTTCAGTTTTGGAGGCTAAACGGAGGAATCTCAAGAACTATTCCCTGCTTAGTTCTCACGTCCTCGTTCCACCTGCCATTCGTGCCATCCTTTCTTCACCGGACTCAAGTATTCAGGCATTCCTTGCTGCCGGACATGTATGCACTGTGATGGGCTATGAAGAATATATTCCGATTACCAGGGAATTTAATGTTCCGATTGTAATAACCGGTTTTGAACCGGTAGATATCCTGCAAGGAATACTTGCAAGTATTAAACTACTTGAAAAAGGAAAAGTACAAGTTGATAACCAGTATTCAAGAGTTGTTACCTTAAAAGGGAATCAGGCAGCCCAGGGAGCGCTCAAAGAGGTGTTTAAAGTTATAGACAGGAAATGGAGAGGTATAGGAAATATTCCACAAAGTGGATTTGCCCTGACTGATAATTATTCAGAATTTGATGCTGAGAAAATTTTCAGACTTGAAAGTATTGAAAAAATGGAATCTCCTCTCTGCATTGCCGGAGAGGTTCTCCAGGGAATGAAAGAACCACCGGAATGTCCAGCCTTCGGGAAAGAATGCTCCCCTGAAAATCCACTTGGTGCTCCAATGGTTTCCTCAGAAGGAGCCTGTGCAGCATACTTTCATTATAAGAAGAGAGTGACTAAAATGAACTAAAGTTTGATGTGACTAAAATATATAATGCCTGAAGTGAACTAAACTTTTAAGATGGATCAATTGATAAGAACATACTACTTCAGGCACTCAAAACATTTTAGTCATTTTAGTCATTTTAGTCACTTTAGTCATTTTAGTCACTTTAGCCATTTTAGCCATTTTAGTCATTTTAGTCATTTTAGCCATTTTAGTCACTTAATAATTTCAATGCAGAACATAATCAAACTATAAATATGAACATATCATGCCCTGTTCCAATAACCAATTATGACAAGATAACTCTTGCTCATGGTGGAGGTGGAAGCCTGTCTAACCAGTTAATTGAGAAAATGTTTCTTAAAGAATTAGGAAATACTTATTTGAATGAAGCTCATGATGGGGCAATTTTTAATCTCCCGGGCAAGCTGGCTATTTCAACTGATTCTTTTGTTGTAAATCCAATCTTTTTCCCAGGCGGGAATATTGGGGACCTTGCGGTGCATGGTACTGTGAATGACGTGGTTTGTTGCGGGGCTATACCAAAATTTCTTTCCCTTGCATTGATCCTGGAGGAAGGATTTCTGATGAAAGAATTATGGTTGATCATTCAAACAATTGGGAAAGCTGCCCGTGAGGCAGGAGTTCAAATTATTACCGGTGATACCAAGGTCGTGGATAAGGGAAAAGGCGACAAAATCTTCATCAATACAACAGGAATTGGCACCATCCCGGAAGGAATTAACATTTCTCCAGCCAATTGTTCGCCAGGTGATCTGATCTTGATAAACGGGAATATTGCAGATCATGGAGTTGCTATTATGTCTTCAAGGGAAGGATTGGAATTTGAAACCTCCATTCAAAGTGATACAGCTGCTTTAAACGATCTTGCAGGAAGTATTTTCAGTGTTACTAAAGAGATTCATGTTCTAAGAGATCCAACCAGGGGTGGACTGGCAAGCTCCTTGAATGAAATTGCAAAATCTTCAGGTACGGGAATTGAAATCAGTGAAAAAAGAATACCTATTCTTGAAGAAGTGAAAGGGGCATGTGAGATTTTAGGATTAGACCCACTCTATATTGCAAACGAAGGAAAGATGCTTGTCTTTGTACCTGAAAAATACGGAGATGCAGTACTGGAAGCCATGAAAGCACATCCCAGGGGCAAAGAAAGTGCAATAATTGGACAGGTAGATTCCCAATCACCAGGTATTGTAAGAATGAAAACCGGAATTGGCAGCACAAGAATTGTTGATATGATATCGGGAGAACAACTACCGAGGATTTGTTAGGAAAATACTGGTAGTTGAACTATAGATTGTAGGCTGTAGACTGTAGGCTGTAGACTGTGGGCTGTAGACTGTGGGCTGTAGACTGTAGACTATATTAATTCTAAATATTTATTAATAAAGAGTTTTTTTTGGTCTGTCATAGAACTTTCTAAAAAAAACAATTAATTTAGGGACTCAAAATTTTTAACTGATGCAAATTTATTGAATGATGGGACCCCTTTCTATCATTACCTGCAACGACAAGATGAAGTCCATTATTGAGAAAATCAAGAAAATGGCTGATTCTGACAGTTCAATTTTACTGATTGGAGAAACAGGCGTGGGGAAAGAAGTATTTGCAGAATTCATTCACAGGATTGGCAATCGAACTCAAAATGCATTTGTTCGTATTGGCTTGTCAGCCATGCCTTCCGATCTTATGGCCAGTGAACTTTTCGGACATGAACAGGGTTCTTTCACCAGTGCCAGCAGGCTAAAAAAAGGCTTATTTGAAGTGGCAGATCAGGGTACTATTTTCCTGGACGATATTGACGACGTTCCTCTTGACATTCAATCCAAACTCTTAAGGGTACTTGAGTCACGTGAAATTATGAGAGTTGGAGGCACAAAACCAATTGAAGTGGATATAAGACTTATCTCTTCGGCTAAAGTTGACCTGAAAGATATGATCAGGAATAATCTTTTTAGAGAAGATCTGTATTACAGGATCAATGTTGTTCCTGTAGAGATTCCCCCACTCAGAGAGCGCAGAGATGACATACCCCTTCTTGTAGAGCATTTTTTGAAGATGTTTTATCCTGACAGGCATATTGATATCTCTCCTGAAGCTTTGGTTGCCTTAATTAATTATTCATGGCCCGGAAATGTCAGGGAACTTAGAAATATTGTTCAGCGGGTTTCTCTTTTTTGTGGTGACAAGATTGAGCTGAAAGATCTGCCTGATGAACTCAATCACGTGTCACAAATTGCCGAAATTGTTAAAGCATGTAAGCTATGCTTTTTGAATGGGAAATATAACTTCAATCAAATTGTACATTGTGTAGAATCCAATCTTATTCGAAATGCCCTGAAAGAATCGAATGGCAATCAATCTGAAGCAGCTAAAAAATTGGGTTTAAGTCTCTCTACTTTTCGTGACAAAATAAAAAAATACGTAAAATTTGTTGGCTGTTGATTAGTTCCAAATTCTTATTGCCAGATTCTTTTCATTATTGTATTTATTGTTTTTTATAGTTGACTACAGAATTCTATATTTCCTTTCTGATTCATTAGTATTTATTATGGGTTTCCGCCATCAAAACTACGGAAATCCGTAAATATAATTCCGTTAAGGATAAGGTTTCAACCCTATCACACTCACCTGACTGCCTCTTTCGTATTAACAATCAATCAATTATACTACCATCCTTCAAAACCACTATGGATATGGCATATCTTTTGCCTTCTATACATTGATAAATGATTTCAATTTATTCGCAATGCCTGTAAATAAAAATACCATCCATATAAAGGGCAAAGTAACCGGGATTCTTGATCAAAAGAGCAAAGTTTCTGTTTTGAAAATTTTATGCAAACCAGATTGGGTAGTTATTAATTTGGAAGATTCTCATAATTTAAGATTAAATGATCAAATCATCGTTAAAGGAAGTTTCTATGCTGAAGAGCTTCATAAGGTTGATCTTGAACTCTACGAAAATAGAATAGAAAGTAGTATTTAATATTTTTTTTAAATTCTACTGTTAATTATTTCACAGATGTTAATTAATAAACAATAGAATTACAAGTACCTGGTCCACTAGTATTAGTCTTGCTTAACTGACAATAATAAATGATCTGCATATGACTTCAATAGTTTTTACGGAAAATGGAAATGGAAATGGAAGCTTAAGTTCACTTAACTATGATAACCTGCTCACATATGCCAAAGGGATAGCAGGAATTGGCCCTGTTTGGGATAAAACAGAACTTCCCATATATGATTCCGGTGCAATGACGCATATTCTTAAAGAAAGTAAGATAAAGAAGATAATTATTGCAGGAGATGAGCCGGGCATGCTAAAACCATTCCTGAGCAAAGCAATGTCATTAGTAGGGGAAGACCCGGGGAAAGTAATATTGGTAAATTTTAAAGAGCATGGTTTTTTCACTAATGAAAGTTTTGAACTGGCAAAAACCCTTCTTCTTTTTGCCATAAAAGATATTCCTTTTGAAAAGGTATTGGTTCCGGAAGAACATAATGTAAACAAGGATACCCTTGTCATTGGTGCGGGGATTGCCGGAATTCAGGCTTCTTTGGAAATTGCCGATGGTCAACAGAAAGTTTTCCTGGTGGAAAAGTCAGGAACCATTGGTGGCCATATGGCTATGTTTGATAAGACTTTTCCAACCCTCGACTGTGCAGCCTGCATACTAACACCCAAAATGGTAGAAATTGGTCAACATGATAACATTGAATTACTAACTTACAGTGAGCTAAAATCTGTTACAGGGAGCCCGGGAAACTACAAGGTAATCATCCACAAAAAAGCACGCAGGGTCAACCTTGCTACTTGCATTGCCTGCGGCATCTGTTCAGAGAAATGTCCCGGAAAAGCATCCAGCGATTTTGACGCAGGCACAACACAACGGAAATCTATTTACATTCCTTTTCCCCAGGCGGTTCCGAATAAATACATGATCGATGAAAATAGCTGCATATATGTTGAGAATGGTAAATGTGGTGTTTGTGTTAAAGTCTGTCCGGTACCAGATTGTATAAATCTCGATGAAAAAGATGAGGACGTAGAAATTAATGTTGGAAATATCATTGTGGCCACAGGTTTCAAAACCTTTGATGCAAAAAGAATTGATCAATTCGGATATGGAAAATACCCCAATGTGATTACTTCTCTGGAACTTGAACGATTGGTAAATGCTGCCGGCCCCACAGGTGGTTTCATAAAATTCAGGACCCAGAATAAAAAGAAAAACTGGATATTTTCACCGGAAAGTGATGAACCAAAAAGCATAGCTATTGTACACTGCGTTGGTAGCCGGGACGAGAACTACAATAAATACTGTTCAAAGGTTTGTTGTATGTACTCTCTGAAACTTGCCCACCTTATAAAAGAAAAGCTCCCTGAAGCAGAAGTTTCAGAATATTATATAGATATGCGTGCTTTCGGAAAAGGCTATGAAGAGTTTTATGAACGTATCAAAAACGAAAACATCCATATCATTCGGGGGCGCACTGCACAGGTAGATCAAAATGGATCCGGCCTGATTATTCGTACTGAAGATATAGAGAAAGGCCTGCTAATTGAGCAAAAAGTTGATATGGTTGTTCTTTCTGTTGGCATTGAACCAGCCGAAGGGGCTTCTTCACTTGCAAAAATGTTGAATTTGCACCAGGATATAAACGGTTGGTTCTCCGGTAAAAATTATATAAGCGATCCTACCTCCACTATTTCAGGAGGGATAAGCATTGCGGGTGTATGCGAAAGCCCAAAAGATATACCTGATACGGTTGCTCAGGCATCAGCTGCTGCTTCTTCTGTTCTGCAGAGCATTATGAAAGTTAAAACAACTTGAGCACATCGAATCAAAATAAATAAAACAAAAAAGTAAATTATGATTCAAAGAGTTAATCCGAATCTAAAAAAAGATCTGCTCAAACTCGGGGTTAAAGACTGGAACGAATGTTTTCATTGTGGCAACTGTACTGCCATATGTCAGCTTACCGAAGAGGATTCCCTCAATCCCCGAAAAGTATTCAGGCAGGCACAACTTGGACTAAAGACCAGCCTCCAGGCAAATATTTCTCCATGGATGTGTTATTATTGCGGTGAATGCTCAGATACCTGTCCGCGAGACGCCAACCCAGGTGAACTAATGATGTCACTTAGAAGATATCTGACATCGATTTATGATTGGACCGGTTTATCCAGATTATTCTACACTAACAAATTCATGGAATTTGCAGCTATTCTGGGACTGGCAACTATAGTCATTCTTCTATTTGCAATCTGGGGTCCTCCGCTCGATCCCACCCTCACCAGCGAAGGAGGTGTGAAAATCAATTCTTTCGCACCAATCAAATGGATTGAACTGGGAGACTGGAGCATGGCGGTAGTAGTTGCGGCATTGCTTATAAGCAATATCCTCAACATGTTTTACAAAGTAATCATTAAACCAGGCGTGAAGATTCCATTGAGCGTATATGCTACAGAACTATGGAAACTGCCCGCTCATTTTGCCACTCAGGCAAAATTCAGAAAATGTGATACTAAAGGAAAATATTACTGGGGGGCTCACTGGATGATGATGACCGGGTATACCATCATGTTCATTTTGATCGTTGTTTTTCTTCCTGAATTCCAGGTAGAAGAAATATATGACTGGTGGCACTGGCAAAGATTGCTTGGCTATTACTCCACATTTGGCTTATTATTTGGGTTGATCTATGTTATTATCGGGCGCATCAAACAAAATAATCAGATTTTCAAATTTTCACATTTAAGTGACTGGCTATTCGTCATTATGCTATTTATGACAACAGTCAGCGGGATCATGCTGCACCTGTTCAGAATCAATGGGATGCCTTACGCTACCTATTATACATACATAGCTCATATAGCTATATTAATACCTATGATCTGTATTGAGGTCCCCTTTTCCAAGTGGTCTCATCTGGCATATCGTCCATTTGCCATATATTTTGCAAGCTTAAAGAAAGCTGCTTCAGAAAAACAATATAAGACTGGTCTGGCTGCAGAGATAGCATAAAATAAAAAGAAAGGATAAAAATGGAAGAAATTAGAATAGGAGTATATATATGCTGGTGCGGTACAAACATCGCCAAGATGGTGGATGTAGAAGATGTAGCAAGGGAATTGTCAGAAATGCCCGATGTTGTTATCGCCAAAGACTATAAATACATGTGCTCTGATCCTGGACAGGATCTCATTATTAAAGATATTAAGAAACATAATTTAAACAGAATTGTTGTTTCTGCCTGTTCTCCAAGAATTCATGAATTGACATTCAGGAGAACGCTTGAAAATGCAGGCCTGAATCCTTACATGTTTCAAATGGCTAACATCAGGGAACAGGTATCATGGGTTCATGATGACCGGATAAAAGCCACAAAAAAAGCAAAGGCCCTGGTAGCAGCTGCTATCAACCGGATAAAATGGCACGAATCTTTAGATAAAAGAACTGTTTCTATTAACCCATCTACCCTGGTTATTGGTGGTGGGATTGCTGGTATTACAGCGGCATTGGAATTAGCGGATACCGGAAGCCAGGTTTTTCTCGTAGAAAAAGAGAGAAAATTGGGCGGGAATATGGCAAAAATTGACCTTACATTCCCATATCTGAATAGTGCTCAACAGATCATCAATGAAAAAATTGACAGAATTGAACATCATCCAAATATCAGGATATTTAGGAACACGGTCATTGATGAGATCTTTGGTTATATTGGGAATTTTAACTCTACTATAGGCCAAAATGGTACAGAAGCCGAGCTGAAATTTGGTAATATTATTGTTGCTACCGGTTTAAAATCTTTTGATCCTTCAGGCATCAAAAACTACGGCTATGGGAAATTACCCGATGTAATTACCTCCCTCGAATTTGAACAAATGTTACTTAATGGCAAAATTCTGACAAAAGAAGGTAAAGAGCCTGCAAATGTTGCAATTATTCATTGTGTGGGCAGCCGAAATTCAGATGAGCATGAATATTGCTCAAGAACCTGCTGCATGAGTGCATTGAAATATGCAAATCAGCTTCGATCAGCCATCCCAGAAGTAAACATTTATCAGGCCTATGCTGACATGCGGGCATTTGGAAAAGGCTGTGAAGAACTTTATTGCTCCACATCAAGAAAAGATGTCATGTTCCTGATGTTCGACCAACAAAAGGACTTACCTGTTATAATGGAAGCCAAAGCAGATGACTCCTGCAAAATGGTCATTGAAATGAATGAAAAGCTTTCAGGTGAAAGAATTGAAATTCCTGCTGATCTGGTTATCCTGATGGTTGGACTTGAGGCACAAGATGATGCAAAAGAGCTTGCCCGCTCGGTTGGAATAAGTATGTGCGGCAATTCCTTTTTTATGGAGAAACATCCTAAGCTGGATCCTGTAGCCACTACAACAAGCGGGGTTTATGTTGTTGGTAATTGTCAGGCCCCGAAAGAGATACCTGACGCCATTTCACAAGCCAAAGCTGCAACAGCAAGAATTATGGCTACAATAAAGCAGGGTGAAGTAGAAGTGGAAGTCATTACAGCTGAAGTAAACGAAGATATTTGCTGCGGATGTAAGACATGCATTCAGGTTTGTCCCTACACAGCTATCACATTTGATGAGAATAATAGTGTTTCAGTTGTTAACGAGGCCATATGTAAAGGATGTGGAACTTGCGGATCAGCATGTCCAACCGGGGCTATTCGCTCAAGACATTTTACCGATAACCAGATACTATCTCAAATAAAAGGCCTGATGTCAAAATCTTTAGAACTAAATGAGTTATGACTTACGAACCCACAATTATTGCATTTTTATGTAACTGGTGCTCCTATACCGGAGCTGACCTTGCCGGCACATCCCGAATGAAATATGCTTCAAATATTAACATTATACGGGTTATGTGTTCCGGAAGAATAGAACCAATGTTCGTCCTTTCCGCCTTCAGGGAAGGTGCAGATGGTGTATTGATATGTGGTTGTCATCCGGGTGACTGCCACTACCATGAAGGTAACTACAAATGTCTGCGCCGTTTTCATCTACTTCAGAAATACCTTACACAAATGGGTTTAAATGAAGAACGCATGCGACTTGAATGGATCAGTGCCAGCGAAGGAAAACAATTTGCAGAACTGGCTGATGATTTCACTGAAAAAATCAGGAGTCTGGGACCTTGCAAACTGAAAGAAACTGCCGAAACATTAACTTAAAAAATGAAAAACATGGCAAACAAAGAGAAAAACAAAATTAAACTTGCTATTTATTGGGGTGCAGCCTGCGGCGGTTGCTGTGTTTCGGTATTGGATGTTCATGAGAAACTGTTTGATATAGTAGCTGCAGCCGATCTGGTATTTTGGCCCATCGCCCTCGATTTTAAATACAAGGATGTTGAAGATATGCCGGACAAAGATATTGATGTTACACTTTTCAATGGTGCTGTAAGAAACAGCGAAAACGAACACATGGCTCACTTATTAAGGAAAAAATCAAAGCTTCTTGTTGCCTATGGCTCCTGTGCACATATGGGAGGGATTCCAGGCCTGGCAAATTTCAGCAACCGGCAAGAGATTTTTGAAAGGGTGTATGAAACAACTGAATCTACAGTTAATCCTGAAAAAATAACTCCACAAACCAAATCCAAAGTGGCAGAAGGAGAGCTAAGCTTACCTGAATTCTATAATGATGTAAGGACCCTGAACCAGGTAGTAGAAGTTGATTACTATATCCCCGGTTGCCCACCCCAGTCGGAGCGCCTGCTGGAAGTTTTTGCTGCCATTGTAAGTGGGGCGGAACTACCTCCAAAGGGTAGCGTAATAGGTGCGCTGGATAAATCACAGTGCGATGAATGCCCCAGGGAGAAAACAGAAAACAAACTATTAAAAAAATTCAAACGGCCCTTTGAAATTGAAGACGATGGAAAAACCTGTTTATTAGAACAAGGGGTCATTTGCCTGGGCCCGGCGACACGTGGAGGTTGTGGAGTACGTTGTATTGAAGGAAATGCTCCATGCCGCGGATGCTATGGCCCACCCACCAGCATACCTGATCCTGGAGCAAAAATGATGTCAGCTATTGCCACGATTATCGATGAAAATGAACCTGATGCAATTAAAAAAGTAATTGAAACAATAGAAGATCCTGCAGGAACAATTTATCGGTTTAGCGTTCCACAATCCATAATCAGACGAAAAATAATGCCCCAGGAAAAAAAGAAAGAAGAAGCTGTATTACAAAGTTGAATTCAAAATAAGAAGTAACAATGAAACGAATAACAATTGATCCGATCACCCGGCTTGAAGGACATGGAAAAATAGAAATTTTCATGAACGATGATGGTGGGGTTGAGAATGCTTATTTTCAGGTACCGGAATTAAGGGGATTTGAAAAATTTCTTGAAGGACGTCCGGTGGAAGAAGCCTCTCAGATTGTAACAAAAATATGCGGTGTCTGCCCGGGCTGCCATCATTTAGCAGCAGGGAAAGCAGCAGATGCAGTTTATGGTGTGAAGCCTACACCTACAGCAAGAAAAATCAGGGAACTTTTCTACATGGCTCACTTTATACACAGTCATATTGCCCACTTTTATGTGTTGGCAGCACCTGATTTTGTAGTTGGACCTTCAGCACCACCAGCAGAAAGAAATATTCTGGGGGTTATAGGAAAAGTAGGCCTTGAAATTGGATCAGAAGTTATCAAACAAAGAAGATTTGCACAGGAAATCCAGGCATTAATTGCCGGACATCAAACACATTGTGTAATGGTTATTCCGGGAGGTGTGAGAAAAGGTATTACTGATGAACAGAGAAAGGATATTGAAGAAAAAGCCAAAGGATTTATTGAGTTCTCAAAATTTACCCTGAAAATATTTGAAGATGTGGTATTGGGCAATAAAACGTATGTTGACCTTATACTGAATGGCCCCTACTCACTGAAAATACATTCTATGGGTATGGTTGATGAAAACAATAAGGTGAACTTCTATGATGGCAAGGTAAGGGTAATAGATACAGAAGGAAACCAACTTTATAAATATGCTCCTGAAGATTATAGAGAATATATTTCTGAAAGAGTTGAACCCTGGAGTTACCTTAAATTCCCATATTTAAGTAAGCTGGGATGGAAAGGCTTTGTTGAAGGTCAGCAATCAGGTGTGTATCAAGCTTCTCCCCTTTCACGCTTAAATGCAGCAGACGGAATGGCAACCCCATTAGCTCAAATTGAATATGAAAAAATGTACAATACCCTTGGCAGTAAACCGGTACATGCCACTCTTGCCATGCATTGGGCGCGACTGGTTGAATTGCTGTATTCCTCAGAAAGATGCCTCGAATTAATTACCGATCCTGATATTACCGGTAAGGAACTACGAACTCCCCTCACAAACACACCGAAAGAAGGAGTCGGAACTGTAGAAGCACAAAGAGGTACTCTTACACATCATTACTGGACAGATGATAAAGGTATTATTACCAAGGCTAATATCATCGTAGGTACCACCAATAACAATGCAGCCATTTGTATGTCCATAAAAAAAGCAGCTCAGGGGGTAATTAAGAAAGGAGTTAAAGTTGACAATGGAATTCTGAATAAGATAGAAATGGCCTTCCGGGCATATGATCCTTGTTTCTCCTGTGCTACTCACCGCATTCCTGGAGAAATGGCCATGACAGTAAACATAAGAGACTTAAATGGTGAAATAATGCAAACAATCAGAAGAGATTAATTAATCTGAAATTAAAACCTCTTTGTGTGAAAAAAAGAAAAAATACAACATTGGTTGCCGGAATTGGTAATGAAATACTAATGGATGATGGTATTGGCCCTAAAATTGTAAAACAACTGGGAAAAGCCTTGCCCCATGCTCAAGCTGATTTTGAATCTGTATGGCTTGGTGGGCTGGAAGTTATTGAATATATCCAGGGCTATCAGCAGGTTATATTTATTGATGCCATTAAAACCCAAAATGGAATTCCCGGTGACACCTACTATTTTACCCCTGCAGACTATAATGAAACCCTGCACTTATCAAACATACATGATGTTAGTTTCTTAACAGCAATCAAACTGGGGAAAATGCTTGGTTATCAAATACCAGGCTCTATTTCTATTATTGCAATTGAAATTATAGAAGATAAAATATTCGGTACTGAATTTTCACCAATGATTAAGAAGAAGTATCCCCTGATCTTTCAGGAAATACTGGAATTCATAATACCGATAATCGCAGGTAAAACAAAAGCTGGATTATATCCGAAAAAAAACACTCAGCTAACATCTAAGAGCAGCAGTAAAATCCAGTTTTTACTTCAACCGGAAAGCTCATCAGAATAAATCACCTTTGCCTTATCCCTTAAATTGTAATCCAGTGACATCGATTGCGCGTAAGCCCCGGCACTTCTAATTGCCAGTATATCTCCCCTTTCTGTTACGGGGAGATCAATTTCTTTGGCAAAAAAATCTGAGGTTTCACATACCGGTCCCACAACATCATATTTCTTTATGTCTCCATTTAACATGGCGACTCCCGATTCATTCCTGCTTAGATTTTCAATCTTATGAAAAGAATTATATAAGGCTGGACGTATCAATTCAGTCATTCCTGCATCTGTAACCACAAAATTTTTCGATTTCCCCATTTTTGTGTACAATACGCGGGTAATGAGACTTCCCATCTGGGCTACCAGAGACCGTCCAAGCTCAAAATGAACATCTTGCCCGGAACGTGGTTTAAGTTGAGAACTTATAGTTCCAAAATAACTCTCAAAATCAGGAATTGGAAACTTGTCAGGATTGTTGTAATCAATGCCTAATCCACCTCCCAGATTCAACATACGGGCCTGGAATCCTGCATCAATAAGCCTATCATTGATCTCATTAACCTTATGACACAAGTTTGCAAAAACATCTAAATCGGTAATCTGAGAACCAATATGAAAATGCAATCCCTCCAGATTAATACTTTCAAGTTCAGAGGCAACTGAAAGAACTTCCTCCAGCTCCCACATTTGAATTCCAAACTTGTTTTCCTGGATGCCTGTAGTTATGTAAGAATGTGTATTACTCTCAACATTGGGATTAATTCGTAAGGCAATTTTTGCCTTAAGACCCATTTTCCCTGCAATTTTATTAATGACAGTTATTTCCTGCAAAGACTCACAATTGAAACAGGCAATTTTTCCTTCCAGTCCCAAAATTATCTCCCTGTCTGTTTTTCCAACACCGGCATAAAAAATATCTTCCGGAAGGAAACCTGTTTTCAAAGCTTTTGAGACTTCATTACCACTAACACAATCCGCCCCTATTCCTGCTTCTTTAAGAATATGTAATACCCTGTCATCAGCATTGGCTTTGAGTGCATAATGCAGGAAATAACCGTACTTTTTTGAGCTTGCTATAGCAGATTGCAGGGTCTCTTGCAAAAAATCCAGGTCGTAGAAATAAAATGGTGTGGGAATCCCGGCAAATTTAGTTTCAAATTTCGAATTCAACATGTTATTGTAAGTGATGAAAAGAATCAATTTATGGAAAGGCAGAGACTAATTTAAATTCCTGAATCTTCCCATGATAAAGCTCAAAAAAATATTAAGATTCCAGGTAGCGATAAGATTTAAGTATCAGATCATAATGTCCGATAGGTTTGGCAAGATAATCATTGAAGCCCAGGCCTTCCTTTTTAATTGCATTCCAATCAAAGTTATAAGCAGTTTGAGCAATTATAGGTACGGTGGAATGAAACTTTCGAATTGCCTTGGTTGCTTCAAAACCATCCATTTCCGGCATTAGAATATCCATTAAGATAAGATCAATATCACGATCAGTTCTGCAAATTTTAACAGCCTCCATACCATTCTGGGCCCAGATAATCTCAGCGCCGGTCTTTTCAAGAACTGCCTTCAACAAAATAAAATTTGTTTCAACATCCTCAGCAATTAAGATCTTCTTTCCCTTCCAGTTAATTATTTCAAGGTAATCATCACCCTTCTTCCAGGTTTGGATTTTACCCATTTTTAAAACACTTACCAATTCATCAACGGCAGCATTCATTGATTGTTTGCTGGATTCAATGTATCCAAAATACCTGTCAACTTCTTCGTTTTTCGTGCTCTTATCCCTTAATAAATCAGCAAATCCGAAAATGTTATTCAGCTGGGTTCGTATCTTATGCAGGAAGTTGTTAAGGAAATTCGGATCTGAATCAGCAATTTTCTTTATTCCTTCGGGAATATCAACCTCAATCATTTCTGTATTGCCCTGGGATGCTCCCAATACTTTGTTCAAATAGAAGCCAAGAGATACAATTCCTGCAATTAAAACCAACCTGAAAACAAGGTCTGCGGGCGATACATTGGCAATGAACATTCCAAAAAAATCATCCTCTGCAGAAAAGACTGCAAGAACAATAGAATGAATGATCCAGACAAATGCACTTGCCAGCGCAATACGGATAATTAGCTGCTTCTTCTCCATTAAATGTTTCTAAAGATGATAGACTATTTAAATACCAGGCATTAAAAGTAATACCGATTCTTTGATTTTCAAATTCTTAGTCACTTTTCGCTTATGAATCGCAAGTAAAATATGAAGAAAGGTAGTTAAAATATTCCAAAGCTAAATTTGCAGTATTTATAAAAGGGTATATTTCAGAACATAGCCAGATTGCTGTGCTCATTCTTGCCTCAGGTTATGTGCCGGATTTTGCGAAGCAGCCTTTACAGATTGTATGCTTACAGTGATCGTTGCAACCAGGATACTAAACAGGGCAGCAATCCCAAATATCCACCAACTAAGATTTGTTGGATATGCATAGTCTTGTAACCATTTCTTCAAAAAATACCAGGATAAGGGAATTCCTAAAAAAATGGCAACAAGTACTAATCTAACAAATTCACTGGTCATTAAATAAACAACTTTTGTCATCGAGGCTCCTAATACTTTTCGAATACTTATTTCCCTGGTACGCGATTCAGCCATATAGGCTGCAAGGCCAAATAAACCCAGTAAGGCAATGAAAACAGAAATAAGGGCGAAATATTTCAATAATCTACCCATTCTCATTTCTGACCTGTACATATCGTCAAAAACTTCATCCAGGAAATGATAATCAAAGGGATAATCCGGCAAAACCTCATTCCAGCGTTCCTCTAAATTACTTATGGTATTTGGAATATCTCCTGGCTTTATCCTTAAAATAATATAATTTGTCCATTGATTCACTCCTGCAAGGACAGCCAGGGGCTCGATCTCTGAACGCATAGAGTGGAAATGAAAATCCTTCATTACACCTACAATACGTCCATTTTGAATTCCCATAAATGAAAATCTTATTCCCAGGGGATCCTCAATTCCCATGATTCGAGCTAGCTCCTCATTAATCAGGAAAGATCCTGTTGAATCTGTTGACATATCCGATGGGAACTTTCTGTTAATACTCCTTCCCAGCACTATAGGAATACCCATGGTCTCAACATAATCATAATCAATCATGCTCATACTAACCAGCGGACTCAGTTCAGGATCCTTACCCTCCCAGTCAATACCACCCGAATTACTCCCTATATTGCTTGGCAAATGAGAGGATGCCGTAACATTCCTTACTTCTGAATATTCTCTGAATTTCTCAGATAAAACATTGTAAGATTCATTAATATTTCCATACATTCTCAGGTATAAAATATTTTCCTTATCGAATCCTAATTTCATGGCCTGCATATGATTCATCTGCTTATAAACAAGCATGGTTCCGGTAATCAGGAAAATCGATAAGGTAAACTGAACTACAACAAGTATCTTACGCAACCAGGCTCTTTGGGAACCTGATCCAATGCTTCCTTTCAAAACTTTTACCGGGACAAATCTTGATAAGAATAGTGCCGGATAAGCACCTGCCAGAATAGCTGTAAAAAACATGATACCAACCAGTCCAACAAGGAATTCCCAGGAAAACAAAAAGCTTCGCTCCAGCTCCTTCCCGGATAATTGATTGAATTGATTCATTAACAAAAGAGTGACACCTACAGCAATTACAGCAGATATGAGGGTGGTAATAATAGATTCACCCAGGAATTGCAAGATTAAGGACTTTGGATTCGCCCCTACCACTTTTCTTAATCCTATCTCTTTAGCTCGTTTTGACGAACGGGCCGTTGATAAATTCATATAGTTAATTCCGGCAATAATCAGAATAAAAATCCCAATAGTGATAAAAATGATCACATTTTGAATTTGCCCGGGAGGATGGCCAAAACCAAAATAGGCATGCAGGTGCAATTTTTTTAGTGGTGCCAGCATAAAATGAGTGATATAGTCCTCCTCTGTAAAACCATCAATCTCATTGAAATCTATATGTGAACGAACAACATCAGTTAACTTTTTATTAACCGGTTCAGGATCAGTATTTTCTTTAAGTAATGCAAAAGTAATAATTGAATTAGCGGCCCAATGATCACTATAATTACCAAGATCCTGTGTGAAAGTAAAAGGGACAAGAATATCCGGGGAAAAACTTGAATTATTGGGTATCTTATCCAGTACACCTGTTACCTGAAAATCAAACCGATTATCCAGAATAAGTGTTTTTCCCAAAGGATCTTCGTTACCAAAATATTTTTCTGCAATCTCTTCACTTATAACGATTGAAAATGGCTGATTAAGAGCAGTTTTTGGATTTCCTTTTTTCAAGGGAAATGTAAATACAGAAAATATTGTAGAATCAACTGCAGAGATTCCTCCTTCATAAAATGATTGATCCTTATATTTCACTAATAGATTTCCGGTACGAGCTGACCTGACACACCTTTCTATCTCAGGAATCTCCAGTTCAAAACCCTCACCGGCAGGATAAGGTGTTACATTTACATGATAGGCTTCCCCATCGTAATCCTGGTCCTGTTCTACCCGGTAAAGTCTGTCAATGTTTTCATGAAAACGATCATAACTATACTCGTCAAAAACCCAAATAAAAATGAGTAAAGCAGCAGCAAGTCCAAAGGCAAGTCCGAAAATATTAATGAGTGAATATCCTCTTTCACGAATAAGGTTACGCATAGCAACCATGAAATAATTGCGAATCATGATCCGGTGTGGTTTAGTTTGTTCCCCTGTTTATAGAAAAGACGAACCAAAACCATGTGTGTTGCATTTGCCTGGTTATTTATAAAAATGAATTATTTAATGAAGATGATTCACTATCTTTATTCACCAAAATATCACCATACAAATAACTATGAAATATTCAAAACTTTCCATCATTGTCATCTTCCTGTTTATAGCAAATTTTACTGCATGGACACAACAGGAGTTTCCAGCTGATTTAGAAAATCCTGAAATCTTTGGGAGAAATAAGGAACAAGCTCATGTTAGTTTTATTCCTTTTCTTGATCCGGCTCATGCACGGACTAATGATACAGGCAATTCACCATTTTATTCTTCTTTAAATGGTACCTGGAAATTCAAATGGGTAAGTGATCCGGCCCAAAGGCCTTCAGATTTCTTTTTACCTGA
>JAUVKW010000127.1 GCA_030596025.1 Bacteroidota bacterium | reverse complement strand
GCGGTGAAGTGTTGGCGCCCTTTTTAAAAGTACAGGATGACCCTTTAAAACATTTTCAAGAATATCCCTAACCAGCGGATCTTTCTGATCTACAAGTTTTTTCGCCGATTTCACAGTTTTTACTATCCCTCTTTCAATCAGTTTGCGAATAATAAATGGCTTATACAATTCAGCAGCCATATCTTTTGGTATGCCACATTCATGCAGGTCAAGTTCTGGGCCAACCACGATAACTGACCTTGCAGAATAGTCCACTCTTTTTCCAAGAAGATTCTGACGGAATCTCCCTTGCTTTCCTTTCAAGCTATCGCTCAATGATTTGAGAGGCCTGTTTGCTTCGGTCTTAACTGCATTCGCCTTTCTTGAGTTATCAAACAATGAATCCACTGCCTCTTGCAACATTCTCTTTTCATTTCTCAGAATAACTTCCGGAGCTTTAATCTCTATCAGTCTTTTCAAGCGGTTGTTTCTGATTATCACACGGCGATACAGATCATTCAAATCGGATGTAGCAAAACGGCCACCATCAAGAGGTACAAGAGGACGCAACTCGGGAGGTATTACCGGCACAACTTTAATGATCATCCATTCCGGGCGATTAATTTTGGCAGATGCCCTAAAGGCCTCAACTACCTGAAGTCTTTTCAGGGCTTCATTTTTCCTTTGCTGTGAAGTTTCATTATTTGCCTGATCTCTAAGTGCATATGCCATCCCATCCAGATCTATCCTTGAAAGAAGCTTATGCAGGGCACTGGCGCCCATATCCGCAATAAATTTATCAGGATCGGAATCTTCCAGATACTGATTTTCTTTTGGCAGGGTTGCCAGAATATCCAGATATTCCTCTTCAGTCAGGAAGTCCAGATATTTAACATCATCAGCCGCCTTAATCCCAGGATTGATAACAACGTATCTTTCGTAATAAATTATAGAATCCAGTTTTTTGGTAGGAAGGCCAATAAGATATCCAATTTTATTTGGCAGGGACTTGAAGTACCATATATGAGCTACGGGGACAACCAGGGCAATGTGTCCCATTCTTTCACGTCTTACCTTTTTCTCAGTAACTTCAACACCGCAACGGTCACATACAATTCCCTTATAACGAATCCTTTTGTATTTGCCACAATGGCACTCGTAGTCTTTTACCGGCCCAAAGATCCTTTCACAAAACAGACCATCCCTTTCAGGCTTATATGTCCTGTAGTTGATAGTTTCAGGTTTTAGCACCTCACCATTGGATTTTTCAAGAATCTCTTCGGGAGAGGCCAGACCAATAGTAATTTTTGTAAAATCGTTTTTAACTTTGGTGTCTTTTCTAAAGGACATATCTTAACAATTTAAATTTTTGATTTCTAAATTCAGTAAACCTAACTCGTATTCTTAGGAAGTCAACTGTAGGTTCAAACCCAATCCTCTGAGTTCATGTAACAAAACATTCAATGACTCAGGTATGCCAGGAGCAGGCATATTCTCACCTTTCACAATTGCTTCATAAGTTTTAGCGCGACCAATTACATCATCTGATTTTACAGTAAGAATCTCCTGTAAAATATTGGCTGCTCCAAATGCCTCCAGTGCCCAGACTTCCATTTCACCAAACCTCTGTCCACCAAATTGAGCTTTACCGCCTAAAGGCTGCTGTGTAATCAAAGAGTATGGCCCAATAGAACGGGCATGCATCTTATCATCTACCATATGTCCCAGCTTCAGCATATAAATTACTCCAACAGTAGCTGGCTGGTCAAATCTTTCACCTGTTCCGCCATCATAGAGATAGGTTTTTCCATAATCCGGCAATCCGGCCTTACGAGTATACTCGGTGATTTGTTCAAGGCTGGCTCCATCAAAAATTGGAGTTGAAAATTTCAATCCAAGCTTCAGACCTGCCCATCCCAGAACCGATTCGTAAATTTGCCCCAGATTCATCCGGGATGGTACTCCAAGTGGATTCAATACTATATCAACCGGTGTTCCATCTTCCAAAAATGGCATATCCTCTTGTCTCACAATCTTGGCAACAATTCCCTTGTTACCATGTCGTCCGGCCATCTTATCTCCAACTTTAACCTTCCTTTTCTTAGCAATATAAACCTTTGCAAGCTGAATGATCCCAACTGGAAGTTCATCTCCAATTGTTATGTTATATTTCTTACGCTTATATACACCATCTGTCTCCTTAAACTCAAGCATGTAGTTATACAGAAGCGACTTAATGGTTTCATTCTTCTTTTTATCAGTTGTCCACTTTCCTGGATTCACATTTAAAAAATTAATTTCCTGAAGTGATTTAAGGGTGAATTTTGTACCCTTTTTTATCACATCAACATTCAGAAAATCCTTAACACCCTGTGATGTCTTCCCATTTACCAATACAAAAAGTTTGTCTACCAGTTTAGCACTCAGCTCATCCACTTTCTTTTTGAATTCGGCTTCTATTCGATCAACTATGGGCTTTTCTGAAGATTTTGCTCTTCTGTCTTTTATTGAGCGGGAAAATAATTTTTTATCAATTACTACTCCTTCAAGTGAAGGCCCTGCTTTAAGGGAAGCATCCTTTACATCTCCGGCCTTGTCTCCAAAAATAGCTCTAAGCAATTTCTCTTCAGGAGATGGGTCTGATTCTCCTTTTGGGGTAATTTTCCCAATAAGTATATCTCCAGGCTTCACATGTGCCCCAATTCTAATTAGGCCATTTTCATCAAGATTTTTTGTTGCTTCTTCACTTACATTCGGGATATCTGAAGTAAGTTCTTCCAAGCCTCGCTTGGTATCTCTAACTTCAAGAAGATATTCGTCAATATGAATTGAGGTAAAGATATCTTCGGTTACAACTTTTTCAGAAATTACAATTGCATCCTCAAAGTTGTATCCTTTCCAGGGCATGAAGGCTACCTTAAGATTTCTTCCCAATGCCAGTTCCCCATTTTGTGTTGCATAACCTTCAGTAAGCGGCTGTCCTTTCACCACTTTCTCGCCCTTCGTAACTACCGGCTTAATAATAACTGAGGTATTCTGGTTAGTTTTCTTAAACTTTAAAAGTGAATATTTTTTTACATCATCATCAAAAGAGATAAATTTCTCTTCATCTGAGCGCGAATAGCGAATAATAATTTCATTTGCATCAACAAATTCAACCACGCCATCTCCTTCTGCTACAACTAATATCCGGGAATCTCCTACCATAATCTTTTCAATGCCTGTTCCCACAATGGGAGCTTCAGGATTCAAAAGTGGTACTGCCTGGCGCATCATATTTGATCCCATCAGTGCACGGTTTGCATCATCATGCTCAAGAAAGGGTATCAAAGAGGCCGCAATTGAAGCAATTTGGTTTGGAGCCACGTCCATCAAATCAACCTCATCTGCATCAGAATAAGGAAAATCTCCTTCAAATCTGGATTTCACTTTCTGATTTACAAAAACACCATCTTCTTTAAAAGGGGCATTGGCCTGGGCAATTACTTTTTCTTCCTCCTCTTCTGCACTGAGAAAAATTATACTTTTATTATCCAGATCTATTTTCCCGCTATTAACTTTCCTGTATGGGGTTTCTATGAAACCAAGTGTATTGATCTTAGCGTACACACACAGAGAAGATATCAGTCCAATATTTGGTCCTTCAGGAGTTTCAATTGGGCAAAGCCTTCCATAATGAGTGTAATGAACATCCCTCACTTCAAATCCAGCTCTTTCCCTTGAAAGTCCTCCAGGTCCCAGTGCTGACATTCTTCTTTTATGGGTCATCTCAGCCAAAGGATTAGTTTGATCCATGAACTGGGATAGTTGGTTAGTCCCAAAAAATGAATTGATCACAGAAGAAAGGGTTTTTGAATTGATCAAATCAATTGGGGCAAAAACCTCATTGTCACGTACATTCATTCTTTCCCGGATAGTCCTGGCCATTCTTGCTAAGCCAACCCCAAACTGGTTGAATAGTTGTTCTCCAACTGTCCTTACCCTTCTGTTACTAAGATGGTCAATATCATCAACATCAGCTTTTGAATTCAAAAGTTCAATAAGATATTTTATGATCTCGATAATATCCTCTCTGGTTAGCACCTTAATATCCATATCAGTATTAAGGCCTAGTTTTTTATTCAGACGGTATCGTCCGACATCTCCAAGATTATATCTTTTTACTGAGAAGAAAAGTTTATCAATTACATCCCTTGCTGTTGCTTCATCAGGTGGTTCGGAGTTTCTAAGCTGTCTGTATATATGCAATACTGCTTCCTTCTCGGAGTTACATGGATCTTTGTGCAGAGTATTATAAATAATTGCATAATCAGAAATATTTTGATCTTCCCTGTGTAAAAGAATGGTCTTTGAACCTGAATCAACAATTTGATCTATGTGCTCAGATTCTAACATTGTTTCACGGTCAAGGATCACTTCATTTCTTTCAATTGATACAACTTCTCCGGTATCTTCATCAACAAAATCTTCCACCCAGGATTTCAGAACCCTGGCAGCCAGTTTCCTTCCAATAGCTTTCTTAAGTCCGGTCTTTGTAACCTTAATTTCATCTGCCAGATTAAATATCTCCAGAATATCTTTATCACTTTCAAATCCAATTGCCCTCAACAATGTAGTAACAGGAAGTTTTTTCTTCCTGTCTATATATGCGTACATTACATTATTGATATCTGTTGCAAACTCAATCCAGGAACCCTTGAATGGTATAATCCTGGCCGAATAGAGTTTGGTGCCATTAGCGTGGAGGCTTTGTCCAAAAAACACCCCCGGAGATCTGTGTAGTTGTGAAACCACTACCCGCTCTGCCCCGTTAATTACAAATGTTCCCCTCTCGGTCATGTAGGGAACCGTACCCAAATACACATCTTGTACCTGGGTTTCAAAATCTTCATGTTCGGGATCTGTGCAATAGAGCCTGAGTTTTGCTTTAAGGGGTACGCTATAGGTCAACCCTCTTTCAATACATTCATCAATTACATAACGAGGTGGATCAACGGAGTAATCAATAAACTCAAGGACAAAATTATTTCGGGTATCAGAAATTGGAAAGTTTTCACTAAAAACCTTGTGCAACCCCTCTGCCCTTCTATCATCAGGAGTAGTTTCAATTTGAAAAAAATCTGAAAATGATTTCAACTGAATTTCAAGAAAATCAGGGTAATCCAGTTGGTTTTGTGATGTTGCAAAATTAATTCGGTCAATTTTCTTTGTTGAAGCCATTTTTATGGATAATTATTTAAGGCTGTAGAATAATATTACCAAAAAGGCTTAGAATCCCTTTAGGGGACTCTAAACCTGAAAGTCAAGATATGATTATGTTACTTAAGTTCAACTTCAGCTCCAGCTTCTTCCAGTTGAGTTTTTAAAGATTCTGCTTCCTCTTTGGTTACTCCTTCTCTGATTGGAGCTGGTGCAGAATCAACTACCCCTTTTGCTTCTTTCAATCCCAAGCCTGTTAATTCTTTAACAAGTTTTACGATTTGGAGTTTCGCCTGACCAGCAGCCTTAAGTATCACATCAAATTCAGTTTTTTCCTCAGCTGCTCCGGCATCACCATCAGCAACAGGACCGGCAACTGCAACAGCAGCCGCAGCGGGCTCAATACCATGTTCGTCTTTCAGGATATCAGCCAGCTCATTTACATCTTTTACAGTTAAATTAACTAATTCTTCTGCAAGTTTTTTCAAATCTGCCATTTCCTATGTTTTTTAATGATTTTTAATAAAATTTTAATTTTCCTTTTCTGATAGAGTTTTAAGAACACCTGAAAGGGTTTGTCCTCCCGATTGAAGCTGCGACAAAACAGTCTTCATTGGGGATTGCAGCAACATAATAATGTCTGCAATCAATTCCTCTTTAGACTTAAGTTGGGCGAGAGTATCCAATTGATCATCCCCAATGTAAACTGATTCTTCAACGAATGCAGCCTTCAGAATTGGACGATCGTGTTTCTTACGAAACTCATTAATGAGCTTCGCCGGGATATTCCCTACCTCTGAAAAAATGACTGAAGTAGAATTCTTCAGAACTGCATAGAGTTCTTCGTAATTGCCCTCAGCTTTTTCCAAAGCCTGCTTAAGAAATGTATTCTTAACAACCACCAACTTGATATTCTTCTCGTGACATTTTCTTCTTAGCATGCTGGTATCAACAGCATTCAATTCAGAAATGTCTGTCAGATAAAAATGATTTGACTCATTTATATTTGAAGCAAGACTATCAATGATTTGATTTTTTTCTTCACGTATCATAACACTTCCAATTAATCAATTAATTATTCATCGAAAGCTTTGACATCAACCCTGATCCCAGGGCTCATAGTGCTTGAGAGAGAAATACTTTTGATATAGGTTCCCTTTGCAGCAGTAGGTTTAAGTTTATTGATCATGGAAATAAAATCGCGTGCATTCTCAGCAATTTTCTCAGGCTCAAATGAGGCTTTTCCAATTGATGAATGAATTATTCCGAATTTATCAACCTTAAAATCAATTTTCCCTTGTTTTACTTCTGCAACGGCTTTCCCAATATCCATAGTAACAGTACCTGTTTTTGGGTTAGGCATAAGTCCGCGAGGACCCAGGATCCTTCCCAAAGCGCCAATCTTGCCCATTACAGGTGGCATAGTAATCATCACATCGAAATCGGTCCATCCCTTCTTAATTTGATCTACATAATCATCCAATCCGATATAATCTGCACCTGCATTTTTGGCTTCCTCCTCTTTATCCGGAGTACAAAGAACCAGTACTTTGGTTTCTTTTCCGGTTCCATGAGGAAGAGTAACCACTCCACGAACCATTTGGTTTGATTTCCGTGGATCAATACCCAGTCGAACATCTATATCAATGGATGAATCAAACTTGGTCTTGGTTACCTCCTTCAACAAATTGGCTGCTTCAGATAATTTATACTGCTTTCCTTCTTCGATTTTCTCTAAAGCTGCTTTCCTATTTTTAGTAATCTTAGTCATCGTTGTAAAACGCATTTAGTTATTTATTACCAGGAAACTCACCATCTACGGTTATTCCCATACTCCTGGCAGTACCAGCTACCATTTTCATTGCCGATTCAACTGTAAATGCATTCAGGTCAATCATTTTACCTTCAGCAATTGATTTAACCTGATCCCAGGTAACTGAAGCAACTTTCACCCGATTAGGTTCAGCTGAGCCCGACTTCTTTTTAGCGACCTCTAAAAGCTGAACAGCAACGGGTGGAGTTTTTGTTATAAAATCAAAAGACTTGTCTGCATAAACAGTAATAATTACCGGAATGACCTTCCCCATCATTTCCTGAGTTCTTGCATTAAACTGCTTACAGAACTCCATAATATTTACACCTTTTGCACCTAAAGCAGGTCCAACCGGTGGAGAAGGGTTGGCTGTACCACCACGAATCTGCAACTTAATAATTCCAGCAACATTTTTAGCCATAACTGATTTGGTTTCTACTAGTATTGATTGTTCTACCGGTTATTATAAAGGAAGCATTCTGAAATAATACAACTCCCGGTATTTTTTTAATTCAATTAATTTTATTCTTTTTCTACCTGCATAAAGCTTAGTTCCAGTGGTGTTTTTCTGCCAAAAATCTTCACCATTACCTTAAGCTTCTTTTTCTCATCATTTACTTCTTCAATAGTTCCTGAGAAACTATTAAAAGGTCCGTCTATAACTTTCACTGTCTCTCCAACAAAAAACGGAATATTCAATTCTTCCTCACTTGCAGCAAGCTCATCTACTTTTCCAAGAATCCGGTTTACTTCAGACTGTCGCAGTGGAAGAGGCTCACCTCCTTTTGTTCCTCCAAGAAAGCCCATAACATTAGGTATCTCCCTTAAAACCAGAGGAACTTCTCCAACAAGGATAGCTTCCACTAAGATATAACCTGGGAAAAAATTCCGCTCCTTGCTGATTTTTTTCCCTGAACGGATCTGATATACTTTCTCCGTAGGGATCAGAACCTGCTTAATATAATCCTGAAGATTCAGGCGAGTAATTTCACTCTCGATATATTCCTTAACTCTTTTTTCCTTTCCACCTATCGCACGAAGGACATACCACTTGAAAGCATTTTCGCTCATTTCCCGTTAATTAAAAAAATAAACCATAAACAAAACCCATGATATGCTCAAAAGAAAAGTCCATAGCGAAAATGATTAAAGCAAATATCAAAGATGCAATCATCACAACTATTGAACTGTTCTGAAGCTCAGCCCATGTTGGCCAGGTTACTTTATGAACAAGTTCATTATAAGAGTCAGTAAAGTATGTTTTTATTTTCATCTCCTAGTGATTTTGCACGGGTGGAGCGACTCGAACGCCCGACACCTGGTTTTGGAGACCAGTGCTCTACCAACTGAGCTACACCCGTGTCTCTCAAAAAGATTCTCAGAACAAGGCCGGGTTAAATTTCAAATTATTAACCCAAAACCTTAAACCTGAGTATCAATATTATTCAACAATCTCAATTACCTGGCCAGCTCCAACAGTTCTGCCACCCTCACGGATTGCAAAACGAAGACCCTTATTAATGGCAACAGGATAGATAAGTTCAACAGTAATGGTTACATTATCACCTGGCATTACCATTTCAGTTCCTTCAGGAAGATGTACTTCGCCAGTAACATCTAAAGTACGCACGTAAAACTGGGGGCGATACTTATTATGGAAAGGAGTGTGACGTCCACCTTCTTCCTTCTTTAACACATAAACCTCAGCCTTGAACTTTGTATGAGGAGTAATAGAACCCGTTGGGGCAAGTACCATACCTCTTTTAATTTCATTCTTATCAACACCTCTGAGCAAGAGCCCAACATTATCACCAGCCTCGCCACGATCAAGGATTTTACGGAACATCTCAACACCAGTACAAACAGTCTTGCGTTTGTTTGCTCCCAGTCCAATGAGCTCCAATTCATCACCGGTATTTACCACTCCGGTTTCTATTCTACCGGTAGCTACAGTACCACGACCTGTAATTGAGAATACATCCTCAACCGGCAGAAGGAAAGGCTTTTCAATATCTCTTGGAGGAATTGGAATAAATGTATCAACAGCCTCCATCAGTTCCATCACCTTTTCTTCCCATTTTGCTTCTCCATTCATAGCACCCAATGCAGATCCCTGGATAACCGGGGTGTTTTCACCATCAAAATCATAAAAATCAAGCAATTCCCTGATTTCCATTTCAACAAGTTCGAGCAACTCCTCATCATCTACCATATCTACCTTGTTCATGAAAACAACAATCTTTGGTACGTTTACCTGACGTGCAAGAAGGATGTGCTCA
>JAUVKW010000035.1 GCA_030596025.1 Bacteroidota bacterium | reverse complement strand
TAATAAAGAGGATCGTGAGAAATCGAGAGTTGAATCTATATTTCCCAGCATAAAATTCAGGGCATTAACCAGAGTTTGAATACCCAGGTCATTACTTCCCGATACAATCAGTGATTTCCCTTTGTGCGCCAGAAGTTCTTCGGTTATTAGATTAATATCAAGCGGAGAGGCCGGTGCTGCTAGTTCAGCCTGATTGCTTTTAAGGGCAATTGCATTGTAAAGATTAAGCAGGATCTTCTTTTCATCTGAAGGCCGGATGGGGAAACGTTTGTCAGCATTACTCCCTGTAACAGATAGATTCGACTCGAATTGGTAATGTTTCGACATGGACTTTTTGCCACCAGTAAGATCACGGTTTTTTGCATATTGTGAAGCAAATTCTACCGGAGATAACCAGGTACCCAGAAAATCGGCATTGAATGCAAGAACAATTTCTGCATTTTCAAAATGATATTGCGGAAGCGCATGAATGCCAAATGTATTTTTGTTTGCAGCAAGACAGGCAGAATAAGAAACAGAATCGTAATAGACGATACTGGATGTGGGATATTTTTGCTTAAAATCATCAAAAACTTTCCGTGTTGAAGGACTTATAACAGAGGAGGAGAGAAGGACAATTTTTCCATTTTCAGAAGCTATTGCCTCAAGTTTTTCCATAATTTCTCCATCGGCAATCTCCCAGTTTGTACGGGTTCCGTTTTTTTCAGGATTTTGTTGTCTTGATCCATCATAAAGACCCAGAATGGAAGCCTGGGTTCTTGCACTGGTTCCACTTCCATTGATTGAAGATAACTCGTTTCCTTCAATTTTAATCGGTCTTCCTTCCCTGACTTTTATTAGCACGCTTGCATAATCATGTCCATCAAAAAATGTTGAAGCATAATGGTTGGCAACTCCCGGTGTGATTTCTTCAGGCTTATTCAGGAATGGAATGGCCTTCTGAATAGGTTGCTGGCAACTGGAAGCTATGGTAGCATAGCCTACACTAAATCCCAGGGCCTTCAGAAAGCTTCTCCGGTCGGTTTTGAATTTGTTACTAACTTCTTCTTCTGTCAATCCTTCAATGGAAAATTCGGGATCAGCTAACTTGCCTTTTTGATCCTGCAGGCTTGAATTTTTTAATTCTTCCGTACTTTTCCAGTACTTTTTCATAGTCATCTATTTATTTTAGGCTTATAGTATTAATAGTGGCAGGCTGAACAATCGGTTCCTCCAAGATCCTCCACGGTAATGCTGTCTCTCAGACCTGACTTAAGCTCTTCATGAAATTTCACAAAATTTATATAATAGTCATTATCTTCCATAAGGACTTTAGTATCCCTGTGGCAATCAAGACACCAGCCCATGGACAGATCATAAACCTGAGCAATGCGATCCATATCATCAACAATACCATGGCAATCGACGCAATCCTCCAGACCTTCAACATTAACATGCTGGGAGTGACTAAACCATACATGATCGGGGAGGTTGTGTACCTGAATCCATTCAAGAGGCTTCCCGCTTTCCCATGATTCCTGAATTTTGCTTATTTCAGTAGTGCCTGTTTGTGTACCAGTGGTTACCAGATTATGACAATTCATGCACACATCTGTGCCTGGGATAGCCGCATGCTTACTTTCGTAAGCTGTACTATGGCAGTAAATACAATCAATCTGGTTCTGGCCGGAATGCACCTTGTGAGAGAACCATACAGGTTGATCAGGAGAATAACCTTCCTGCCTGCCCAGGGCTTTGGCTTCTACATACATTACCTTGGAGAGAAATCCAAGAGATCCAAAAAGGAGTAGCATAGAAAGCCATTTCCACCTGATGAATTTAGTTACAGAAAGGTCAAGCAAGATTAACAATAACACCAATACAGCCAGGGCTGTGGTCCACCGGCTGTCTTTCGGTCCATAACCTGAATAAGGCTGGTAGGCTTCTGAAATATCTTCAGTAGTAGTGGCATCAGCTATTGGTGCAGCCGGTTCAACATAATTGGTGATAAAGTTTAGAATATTAATGATCTGTTCATCCGATAAGTTGTTATCCGGCATAGGAATTTTATACTCTTCGAAGAGTTGAACTGCATCAGGGTCACCGCTATCAACCATGGTCTGGGATTTCTGAATAAAAGGAATCAGCCATTCCTGGCTTCTTCGTTCAGTTACACCCTTCAAATCAGGTCCTACAAGCCTTCCCTTGCCAATGGTATGGCACACCTTACAGGCAGCCCATTCGGCCGGTTCCTGCGCATTGAGCTGAGATGGAAAAATAATCTGAAAAATGAGAAAAGAAAATGCAATAAGAGAAAGAAAGTACCTTTTCATATCTGGAAAAATTGGTAGACTATTTGGATTAGGTCAGTTGTTGATATTCAAAAATAGAAAAAAAAACATGTGTACAATCAATTTTCAGAATCTCAACACAATTCCTAAAAAGACTGAATAAAAATAGGCTTGTGAAATCAATGTTTAGCTATAATTTCTACTCTGATTTCTATCTTATCGGGAACAATAAAACTTTTATCATCTTTCACATGGTCTTCTGACATAGTTAAGATATTCCAATGGGTACGGTCAATGAATATAGCTTCAGATAATGCTACTATACTATCTTTTCCAAATTGAATATAAGCATTGAAATTGACTTCCTGAGATATATCTAGCAGATTCAGTGATCCAAATATCTGCACACTGTCAGTTTCTGAATAAACTGTATTTGTAATTTTAAACACAGACAGAGGGAATTCATTGCTTGAGAACCAGTCGTTTGATCTTAATACGTTTTCAAGAGTCTCCTTCATAAGCAGGTAATCGATATCGGTATCAACAATGCTATCCATATCCATATAAAATTCTCCGGCTTTGACCTGGTCTCCTTCAGCATAAAAAGCACCAGCATGAAATTTCACATAACCAGTATGTAAACCGCTTTTCCAGTTTAAGATGCTTTGATCTGTGTTGATAATATACTTAACAGTTCCTTGAACATCGGCAAAAATAATTGAATCTTTTTTTGGGCCTTCAACAGGGGTTACTGCAACTGATTCTTTTGATTTTTTTCCGCGATGAAAAAAATCAAACCTGTGTCTTTTATCCGGATCTCCATCAGAGGGATGTGAGGTAAGAACACAGAGGCTTATTATACCAATGAGAATCAGGACAGCAACCAACATGAAAGGAAATAGTTTGTTTCTCATAATTAAATGTCATTTTCTCCAATAGCAAATACCCCGGTGATTTCACCATCAACTATTAATGGTATAAGTCCTTCAGGAATGTTTATGGCGTTAGTGAAATTGGTATTCACAAATTCAGCAGCAAAAAAGTTACACCCTTGTAAATCGGCCCCGCTAAAATCAGCATACTGCAAATGGGCCCCGCGAAAATCCACATCAATTAAGCGAGAGTTGATGAATGTTGCATCCTCCAGGCCGGCACCGGTAAAATCGGAATAACTAAAGTCTGCAGAATCAAGTTTTGCTCCAGCCATTACGGCAATAATAAATTTTACTTTTACGGCTGTACTTCCTGTTAAATCAGCATCCGGCAGTTCAGATTCTTTAAACAGGGCATTGGTAAAATCGCAATTCCTGAAATTCGACCGGTGAGCTTCCACACCGAACATATTTGCGCCCCTGAAATCTGAGCCTTCGAGGTTTGAATCATTAATATGCAAGCGGAAGAGAGTGGCCCGGCTAAACAGGCAATTGGTCATTGTAGAGTGATTAAAATCAGACCAGCGAAGATCCGCAAACCTAAAATCTGAATCTGAAAATATCCCTCCGCTGCAGTGTGCTGAACGAATGGTGATTCCCCTGAAATCACTGCCTATGGAATGTAAGTTTTTCCAATATACATAGTCAAGATTCTGGAAACGAAAATCATCATAGTCCTGGGGAATCATACTTAAGCCTTTTTTACGAAGGCTTCCATCATCAAGATAAATATCTTCATGAATAGTAGATTCCCTGATTTCAGCACTGGTAAAATTTACCAGGTAATACATATTGGTAGTATCAGGAGGGGAGGGGAAGAGTTGTTTAGTTATATTCCTGGAATAGGAATCGCTGGTGCAACTTTCTGTGCAGGAGAGAAATGTAAGAGACAATAGTATTATGGAAAAGCAAGGGGAATAGTTCATAAATAAAACCAAATTCACAGTGTTACAGGAGGAAATGTTCTATACAATATCTTTACGGTTAAATCGTCTGTTGCCTATGATGGCAAATAAAAAGCCAAGAAAAAGCGGGTAAACCACGGCAAATGCAATAAAAACTCCCCGACTAACTGTGTCGAGAATGTAATAGGAGGCAGGTCCCATTACGGTTAACTGCGGATCAAAAAGCACAAGAACTGCGGTTCTAAACACTTGTAATGGATTGAACATACCCAGGCCAATAACCATATCTGCATTCATTCGCATTCTAAGCATAAACCCCATAAGTATAAGATCAAGAAATGCTACCAGGAAAAGCCAGCTAATAAAGGCTGCACCGGTGGCCTGGTTCTGGGAATGGGCCAAAACTGATATCAACATTCCAAGCCCAAGAAAGCAGAAGACCATTACAGCAAGCAGTCCGCTATAGAGTGCAAAAAGATTCCATGACACATCTATATCTGTTATACTGCCCCATAGGGCTGCACCTAAAAATGCCACAAATACAGGAACATAAATGGTAAAGAATTTACTGGCTAATTTGCCCCAAAAATATCCGGAAAGCGAGATAGGCAATGAAAGCATATATTCCATTACATTAGTTTCTCTGTCACCTACAACAGAACGAACCGTTGTAATTAACACATATATGGGTAGTATAACCATGCATACCTGCATAAAAGTGACCATTAAGCGGCTTAAACCCACAAAACCAATAATCTGTGATTCAGTTATTCCCATGATAAACATCAGGGCCACAAATCCGCCAAATAATAAACTATAAGCCCAGAACCATTTAGATCGAATGCTTTGCCTGATTTCAAGCATTGTGATTTGGGTTAATCCTTCGGGCAGAATTTTCTTTTTAGTGAGGGCTGGTATATTCATATTTTTCAATTTACTATGTTACTCCGTGTAGTTTATGAGCCATTGTTATCTTTTGATCATTTTCATTTTCCCTTTTGAATATCGAACACCGAATACTGATTAACGATTTTAGATTTACCCAGAGAAATAGCTTCTCTAAATCTATGACTTATTTCAAGGGGTAAATTCATAATTTCAATTATCAAAACTGGAAAAACAATCGGACGGCCTTTTCTGTCTGCCGACAAGCAGGTAAATCATATTTATTTAAACTTAATTAACTTCCTAAATCATAATTCGTTAATCGATGTTCAATATTCAATTTGTCGCTTGCTTTCTTATTGACTTGAAGGGTAATAATGGATTTACACTCAATCATTGCTGACCGATATGCCTTTTGCTTTTAAAAAGGCTTCTCTCATAGTAATTCCATCCTTAATACGTTGAATGGTGGTATTGAAGTCAAAGCTCGAATCATTTGCATGCTTCATGGCTCCATAACCATAACCCATTGGTGTTTTGTCTCCATAGCGATAATGTGCTTCCTTCGCATCAATCCAGCCACCATGGTCACAATCGCCAATCCATATTTTTGATTCTTCACCATTAAATGTTTCCCATTCCGGATATCCCATGTATTCAATCAGACAACCAAGGTCATCGAACCATATGACCTTACCTTCAGTGTTGATAGCATGAACAGAATATTCCTGTTCTGCAAGACCCATCAGACAGGTAACGCAAATATCCCTGTCCCAGTTTATATCACGGGCACTATAGTCCACTTCATTATTGCAGGACAAAGTACCCAGCATTATCATTATTACTAAAATTGATTTTTTCATCTGTTTATATTTTAATTAAATTCTACGATCTTCTACTACTTCACCAAGATCCATTTCAATGAAGCGGTTAGCCAGCTTTGAGACTTCATTGAATCGATGGCTGCTCAATATCATAAGTGTGTTTTCATCTACTTTTCCCAGGCTGTCAAATAATACATCACGGGCTTTAGGATCAAGGTTAGCAGATGGTTCATCCATAAGCAAAATCTTTGGTTTTCTTCCCAGGGCAAAGGCAATAAGCAATTTTTGTTTCATTCCACCTGACAGCTTATAAAATGGCTTTGAGAAATTTTCCTCAATTTCAAGACCCAGTTTATGTGTGATTTCTATAAAGTTTTCCTGTGGGGTATTGCTTAATTTTGAGAAGAAACCCAGCATTTCTTTTACAGTCATTTCAATAGGAGGGGGAATTTGCGGTACAAAACCAATTTGCTGCATGCATTCCTGGTGTTGTTTCCTTGGATTCATGCCCAGCACTTCCAGTTTCCCTTCATGAAGGTAGTGTCCGAGTATGCAGCGGAGCAGGGTAGTTTTTCCTGCCCCATTTGGTCCACTCAGGCTAATTCTGTCTCCATGGTTTAAGTCAATGCTTAAATCATGTAAAACCTCCTGCTTCTTGAAAAGCTTTGTAAGATTTTCAATATGTATAAAACTCTCCTTATTTTTTATCATCAGACAATTTTGTTTAAACCCTTAAATGTAAATGTTAGTGCCTTTCCTCCGCAAGTATCTACACAGAGTCCGCAACGGGTACAATCCGAACCTGTGTAATGAATCTTTTGAGTAGCTTTGCCACGTTTTACAAACCACAGTTCGTGTGGAACCAGGCATACATCCTGGCAATCCATGCAATAACCACATTTATCGTGGTCAAACTTAATTGTAACCGGAGCAAAACTTCCTATCATTCCCATAGTTGCACCCAGGGGACATACATACCTGCACCAAAATCGTTTACTGTAAACTATTTCAAAAAGAATAAGACCCAGAATCCAAAAAAGTATTAATCCGGGGCCATAGATCATTGCTCTGGATAGTATTCCAACAGGATTTATATTTTCAAATACCAGGTTCTTTGTTAAGAAAGCCATAAGTATAAAACCAATCCAGAAGACATATCGCAATGATTGATTGTAGGTATGTTCCTTAATTTTTTTCTTTTCTACCAGGTAATTATGAAGTTTTTCTCCCATTTCAGCCAGGAAATGGTAAGGGCATAACCAGGAACAGTAGGTTCGGCCACCCATAATGAAATAAAATAATACAATGGTAATGAAGCCGATCCAGAAATTCATAGTAAGATGGATGATGTAGCCTGTTTTGGAAGAGATTGCCAATAATTGCAAGGCATTGTAGGGGTCCATCAGGTAAAACCCAATTAAACGTGAGCCGCTGAGTGAACCCTCAAGAATTGACAGATCAAAGTAAAAGGAGAGAGTAAATAGCAGGCTAAAACCAATTAAAACAGTCCACCTTATGTTCCTCATTTTATGATTGCCTGTTTCTGTCTTACACCATACTTTATAATCAATACCTAATTTGGTATGGGCCATCTCTGCTATAGGTTTTGCCTTAATCGGGGGCTTTTTTTTAATATTCGAAAATATTTTGTCGAGCATGGGATTAGGATTTAATAGGTTCAACAATAATACTTGGTCCCTCGGTGGGACAAACCATAACGCAAACACCACAACCTGTACATCCGTCCAGAACTTTAGGTTTATAGCTTTGCTCACCCAGTTCGTTTTCCTGAACCTCCATCACAATGGCTTTTTCCCCAATCGGGCATTCGGTAACGCATAGATCACAAACACGTCTGTCGAAAACCCGTTCATTAAGTGGCGTAGCATTCGGAGAATCACTATTTGGAGACCTGTAAATCCCTTTGAAGTTTTCTCCCCTGGAAATCCCCTCGAACCCTTGTCCTCTCTCTTCTCCTTGTCCCTGCCCCCTACCTAATCCACGTCCTCCTCCTCCTCCTTGTCTGCGGCCCTGGCCTCTACCTTCTCCTCTTCCTTCAGATCCTTCTCCTCCATGAGAGCATACACCCTGCACAGCATAACAGGTAGTTTCATTTAACCGGGCTTTCCCCATACGAACTGCCTCTTTCATGGCCTGGATCTGAACTTTAAATGGATTAAAATCAGGATCAGTAACATCCTTATCATAATTCATAATAGCTTCTTCACCTACTTTTTTATATGGAGAAAAGTCAAGCACAGCGGTAGGGCAGGTCTCTACACATTGTAGTGAGTCACAGGAAAAATCACATGCCTGCGCCCTAACATCAATATAGGGAGTTCCGTACGATAGTCCTTCCTTAATTCCGGCAAGTTTGATTGCCTGAATAGGACATATCTGAACGCATAATCCGCATTTAATGCAACCATATATAAAGTCATCTTCCGATATGGCTCCGGGAGGTCTTAAAAAATCCTGGGTGCGGGTATCCCTGCCCCTTACTTTCTGAATAACGCCAACTCCTGCACCTACAGCTGCCATTGAGGTAACAGCTATTGCACCTGATATCAGGAATTGACGTCTGCTAAGGTCGCTTGCATTTTTCTTCATTTTAGTACCTTTTGCTTCTGATTAATACTTGATTTTACAGCCTAAATTTATCTATTTTTTTTTGACATACCTCATCTCAACCTGCAAAATTTTCTATCCGTATAGTTTTGTCAAAACTTAAGTTTCATAACTATATTAAAGCTTCTGCCTGGTTCGTAATACAGGCTTTGAACATCCATATTTTTGTAAGCTCTGCTCAAATGCTCTACATAATTCACATCAAAAATATTAGTTACCGAAAAATGTAATTTCAACATATTAAGGGGAGTATAATATACTTTAAAATCTGTAACAGTAAAGCCCGGTGTTTCAGTTTCAGAAAAACTTTCTGATATTCTGGTCTGTTTTGCAACAATCCGTGAGCTCAATGCAGCCTCCAATTTCTCACCTTTATAAGCAAGAGATGTATTTACCGCAAACGGAGGGATTTCTGAAAGAGGTTCATCCCAACTAATGTTTTGTGCATATGTATAGCCTGCACCCAGGCTAAAACTAAGCTTTTTAAGGAATTGCACTTCAAGTCCGGCTTCAAAGCCATACATAAAAGCTTTTTCAACATTCATAAACCTCTTGGCATTTTTAGGATTCATGCAAGGTAGAAATTTACGATCAATGCTAGTATCTACCTTAGCAGTGATATAATTATTCAGGTAGGAGTAAAATACATCCCCGTAAATCATTCCTGAATTCCAGCTTTTTTCAATTTTCAGATCTGTCTGGTAGTTAATTTCCGGTTCCAGATATGGGTTTCCAACATACTCATAGGCATCCATTCCCACGCTGAAGTGATTAATATACCTTTCAAGTAATTCCGGGGTGCGTACGCCTCGTCCGAGTGCCCACTGAATTGAGGTACCTTCATTTAACTGCCATGTGAGGCTTGAATGAACACTGAAACTTATTCCTGGGTCTGTTGATAAATCATTATTGTACAGGTCTTCAAAATCAGGCGCCGGATTATTGATGGAGTAGGTGGTATAATCTAACCGAATACCACTTAACCAGGTCATTTCTGAATTGATTTGATATTTATTTTCAAAAAACAAACCCACATTATCCTTCTCAGAATCCTGCCACACCAGATCCTCAAAATGCAATGGGGGATCAAAGCTAGCACCCGAACAAGCATTATAATATACTTCCCTGATCCTTATTCCATCTTTTTCAATGTGTTTATAATCCATTCCAAGGTACATAAAATTATTTTCAGAAGCCTTTATTCCCAGTTCAGTCCTTCCGCCATAAACTAATGCATTAACAGGAGTTACAGCATGTGAGGCTGCATAATTCGGGCGATTATTATTAGACATCTCATGGTCAACAAATGAACCATAAACCTTAGCTTTTAGTGAGAATAGTTTATCGCTCAGGTACAAGTTCTGGTAATCTACAGAAAGTATACTGGCATCGTCCTTGTCTGCATCCATAGGAAGACCTGCATGCATAATATCCCTGGCAAAGCCCTGCTGCCAGTTGATTTGAACTCGCTGATGATGGCCCGGGTTTAAACCTAGTTTTACCGAATAGGCAGTCCTTGTAAATGAAGAAGCTATTTCATCTCCAGCACCACTTATATAATTTCCATAGTCTTTGTATCCTCCTCCTATTAGCAGGTCATAAGATTTGTTTACCATGGAGAGGGCTACATTAGTAAAGTAATTTGATCCGTTTGATTCAAATCCTCCATCTACTGATCCTGAAATTTTTAAGACCTCTGATTTTTCCGGCCGTTTGGTAATGATATTTAAAATGCCACCAAATGATGGTCCGAATCGCACACTGTAAGGGCCTTTAATGATTTCTAGTTTTTCAATATCTTCAGGGCTTATTTGAGAAATTGCAGGATCCATGCGGTTTGGGCAGGCATTGGAACTACGAATTCCCCCGTTGATCTGAACATTCAATTGTTCATATTTATAGCCTCGTAATACAGGCTCCATTGCGTAGTTCCCACGCTTTACTACACCAAAACCACTTTGATTCATAAAAATTTCCCCTACATCATGAACTCCGCCGAGTTCAATAGATTCTCCTGAAATATTGGATTGAATGATGTCTTTAGATGCCCTGGCTGTAACGAGTATCTCTTCAAGATGTATGGTATCCATTTGGGCATAAATATTACCTGAAATAAACAGTAATATTATAATTGAAATATATTTATGTTTTAGTAACATTTTTTGTTCATTTAGTAAGATGGGCTTGAAAAATTCTAATGCAGTTAATGTCCATGTACCTGAATTAGGTACATTATTGAAGATTCCTCAAAAAAACTTTCAGACTATTATAGTTCCCAAAATTCACAAAGAATTACAGATTTGATATCTCATATCAGCATCCTGAAAGTAATAAGGAACTCTATCAGACAATGTATTTAGGTGGGGGAGAGGGAATTTCCCGAATAGCTTCCTTAATAGAGAAGCTGTATTGCAGATACTGAAAACCTGCGTGTGTATCAACATATTGGTATGAAAAGATATCGCTGGTTAGAAAAATAAAGTTATTTACTTCAGGGCCCGGATTGACAGGAGCTGGTGCTTTCCGGGTTTTTGAATCTTCGGATGCCCTTTCAAGAATAGCTTTCAGGTAGCATTCATCACCAATCATTGAATCAGACAAATCAAAATGCAGACCGGATATTGTGTTGTCTTTATTTAAATGTTTGTAGGCAAATGAATAAAAATGGGGAAAACTGGGTGCTAATAAAACAACCAGGTAAGCGATTAACAAGAGTATAGATACAAATTTTCTCATCCTTAGTAAAGGTAGTAAAATTTGGACTACTAAAATTCAGAAATAATATTTTTTTCTTCCCATATATATACAGGATAATTATCCCTGAGAACAAATTTAGGCTTAGAGAATGGAGCCAGTCGTTCCAGGAAATCAAGGACTACCAACAGGGGAGAGCCAAAAAAGAATTTAACATCTTCATTATAATCCCATATATGCTCTACATAATTATATAGACGGTAAGGAGAATCACCCACATTGTCTCCATCCTTATCAAAGCCCTGGTAATCATCCCAGTAATTATTTATCCAACGGTTACCATTGGCTGTTTTTCCTTGAATCGTTACCTGTGATAAATTGTTATGAATATAATTTTCCTTAATTAGATTTCCTTCCTGGTTAGTATGAAAAAAGAAAGCACTTCCACAAAAGGCTATTTCATTATTAGCAATTGTGTTAATTTCTTCAAAAACATAGGGGGATCTATCTACATGTATCCCTTCTGCAGAATAGATAAATCGATTGTGCAGGATTTGGTTTGAGGAGGTTTCCTTTAAGCCAAGGCACATTCCACTGATTCCTGTTGAGCCAACTATCAGGTTATGAGTCATAATAGTACGTTCACTGTACATGAGAAATACACCCACAGAATTATTATAAAATTCATTGGCCCTTATGCGGTTGTTATGGGCATACATGAAATGAATGCTGTAACGATTCCCGACTCCCTTATTTTCCTCAATAAGATTTTCTTCGGAATACCAAATTACCATATCCCGTACATTATGCCAGTAATTTCCATGCAGGGTGTTTCTTTTAGCCCACCATAAACGTATAGCATCTCCCTTCAGGGCTTTTGATCTGCGGGCCAGGGAGGAGATTTCATTATGTATTATGAGATTCCCGTCTGACTTGAAGATATCTATTCCAAAGAGGCACTCCTTGATACGGCAGTTCTCCACGGTATTATAATTACCAGTAATTTTCACTCCACAATCTATTCTGTCATGTGATCCTCCTGAACCGGTAATTACCATATTTTTGATATGTATACTATCTCCTTCCAGGTACAGAACACTTTCAAAGCCCATTCCTGAAATAACTGCCTTGTTCTGTCCATTGAGTACAATTCTGTTTTTTCGAATGAAGACAGGACCAGCATAATAGCCTGGTTCAAGGAGAATAGTGTCTCCATCCGAAGCCATGTCAATAATATCCTGGAGTGGAACAGGTGTAGAATCCTGCAGTGTAAAATCCATAGGATTCAGGGTGCCGAATATTCTTTCCTGACTATGAGCCAGGAGGGGGCTTATCAGGAATAGTGCAATAAGAATTTTATTTTTCATCGCTGCGTTTTTGGAATTTGTGTTTCACGAAAAAAAGGGGCAAAATAATATATGTATTATTCTACCCCTCCTCAAAAAAGTATATTATTAAACCAATCTTAACTATGCGTAGGTGCTGTCAATTCTTTACGCTTTAAAAGAATGGCCAATATGAATAATACAAATACTGCCAGGGCAACAAAGAAGCCCGGATAGGGATAGGACATTGTCACAAACTGTGCAACTTTTCCTTCTCCAAACACGGTAGGCATAAATTCTTTGATTCCTTCAAATGCTCCACCGCCATGCAATCCAAGATGATGTCCATACCAATATAAACCTTTGATATACATGCCCAGGAAATAGAAAGGAAGCAATGCCGGTAAGATAGCAAATCCTGCATTTACCCGTTTCTTACTGAAAATAAACAGAAGTCCGAAGGCTACCATCAGCAGGAACAGAAAAGGAGAATAGATCATAATGCCATCCAGGAATTTAAGGAAACCAGGAGTAACATCAATTTTTATTGGTTTTCCTGTTTCAGGGTCAATAATATCATCGCCAACTGCATCTTTTTCGGTATCGAATACATAATAAACCGGGTATTCCCGACTTGTATCACGATTACGACCCTGTGTAATACGGAACATCCCGATAAAGTGGTTTATTGCATTCATCTCAATAAGACAGTCTGCTCCTGCCTGTGAGGCAGCAAGTTCTTCTCTTTCCTCTCCCTTACAGCCATTATAAACTCCGTTGTATTTGAATTCTATCCTGATGCCGTCGGGATACATGGTTTTGGGATACTGAATACTTTGCAAGGCAACCCACCAGATAGGAAGAAAATAGGTGATAATCAATAGCAGCAGTGCTGCTCCGCCATATATTTTATACTTGCTCATAATTTTGAATTAGGGGTTTATATTATGAAACTTAACTATTCACCTGCTGTGACATTTGCCTCACCAAGCATATATACAATGGCATCATATAAATCCTGGTCTGAACAGTCAGTACAGGAACCTCTTTCAGCCATTACTCCATATTTTCCGTCGGGTACACCATTGATAACAGCAAGGTGCAAAGCCTTCATGCCCATTGCAGCATTTTCTTCCCATCTTTCTTTATTATCAAGTGCGGCAGCTCCGGCAACACCGGTCATGTGACAGGCTATACAAACACGGTCATAAACATCTTTTCCATTTTCAGCATTACCAACAAGCTTGGCTGATTTTGATCCACCGCCTCCGCAACTTATGAAAAGGGCCATTCCAATAACAATCGCAATACTTAAAGCAAGAATTTTTCTCATGATTTTAGATTTTATAAAGTTTCAGATTTAATTAAAATTAAGAAGACAATATTACAAAATTAAAAATTTATATGTAAATATTTAGATATACTTTACAACACAAAAAAGGGACAAGGTAGAAACCTTGTCCCTTTTGAAAATGTAAAGTATATTACTTAAGCTCACTCATCACACGTTCTGTTTCAAGTTTCAGGAATGTAATGATCTTGTCAGCAGCTTCATCTGAAACATTCTGGTTAGGCATAGCCAGTTTATATTTCTGCCTCATAGCTTCAATATCAGCCTCACCATAGTGACTTTCGGTATCTGTGATCCATGACTTCAGCCATTCATCATTTCTACGTTTGTCTACCATTAAGAGATCAGGACCGTTATATTCTTCACCAAATCTGTGACAGGCATTACATCCATGGTTCAGGTATTCAATTTCACCATCCAGCATATTCTCCAATTCTATGGAGGAAGGCTTGAAGGCTTGCATCATCATATCATCCTGTACCCTGGCAGCAAAAGCTAAAAGGCGTTGGCTTTCAGCATCGGCATTGAATTCAACGGATAAATACCCCTGGAGCTTTCTGTTTCCAGGATGGTGCATCTCGTCAAGCAGGAGAGGATACATACCCGATTTTTCAGCAACAAATTCAAGGGTAGCAGTTTCACCTGGCCTCCAACGATACATTTTGTCATAAGAAGAAATCTCATACACATAATGATCAACTTCTGCCTGACCATGATTGGTTAGGTGAATAAATACTTTCTGACCCTGTGTTACCTTAATGTTGGCAGGAGTGACTGCGCCATCCTTAATAGTACCAAATATTTTCACTGTGTTTCCCTTATTGCTTACCTTTTCAGCACCCAAATCGGTATAGTATTTAGACTTTTCCCTTGTGGTAATGTCAGTCCCAACATCATATTTTGAAATAGGAGTAAACATTCCCTTTTTCATCATTATGGTATAGTGAGGTTCTCCCATTGGAATTGGCAAGTCATAAATGATCTTCATTTTCGGACCCTTAATGTCTATCAATTGATGATTTTGTGGATGCAGAGGGCCAACCGGGTTAAATCTGTCAATAGATAATTTATTCAGAGCAATTAAGTAATCTCCAGTAGGTTCTTGTGTATCCCCGTGAGAAGAAACCAAATGTCCAATGTTGTAATGAGAAGGTACATAATCCAGAACTTCAAGTTTGATGTAATCCCACTTTGTAATCCTTGAGTCTACATAAATTGAAGTGAAAATAACACCCAGTTCATCGTCATATTGGTTGTGTAATGGGCCAAGACCTACTTCCACACTTCCATGCAGGGCATCTTCAAGAGAAATGATAGGAATGCCATACTTATCGACTCCTTCAAAATTACGATCATCAATTGCCTTCATGATCTTTTCAAAGGAATAGACCCAGGCATGTGAGTCAAGTTTTCCAGCTACCACAATGTAGTCACCTGTAGGATCAACATCAACACCGTGGGGGGATTTAGGCTCAGGAATTAGAAAAAACAGGTCGTTCTTGATGGCCATATCTATGGTAATTACCTTATGTCCATTGACGATCTCATACATGCCATTTGCAACCAGTTCTACTGCTTTCTTCCAGTTGGTTACATGAAGATAATCTACGTCCTTGGAGGAGCATCCTGCTTCAAATGGGGGACGTCCGCTCTCCATACCACCGTAATACATTTCTGTGCAGAAAGAATTAGTAAATCCCCATCCATCGCTTGCCAGTTTACCAGCATCGGAAAGATCCTGGGTGTAGGGAGGGAATTCAAATGTAAAAGAATTATCTGTATCAACTTTTCCGGTTTCATTATCAAATTTCCAGTAAGTAAGACCACCCCGCCAGTATTTTTCAAAATTACTTTGGGAGAGAGGGTAGTACTTATGGTCGAAAGGAGCCGGGTATTGAGTGGCTTCCATAATATACTCTGAATTTGGAGTAAAGAAATTTCCACCATGGTCTGATCTAAATATGGGATGGGGAATTACATCTACCAGTTCCCAATCCTGCAAGTTAATTATATAAACACGTGGATTGGCCTTGTCGTTAACAGTGGCCCATTTTCCGTTATATACTCCATTGGTTTCGGAGTAACCCGGGTGGTGTGTGTCTCCCCAGAAAAGTTCGGCTCCGTCAATAAAGCCTTTCTCCATCATTTTCATAGTTTCCATACTGTAACCATATCCGGCAATTGGCTGTCGGGCACAAATCGGAATATACTTCATCATCCTCATAGAAGGTACTGCATACATAGGCATATTCCCTGCCTGTCCTCCTGAGTTCATGGCCACAAATTCATCAGAAAGATTATCAGGAGTATAGGTTTTGGCTGCTGCCAGAACATCATCCGCATTGAGCTCTCTACGATCGACTATATTCTTAAAGGACTCATCCCCGAATGGAGCACCAATATCTCCTTTGGCACCTTGTTCTCCACCACCACAACTCGAAAGAGTCATGGAGAATCCAATAAGGACCGCTAATATCAGGTAATTTATTTTTCTTAAATATTTCATGATTTTTATATTTTTTGATTTAGCAATAATTATAAACTGTGATTACATTTCATTTGCAGCTTCCAATTCAATTCCCAGAAGCTCTTTAGCACGCAAACCTGCATCAGCAGCTTTTACCTGGTATTGGAAATATTGCTCTGCCCAGAGGAAAGCATCTCTCCATTTTCCTTCCGCAGCATATTTTTCATAACGTTCTTTAGTTTCGGCTGCCTTATTTAACTGATCTACAGCATCCAAGACAAGTTCATTCACATAGTCATAATCCTGATAATTATTTTCTTTAAGCCACTCGACTACTCCGTTAATGACTTCTTGTGTAGCATCAATAACTGTAAGTTTCTCCTCATAATTCTTCTTGTATCCTGCAAGTTCTTCCTCAGTAAGGGCAACTTCTTCTTCAGCTTCAGGTCCGGTATAGTTCTTTGGACGAATCAGCAAAATGCCTTCCATCTCAAGGTGAAGTGCTGAGCAGAATTCAGTGCAATAAAAAGGGAAAATACCTGGACGGTCGGCCGTAAAAGTAAGTGAGGCTGTTTTTCCGGGCTCAAAACTACCATGTATTCCATACGTGTCAACAGTAAATCCATGGGTTTCATCTTCAGCTCTTTCAAGATTGGTAAGATGGAAAGTAACAATATCTCCTTCATTTACCTCAACTATTTCAGGAACAATATGAGAACGGATCAGCGTACCAAAGATATGCACCCTGTTTCCTTCTCTTTCAATTTTTTCTTTACCGGCAACAGTTTTATATTCTGAAATTTCACCAGTACGGGTGTTTGTTCCGGTTTCATAACGGATAATAGGCTTTATAACAGTACGAAGCACTGCAACAGAACCATATATATTGGCCTGGGGAATACTCATAGTATATATATCGCGCATTGCATCAGAGCTGATATCTATTAAATGATTGAAGCTGGGACGCATAGTTCCAACACTTAAAAAGTTTTCGTATAAACCTTCTTTATTAACTACAGTGAGGTAATTAGAATGTGGGTTGGTGGCAAGTCCTTGAGGAATCATAACCTGACCCGGCTTAAAGCTTAATTCCAGTTCGCCTTCTTTAGCAAGAGTATTGTAATTCCAGCGAACAATTTTCTTGTCATTGTATACAGAAGAGTAAACAACATTTTCTCTGTATTCAAAAGTGAAATCAATAACCCCGCTTCCGAGAGCAATTGATCCGTGTTTGATAGCTTCAACATCCAGTAAAGGAATATCTCCTTCAGTTGTTCCACTATAAGTGCCATTATCAATAGCGGCTTTCATTTTTTCAAAATCAAAGACAATGGACTCATCCATGGCAGTGATAAAGTATTTTCCATCCTTTGTGAATTTTACTTTATGAGCCTTTGCAGGAAGCTGAATCATTGCAATTGCATTTGCAGCAATGGCAACATCCATAAGAACTACATCTGATTCGTGTATACTTACCTTATCAGCAGCCTCTAGCTTCAGATAATCCAGCACATAAAGAAAATGCTCATCATTTTTGTCTGCAATACCTACAACAAAATTGCCAGAGCCCATTTTTCCTGCATCAAAATAATCCAGCGTAAAAGCGGGCAATTCCACAGAAAAGGATTGGTCTTTGAGCATACGGCCAATGTGATGACCTGTTTCGGCAGATACAGGGGGATCGTGGAATTTCCAGAAAGTAACACCTGATTTAAAATCATCTGCATTGATAGATTTATAAACCCATGGAGCCGGGTATTGGCTCGACTGGATCACATACTCAGTATTCTGAGTAACTGCTACACCGGGGAAGCAGTTAATAAATAAAGGGTTTGCCAGCACCTGCTTGGTTTCAAAATCATCAAGTCCAAGCAATGCAACTCTTGAATTTGCACCATCTGAATAAAACAGATATTTTCCGTCGTACTGACCAGCGGTTTCACCAAGGGCAGGATAGCGCATATCCCCGTATGTATAAATCCGGTTATCCGGAGAGTTCTTTTTTAGCATCAGGGAACTCTCATCGTCAAATCCATATCCCTGCCATGGTTCTGGGGCAAATACACCCACATATTTGTATATACGCATGGAAGGAACTCCATAAACAACCATGGTTCCGGCGTTTCCGGTACCTACAAAGGCAAAGTATTCATCACGCCCACCACGAGGCATGAATGTTTTTAGGGCAGCGAGAACATCATTATCATCGAGTCCTCGTTCCGTTTTTACCTCATCCAGCGTTTGCTGTCCAAACATTGTTTCAGGTAATACAATTGCCATGGTTAATACCAGGCAAAGGACAATCAACCGCTTCAATAACGAGGTCATTAAAGAAGAAATCTTTCTAAGGTTTTTCATCAGTTTTTATTATTTGGTTAATGAATTAAGGGACATATTTGATTTATGCAGCTTTAAATGTATATATTTCCTGTTTAATTCCAAATAAATTGCATATAAACTTATCACCTAAATTTAAAAATAATTATTTGCTGATCAGGATATTAACATATTCATTCGGCTTCAATATGAGAAGGAGTCTTATTAAATACTGAATAAGGAATTATGGAGAAATTGCATTGCAGGTTTCCTGTCAAGCCGGATACTGGAAGTTAACTCTATCACTAATTAACATCTTGCTATTCTGAACAGGCTTTTCCTTTACCATGCTCATCTTTTTATGGGGCTCAAGCATCTTGTCTTTCGGACTAACATAAGGTATTCCAAGGGCCAGGCCGCGCAAAATAAAAAGTATGCCTATAATAATAACTACATAAGGAATTATTTTGTTTACCGAGGATCTGAATTTCCCACTAATAACATTTCCAATTAAACTAACGGCGGCCAGCAGTGGCACAGTTCCCAGACCAAAAAACACCATATACATAACTCCCAACATTATATCATTTGTATTGATAGCTCCTGCAATAGCAATATAAACAAGGCCACATGGAAGAAGTCCGTTTAAAAGGCCAATGAAAAGCAAAGAAGAAAAAGTCCGAATCTGGAAGAGTTTTCTGAATTGCCCCACAAAACGATAAACATATCCTCCAAACATGGTATTCAGGTTGATCCGGTTCTTGAAAATGAAAGGAAATACAATAGAAAGAATCATAACTACTCCCATTAGTATAGAAACAACTTGCTGGAAGCCTCCCATTTTTATTCCTTTCCCCAGTAGGCCAAATATGCCTCCTAAAATTCCGTAAGTTATCATCCTGCCAAGGCTATATAGAATGACTCCTAATGATTTATAGCTGAAGTTTTTTTTTGGAAGGGGCAGGGCAATGGCTATGGGGCCACACATACCTACACAATGAAAGCTGCCTATTAGTCCAAGCGTTAACGCAGTTAAAAGATCCATATTTACTTCATAAAATTAACAATCTTCAGTCAGCAATTTGAAGACCGAATAATTTATCTTGTTTGATTCTTATTTACTTCCATGTCGACTGCCTATTGATTACCAGGTCTAGTAAAGCATTATTACTGTCTCATCATAATATTTGGTGTTACCCACCTGCCAGTCGAGTTTTATCGTGTACTTCCCTTTTCTGTGGTTTTTTGTATAAATGGCCTGTCTTCCACTATTATCAATGGCCAGTGCCAGGCTGAAGTCATCATCCGCATCATTCGGACGATAAAACCATATAGTTCCCTGAACCACATCGCCGGAATCCCAATCAGGTATCTTTAGTATAAGAGAATCTTTCATTACTTCTAACGAAAAATTTTCATTCAGAGCTTGAGCATTTCTAACTTTTTCAATATGTTTTTCATGATTGATACCCTGGGAATAATATTCGTCTTCCACGAGATGAAATTTCTGACTTGTACTATATATAACAAGAGAAATATACCACATCAATCCCAGAATGATAACAATAAGTATTCCTGTACCCCAGTTGATTTTAAGCTTCATATAGTTGCGTCTTGTTTTAATAAATCACAAAATCCAATATTCAATTTTCTAACTAATAATTTCCCGGTTAGTAAAGCTCTAAACCACCCCTCTAAACTTAACCCGGAAAATGCATACATTTTCTGCGATTAAGACTATACCAACAAATTTGGATCATTTCATTACCCCAAATTTGGGTAAGTCTAAATCGGGATTTACTTCGTGAGCTCCCGTTGGTCGGTTCCCGCTTTGCTTCCCATTGTCCTTCGCGCATTGACTTCGTCGAGCTCCACTTCGTTCCGGTTCATACAATTCGCTTCGCTTTTGTATGAATAAAGCGGGTTAATAAGTATCCAGGTTGTTAGGGCCGACAAAAGTAGATGATACTTTTTCTATTAACTCTTCTCCCGAATAAACTCCAAGAGGTACTTTATTTTTAGAAGAACTCAACTCTTCCTTACCGATGAGAATAATAAACATTCCTTTTACCAGTTCTCCACGCAAGGCGCAAAGGTCTCCTCCAATCATTTGTAGTTTACCTTTCCCTTCATGTATTTTAATGGAGACAGGAAATTTCCTCCTTGTTTTGTTCACTATCTCAATATTATAAAGGTTTGTATAAGCTTCTTCGGTTTCCTGGTACAATGTTCCCGGGGCCCGTAAAATAGTAGTCTCAATATCTGCACGGATATGAAAAAGAAATGCAACAACACCCAGGAGGACAGCAAGTAAAATAGTATAGGCAATTGCCCTGGCATTCAATTTGTGTGTGATTCCTTCCCTGATAGATTTTTCCGATGCAAACCTTATCAGTCCCTTTGGTTTCTTTATCCTGGTCATTACCGAATTACAGGCATCTATACATGCAGTGCAATTAATACACTCCAATTGGGTGCCATTGCGGATATCGATTCCGGTTGGGCAAACAGTAACACAATTACGACAATCTATACAATCGGCATTTGCATCCTTATTATTATGTACATTTCTGGGTTCGCCTCTATTGTAGTCGTAGGCAACTATCATAGAATTTGTATCGAGCATTACACCCTGCAGCCTTCCGTATGGACATGTAATGGTGCATACCTGCTCCCTGAACCAGGCAAATATAAAATAAAAGACACCTGAAAAAACCATGATCCCTGCAAAAGTGCCAGGATGGGCCTTAGGTCCCAGAACGTATAGTTCCTTAACCTGGTTAATTCCGATGATATAGGACAAGAAAGAATGAGTGATGATGAGTGCAAACAGGTAGAATAGTGCATGCTTGACCACTCTTTTGCTGATTTTTTCAAGGTTCCATGCCTGCTCTTTCAGCTTTCTCTGCTTTTGTGAATTTCCATCAATAAACCATTCTATTCTTCTGAAAATAAACTCCATGAAGATAGTTTGAGGGCATACCCATCCACAAAATAAGCGACCATATATTACAGTGAATAATACAATAAAAACAATGAAGCTGATTAAAGCCATGACAAACAGGTGGAAATCCTGAGGCCAGAAAATGATGCCGAAAATCACAAATTTTCGTTCCAGAAAATTCAGAAGTATAAATTGTTCTCCACCAATTTTCAGAAAAGGCGCAAAAATAAGGAAGATAACCATTGCATAAGCGACAAATTGCCTGTACCTATATAAAACTCCTTTGGGCTGTTTTGCATAGACCCATACTCTTTTTCCATCATCACTTACTGTAGTAAGCTTATCTCTAAAAGATTGATTATTGGATTTTTGATTCATAGTTCCTTATCCCTGGAAATATGGCAGAATATTTATTCTGTAGTTGACTCTACAGCTTCTTCATCTCCGACATTTTCTAACGAATCAGCTTCAGAAGAGATTTCTTCTTCAGGAGCAATCCATAGCTCTCCCTCGGCAGCTTTTTGATTGGGAGGATCTGTTTCCTGGAGATTAAGAATATAGCTCAATGCATTTTGAATTTTCTCACCTGAAAGCTGGGTCTTGTATGAGATCATTCCTTTGGCCGGAACGCCTTCAATAACTACAGTAAACAAATCTTCCATACTCCCTCCGTGGATCCAATACTCATCTGTAAAATTCGGTCCAATAAGGCCCTCACCAAATTTACCATGGCATACCGAACATATTTTGTCAAAAGTTTCTTTCCCATCTGCCAGGCTTCCCTCATCTTTCAAAACAACAGCTGTTTTTGCGTTGATAATATCAAGTTCAGAAACAGAAAGCTTTGCATTGGCCATTTCCTTCTCATACTTTTCATTTTGATGATCAATAAAGCCAAAAACATGAACCCCTAGAAAGTATACAATGGCCAGGATGATTGTTATATAGAACAGATACTTCCACCAGGGTGGCATATCATTATCCAGTTCCTGAATTCCATCATACTCATGATCGGAAATTAGGCGTTCATTTGAAAATCCATCAATATCGGAATTCTGATCTTGATTTTGAATAGGCTCATTATTTGTATCCATAACAGATATTTTTTATTTTTTTTCCTGATTTAAAGTTTCCTCTTCCTCAATAGGGATATTACTCCAGCTGTCCATGTTCTTTTTATCTGCAGTAAATGTGTATATAATTATCCCTATAAACAGAAGCAGGAATAAAAACATCGCCAGAACAGGAAATATAGCTAAACCAGTAAGTATTACGTTATTTATCAAGTGTATTAAGATCATATTTAGATTTATTCATCATCAACTATTATATCTGTACCCAGTCTCTGAAGGTAAGCTATCAGTGCAATTATCTCACTGTCTGGTTCCACATCAATTCCTTCAGCTTTCAATCCATGTGTTATTTCAGCGGCTTGTTTCATGAGATCATCCACTGCCAGCTCGTCATATCCATCAGGATATGGAACTCCAAGTTTTTGCATGACCCTTATTTTCTTTGGAGTTAACCTCAGGTTGACGTTTTTACTATTCAGCCATGGGTAAGGCGGCATAATAGATTTGTCATTGATTTTTTGAGGATCCATTAAATGGTTGAAGTGCCAGGCATCAGGTTTGTATAAAGGTCCCGATTGAACACCTTCCCTGGCAAGATCCGGACCGGTACGCTTGGATCCAAACT
>JAUVKW010000194.1 GCA_030596025.1 Bacteroidota bacterium | reverse complement strand
TGAAGCCTTCGCTCATAACCCAGCCCTATCAGAATGTGGTACTCCACCTTGAAAATGAGGAGAATTGAAAAATATATTAATCATAAAAAAAACACCCAAATTCCCCTCCTTTTTCTTTTAAGGAGGGGTGTCCCGAACCATTTAACAACCTATTAATAAATCAACTACAGTTCATCATGTACAAAATCTATTTAAGTATACTAGGTAAGGGACGGGGTGGTATGAGTACCATGGTGATAACATTCTTGTAAATAATTATTTAGGTCTTCTAATTTAGAACAGAGCGAGTATACTATGTAGTAAGTTGTTTGTATGAGCCACAAGCTCAGGAATATAATAAAACATCTTTTAATTATCTATTCGTGCCTCAGGGAATTTGCGGGATTTTTCCGTGCAGCTCCAATGGCTACAATATTTACAGTGACTAATGCAATAATGAGAATAACAATTAGTGTGATCCCAAGCCAAAGCGCAAAAACTGCGGGATTAAATTTAATATGGAATGCAAAATTTTGCAGCCATTTATCTATGACCAGGTAAACAGGTGCTGAAAATATTGCTGAAATAGCTATTAAGATAAGGGTTTCTTTAGATAAGAGAGTTAAAATGCCTGGAATACTTGCTCCAAGACTTTTTCGAATTCCTATTTCCTTCGTTCTTTTTTCAGAAGTAAATGAGATCAGTCCAAATAAGCCCAGACATGAAATGAAGATAGAAAGTATTGAGAAGATCAAAAGAATATTCCCTGTCCGTTTTTCTGTATCATATTGACTTTCAAAATCATCATCCATCCAGAAATAATCAAAAGGATAATCCTGGTTAAATTTTCCCCATATCTTCTTAATTTCTTCAGCGGTTTTTGAGTTTTCATTTCCTTTGAGCTTTACCGGAATATATCCTTCAGGATTACCCCGTAGTGGAAACAGAGCCATAGGCTCAATGTCTTCATGCAGAGATTGAAAATTAAAATCCTTTATGACCCCAATGATATTTGGAAACACATATTCATTTGGCCCGGTTAGAATCTTCAATCGTTTTTCAAGTGTGTTTTCTCCCAGGTCCAGGGCCTTAACAGCTGCCTGGTTTAATACTACTGCTGCTGAATCAGAACGTGTATTTTTGTTAAAGAATCTACCTTCAGCCATTTCTAAAGAGAAGGTTTCAGCAAACTCGTAGCTTACCCATCCATGCCATACAAGGTAAATCTCTGTACCAGGTCTTCCTTCTACAAAAGTGCCATTATTTGAAAAGTTCCTCCCGGGAATATTGTTGCTGTGTGTCACGCTAACTACTTCAGGCAGATTGCTTAATTCCTGCTTAAATGCTTCAATTTGATCGTCCAGAGCATCAGGTCTCCTGATCACCAATACATTTTCTTTATTAAAACCCAGATCCTTGTTCAGGATAAAGCCAATTTGCTTTTGTGCTACGAAACTTCCCAGAAGTATGGAGATAGCTACCGTAAACTGGGCTATAACAAGAATGCGTCGGAGGAAACTGCCCTTCACCCCTGCAACCATGGTTCCTTTCAAAACGGATGTAGGTTTGAACGAAGCAAGAACAAATGCAGGGTAGCTGCCCGCAAGAATTCCAACAACAAGTCCTAATACAAGGAGAGAAGGTATTATCCAAAGTTTTTCCAGGTATTGAATGCCTAACTCAAGTTGTGTAATATTGTTGAAAGAAGGCAATACCAGTTCAACAATCAGCAAAGCAAGCAATAGGGCAAAGTATGTGGTAAATAGTGATTCTAAAAAAAATTGAAATATGAGTCTTTTTCGTGATGACCCAACCACCTTCTTGATTCCAACCTCCCTGGCTCTTCCAGCCGATCTGGCTGTGGAAAGATTCATGAAATTTATAATGGCCACTATCAAAATTAATATGCCAATAACAATGAAAATAAATACCAGCGTTTTATTCCCATTTGCTTCCACCTCATACTGGATATCAGAATTTAAGTGAATATCCTTAATAGCCTGTAGTTGATATCCGATTGCATTTCCACTTTCTTCAAATTCATCCATGCTGATGCCTAACACTTCTTCAATTTGTGGGCCTACATATTTATCAATCATCTGGTTTAGTTTGCCTTCCAGTTGATCGACATCAATATTAGGATCTACCAGAACATATGTATAGTAACTATGGCTTACCCAGAAGTTGTCCTGGAAGCGGTTCCTGGTATAGGTATGAAGGGAGCCAAGCAGGTCGAATGTGAAATGTGAATTAGCCGGAACATCTTCTACTATGCCGGTAACTTTAAAGTAGGTAGTATCGGTTTCAAGATGCAGCATTTTCCCAATTGGGTCTTCTTTCCCAAAATACTTCCTGGCAGTACTTTCTGTCAATACAACAGATCTGGGTTCATCAAGAACCGTATGTGGATTTCCGCGAATCAACTTAAAATCAAATATTTCGAAAAATGTTGAATCTGCAAAAAGAAAATTTTCCTCATGGAATTTTTTGTCTTCATAGCGTACTAACCAGTCACCATACTGTCTTAACCTTACATAGTTTGTAACTTCCGGGTAATCCCTCAGCATAGTAGGTCCCATTGGAGGGGCAGTTATGGCCATGTCCATTTCAGTCCCCATCATCTGGCCTTTCACTCTTGTTCTGTATATAAGGTCGGCATTTTCATGAAAACTATCATAGCTGAATTCATGCAGTACAAATAATGCAATTATGATACTGCTGGCAATTCCAATTGCGAGGCCTGATAGATTTATAAATGAGTAGGATTTTTGTCTGAAGAAGTTTCTAAAGGCAACTTTCAAATATGTAAAAAACATAATAGGGGTATTAGTTTAACTAAGACCTCACATCAACTTATATGCCAATTCGTGTAAGTGGCGGATTATGTGATGTATATGTCTTTAAGGTAGTTTGCAAGGGTTTATATACTTGTTTGAAAGCGAACAGGTTTGTTCGGAAATGAACAATGGAATGGAATTACAAATCTCAAATCATAAAAAACAAATAAAAATCAATAACCAAAAATCCAATAAACAAACTGCGTAGCTACTGGTTTTTGTAAGAAAGGCTCTTTAGGAGAAATTTAGAAATTGTAATTTATTCTGATTTGCTTACAAGCATATCGGTTACATGTTCCAGTTTGCCGTCAACCGGAGCAGGCTCAATACCTAGAATTTCACAAAGTAAGGGATAGATATCAATATTGTTAAAACCAGGATGAACATAATTCTTTTTAAAAGCCGGACCATAGGCATAAAAGATAGCATGCATATCTTTATTGCAATTATCGTATCCATGAGTTCCACCGGTATAGCTGGAGTTTGACTCCCTGAAGCTTATGCTCCAACTTGAATCAGCTACAAGGATAAAGTCCCCAACCCTGGGATTATTTCCGTAATGTAGTCTTTCAGGTACTTCCCCTTTTTTCCAGACCTTCATATTTGGAATATTATTCAAGCTTTCCCAGGCTATATTATAGAATTCAGGTTCTACTGTTAGATTGTATACCGGATTGCTTCCGGCAATATGAAGAAACCAATCAGGGTCTATATATTTCGATAGATTGACTCTTCTTTCCGAAGATGTACTTCCCATACCATGATCGGATGTGACAATTATATTCAGTTTCCCGGTATTTGGCAAGGCTTCAATTTTCTGGAGGAAAAGGCCTAAAAGACTATCAAGGTAGACGATTGTTTTACCAAGTTCGGGGTTTAATGGCCCCAGTTCATGTCCCTTACTGTCAGGTTCATCAACATACCAGGTAATAAGATGTGGCCTGACATCTTCTGGTAGTTGCAACCATGCAATAACTGTATCTATTCTTTGATCAAAAGGAAATTCATGTTCGTAAGTTTTCCAGTAGCTAGGGTAAATGCCACCAATTGGAGCCTCTGAACCGACCCAATAAAAAGAGGCCGCAGTAAGGTTTTGTTTTTCTGCTGTTACCCAGATAGGTTCACCTCCATAAAAACTGGCATTCTCTACCATATATCTATCACTTATCCTATATGTAAGATCCAGATCGGGGGCATAAAAACTATTGTTGACCAATCCATGATGATCGGGATATAATCCTGTGACAATAGAGTAATGATTTGGGAAAGTTTTGGTTGGAAAACAGGCTTGCATAGATTCTGCTTTAACTCCTTTTTCGGCTACTTTGTCAAAATTGGGTGTGTTATACATATCGGCATAATCCCATCTAAACCCATCCATAGACAGCATGATTACGTATGGAGTTTGATCTTGTGATGTGTGTTTTTGAAGGCATCCTGAAAAAAGAATGGAAATGGAAAATATAATGATCAGAAGCTTTAATAGTACTGACTTATTTTTCATGAAATTTTTATTCATTACATCAAATACAAATATACTATTTTGATTCCAGTTCCAGGCTTATTGAGAAAATGTATCCTGATTTGTTCTGATGCAGAGGGATGCAAAATTACTTAATTGTTTTTTGAAATTTGAGTTTCACGAATAAATGAAGATTTTCCTTTAACTTTAGAAACAAAATTTACACAAATGTTTAATTCTCTCAGGCTGGTTCTTTTTCTTCCGCTTATCCTTATGCAGGTACAGGATACCATTGCTCAAAAGCATGATTCTACCTGGGTTCTGAGAAAAAATAAAAACAATATTGAGCTGTATGCCAGGTTCCCGGAGGAGTCCAGGTTTAAGGAGGTTAAAGCTACTTGTGTTTTTGCTGCACAGATACCGGATCTTGTGAAGACAGTGCTTGATGTAGAATCCTATCCTGATTGGGTCTCCAATATAAAGGAAGGCAGAACGCTAAAGAAAACAAGCGATATTGAATATATAAACTACTATATTGCTGATTTTCCATGGCCCTTAAAAGATCGTGATGTTATATTGAATACCACACTTGTGCAGGAGGAAGATTTAAGTACTGTTTATATTGAACTGGAGGGAAGAGGTACCTTTATAGCGGAGAGGGAAAATATAATACGGATTCAAAACATACATGCTTACTGGTATTTTATTCCTGAACCTTCCGGAATGGTGAGAGTGTCATACCAGATGCTGGTAGATCCGGGAGGAAATATACCAGTCTGGCTTATTAATAAGTTTCTTATTGAAGGACCATACCAAAACCTATACCACTTGAGGGAGCTTATGGAGGCAAAAAACAAATAAGACTTCATTTTGCATTTTAACTCATCATTGCCCGTATGTCTTTGACCCGGACCGTAAGCGTCAGGGGCATTAAGTTTTGTAGCAG
>JAUVKW010000153.1 GCA_030596025.1 Bacteroidota bacterium | reverse complement strand
AAACTTAAAAGTTGTTTGTACCCTGGCGTATTCCCCCACCAACCATCATTGGTTATTACCAGTAATATGTTTGCCCCATTATGAATATAGCCTGTGACAAAATCTCCATATACCGATTCATAACATATCAGTGTGCCAATTTTTGTGGTTCCGGAAATATCATTTAATGTAGATCTTTCAGGCTGAGTGCCATAGCCTCCTGTAGTTCCTCCAAGATCAATAATCAGACTTTCAATATTTTTCAGCAAGCGAGGGAATGGTACCTTTTCAACGCCAACTACCAATTTAGATTTATGATAAAGCTGGTATTTTGAAGTAGAATCAATTTGTATGCTGGCGTTGTAAATTTCGTAATGCCTGTCGGAATCTACAAATTGTCGTGCAGTAGTGGAAGGGGTTTCCTCTTTGGTGTACTCGTAATGAGATGTAAGTCCGATGATGAATTTTACAGTTGGGTGGTGCGAAACAAAATCTTCTATTTTTTTAATACTTCTGTTAAGACCAGGATTATTTTCCCAGATGTTATCATTCAGGGCTGTTTCCGGGCCGACAACATAATCTGTTTCAGCACCTGTTAAGGAATCAGCCAGTTGAAGCATAATCTCCAGCTGTTGAGCATTAGACAGTCCGTCAAACTTATCATTGTATGGGTCAATATTGGGTTGTACTACCACAAATTCCTTTGGGTCATTTTTCTCTTTATACTGGCTAAACCTAATAAAGGAATAAGTTATAGGAACAATAATCAGGAAGGCAACAAGTACGAGCTCAGTAATCCTGCCTCTGATATTTCCCTTTTGAATAAAGTGCCAGACGATTAAAAACAGAAGTACATTAATAAGAAGAATCCAGGGTGTGCCACCTGTTGATCCGGTAAATTCATACCACTGAATGAGTCGAATATCTTTTGCAAAGCCATTTCCAAGACTCAGCCAGGGGAATGATAATTCCCCGTTTAAGTAGAGATGCTCATACCCTACCCAGTAAGTAATAAAAGCAAAATATCCGAAGCCATGGCCCAGTTTTCTGTGTGTAATATGGAAAAGCCAAAATGCCATGGACATCAAAAAGGAACCTATAACTACGGCTGCAATAGCTCCAAAAAGAGTAGCATTATAGATCCAGAATGTTGTGACAATATTCCAAAATACAAATACAACAGTGGAATAGAGCAGTGCCAAACTGGATTTATTAGAATCCCTGTTTTCATAAAGCACTCTTTCCAGAATAAGCAATGGGAGGAAAGCGATAAACAGGATAAGTCCGGAAAACTGCCTAAACCAGGGAAGGCTAAGCAGAATTGAACTTAATGCCAGAAGAAGGAATATATGCTTTTTACTTAGTTTCATCATAATGAAAAGTAAGGATTAAACATCAATTAATTTTTTCTTATTAACCAGTGACACACCGATTAGAATTACGAGAATCCATAATATTTCCGTGAAAAGAATATTTTCCCCATCAAAAAGGCCCCAGAGCATTGCAAAAACAGGAATGATATAAGTCACAGATGAAGCAAAAATAGCTGTTGTATATTTGATGAGCACGTTGAATAAAACCACTGCAATTACTGAGCTGAATAAAGATAAGAGTAGAATGAAAATAAGGTTATGTATGGCATTAGGCGTAGCAAAGGAGCTTTGAAGATCCGAAAATAAAAGATTCAGTCCGGCAAAAGGGCCAATGATCATAAATGAAAGCGAGGCAATGCTTAGAGCATCAAGATCGGCAAGTTTATGCTTTATTTCATTGACACTTACGCCATAGCATAAAGTGGCAGCCACCACAAAAAATGCATATCCTGAAGTCTCAATTTTAAATCCTGTTGTGGATTCCTGAAAAATTAAACCCACTGCTCCTAAAAAACCAAGTACAAGCCCCAGGATATTCACAAGTTTGAAATGACTTTTGTAAAAAATTAATCCAATGATCAGGGTAAATAGTGGTGTAAGAGAATTAAGTATTCCGGCGAGGCTGCTATCAATTTGTGTTTGTGCCTTGGTAAATAAGTATGCAGGTATGCCATTCCCTATGACTCCGACTAAAATGAGGGATAAGATATTTTTCTTATTGATTTTCCTTATTCTTTTGAAAAGGAATGGGGTGAAAAACAGGAAAGTGAAGAATATTCGAAACGAAGCAACCTGATTGTTGGTGTATGACTCAAGACCTTTCTTCATTAAGATGAATGAAGTCCCCCATATAAAAGCCAGGAAAAGCAGCAATGCCCATTGCCATTTCTTTTTATTCAGGTCCATGGATTCAAATTTCAACAAAGATAGGTTTATTTAAAGAGTTCCGTGATCAGAGTTTAGAGTTCAAAGTGACCACTCATTTTTAAACTCTATTTCAGCGACTTGTAAAAATATATTTTGATTCATCAGAATCAATTCCTATTTTTGCATGTTTTTTGCAGTAGACTGCAGAGAAGGAATTTTTGACTTATGGACATATTATTATTCTTTAAAGGTATTTTAATTGGGGTGTTAATGTCATTCCCATTTGGCCCCATGGGTTTGTTATGCATTCATCGTACACTGAATAATGGGAGGGTTTCAGGCTTTTTATCGGGTATGGGAGTTGCAACTGCCGATACAATTTATGCCATTATTGCAGGATTTGGAGTTTCCTTTCTTGTACATTTTCTGGAATCCGGACAATTTTATTTCCATTTGTTTGGCTCAATTATCATTTTGTTACTTGGGCTCAGGATTTTCTTAAGTAATCCTGTAAAGAAATTCCGTTATAGAAATTTAAATGATAAGAGAAGGATCTGGCATTATTTTTCAGGATTTTTTCTTACTCTGACTAACCCGTTCATACTTTTTGCATTCCTTGCGGTTTTTACTACACTTAACCTCTTTGACAGAGATTCATTTGCCCCTGCATTAACAATTATCATCGGGATATTTGCAGGTTCTTCTACATGGTGGTTTTTATTAAGCTCCATTGTCAATAAGCTAAGGGATAGAATCAGGTTGCGGGGAATTTTCTGGATGAATAAAATTGCAGGAGCCGCTATTTTTATCTTTGGGTTTATTGCCATCCTTGGCTTCCTTTTTTCCGGATAAAGTTTATTTTATCTTTGTTATTTCATTAGGCTTCATTATTAGCTGCGCTAAATTCTAAAGTCATTCGCTTCGCTGTCATTCAAATAGTCAATCACTCGCTACGCTCGTGTCATTTGCTCTCCGCCTTCGGCGGATCGCGTCAATTGTTCGCTAACGCTCACGTCACTTAATAGTCATACAATGGTTAATGACTTTGGGTATTTTCTTCCATTTGTTTTTAATCAGTGCATCAGTGGCTTCTTCACTTAGCCTCAGCCTTCTTCTCTATCTTTGCGGTTCTCTGGGTCTTCTCTGCGCCCCTTTGCGTAATTATTGTTTTTTAATCTTTAGCTTCCCTCAGCCTTAGCCTCCGCTTTCTTTTTTCAACCCTGAATCATATTAAAAGCAGGATTTTGCGAGCCTGTATTTTTCTTTCCAGGCGAAGCAACCTGCATATTTTTTGCAATATGATTAATCAAAAAACTCTTTTTACCATTTTCCAACATTCCAATTTGTTTCTGGTTACTCACCTCTCAACTCTTCTTCTCTTCATCTCTCCCTCAACTTCCTGGCTCGTACTTCTTTACAATCTCATCTGTTTTTTCAATAATTTCCTGATACAGGTCGAGAACTTCTGTGAAACCTGAGGCTTTTTCAGTGCTCAGTTTCCGCAATTTCCAACAATCTGCCAGCTTCCCCACACTTTCAAACCACCACCAGGCAAATAGTGCTGCCGGGAGTAAACTGATAAAATAAACACCTGCCACTAACCATGAAGAAGAGATCAAAAGCACCAGAAGTGTTTGAACTATGTGAAAAACCGGAAACATTATACGGCTAAGACCAAATTTAAAAGAACTGTGAAACTGTTGGTCTTTTACCTTTCTGCTAATTTTATTAGGAATCCAGTAGGGTACGAAATTGTTAATAAACCCATATAGAAATACGGGAAAACTGATAAACAGAAAGGCCGCATTTAACAAAAACCTGCCCATGGAAACGGATCCTTTTTCAAGCATTTCGGTATTCAGCCTCATTGATTTTAGCTTTTCATTATAATTAGTCACGCTCTCCCATAATGATGAAAGCAGGCTGGGTTTATCTGCTTCACACTTTGCTAAAACTTCAATAAGTGCCTGATCTGTTTTTAGTTTATTTGGCTGTTGGCTGTTTGGAAGAGATAGATATTTTGCCATCTTGTTTTTATAAATTTTCCTTAACTCATTATTCAGATCGTAATATTCCTCGCTTTCAATATGTACCATAAGTAACTTTAGCTTATTCCAAAGCTTATCTTTCAATTGATTGTATCCCTTTACCGGAGATTCCTTATACTTGTCGTAATAATCTGAAACAGAAATGGGCTTGCCAAAGTTGACCATCAGGGTACTCCTGAAATTTTCATAGTCCGAATAATCCAGGCCAACCGGAATTATTTTAATGTCAAGGTCGAAATTATTTGCTTCCTCCGTTTGAAAAACAATCCTTGCAAATCCTTTTTTCAGCTGCCTGAGCCTGTGAATGCCTTCATGACTTCCTTCAGGCAGAATAGCCAGTCCTCTCTTGGATCTGATGACTTCAGCGGTTTTCAGAAAAACCTCATCATTGTTTTTCAGGGAATCAAAGCCATCCCGTATCCTGTAAACAGGCAATATTTTCAAAAACATTAATATCCTGGCTGTAAAGCTTTTCTTGAAAATGTCGGATCTTGCAAGGAAAACAAGTTGCTCCCATTTTAGTGCATAAATCACAGCCAGTGGATCCATAAGCGAATTCTGGTGATTAATGGCAAATATGAGATGCGCATTTTTAGGTATGTTCTCCTTATTTATAATAACTATCTTTTTGTAAAAAATGTTATTGTGCCAAAAACCAACCCATGCCTTAATTAAAGCATAGCCCAGGGACCATTTTTCAACTTTCTTGAGTTTCATTTGCAGTTTTTTCTGTCTAAAAATAGTTTAAATTTTCTTAACTTTATTCGTGAAACTCAAATCTCAAAAACAGCCTGTCCCGATTTTTCGGGATAGTGAACCGGTGCGAAGCGGAGCTCAACAAAGTTAATTGAGATTTGTTAGTTGAACGAATCCCGATAGCGTAGCGTATCGGGATAAATGAGTTAATTTACTTGTAAACTTTTCCAGACTATTTAAAATGGCTTCATCCCATAAAAAACAATCCCGGTTGGAAAGATTTTTTCTTATCATTACTTTTTCACTGATATTTACTACATATTTCCCTGAAATGTTATTGGCTCAGGACGCATCAGACAGGGCAAATTTGCATATGAAGGATGTATCCATTCTTAGCATGGTAGATACTCTTGAATATTATGATGAAAGCTCGGAGGACAGCATTATGAAAGTCACGGGCGGAACCGCCTCCATTCTAGCCTCTGAAAGTATGTTTACAAATTGGGCATCCGGAGGACAAAATTCTATAATCGGAATAGGGAAGATCCGTTTTTACAGCAATAAAAGGAAGCTTAAAAATTATTATGGACATACATTAAATGCGGCTTTAGGTTATATTGGAGCAAATGGAGAGTTTCGCAAAACCGAAGACAGGCTGGATTATTATTTTAAGTATTCACGCTACCTTAAGAAGAAAATATATTTGAGTGTGATGCTCAATGTTAAAACGCAAATTCTCCCCGGATACAACTATCCCAATGATTCTGTGAGAATTTCAAACTTCCTGGCCCCGGCATATATAATGCTAAAGGTGGGTGTTGATTATATGCCGAATCGTAAAATAAAAGTATTTGTGGCTCCTCTTTCCTCAAAAATAACTGTTGTGGCAGATCAGAATTTAGCCAATAACGGTGCCTTTGGAGTGGTCCATGGAACATTTGATGCCATGGCACAGACCTTTTTAACCATGGGAGAATACCTTCGGTATGAGTTTGGAGGTTTTATTGTGCTTTCTTATAAAGGAGATATTACAAAAATGTTGCATTTTGAAAGCGAATTAGATCTTTTCTCAAATTACAAGAATAATCCCCAGAATATTGATGTGGATTGGCAGCTGGAGGCCAAACTGAAAATATCAAAGGTGTTCTCAGTCAACTTTGAGTCACGCCTGGTTTATGACGATGACATTAAAATTGAGGTGGATGAGGAGGGAAATGTCTTACAAGGGCCAAAAGTTCAGTTTAAACAATTCCTTGGTCTTGGAGTTTCCTTTTCCTTTTAGTTTAGTGTATAACTACTGTTATTTATGGTCATAATAAATACTGGTCATTGCGAACCTGTATCTTAACCAACATTGTGTTCATTTGATACAATCGACATTTTTTATGAAATAAATACAAGTTTATGTCAGGCGAAGCAACTATTTTACAAGCGGAGCGAGTAAAATGCTCACAGCCTGTCCCGAACTTGATTCGGGAAGCAGGCTGTGGGAAAGCCCTTTGGGAGACGAGTAATCTCCATAATCTTTGCATGGTGATTACTAGAAACATTCACTTTCCTTCAGCCTCAACCTTCTTCTTTTTCTTACCCTTTGCACTGAACCCGAAGCCCTTCTTTGCAATTCTATGTATCTTCCTCCTGTTTTGTCACAAATTTTGCAGCCTTCAACACACCCACCCAGGCAAATCGAAAAGTTCAGCAAAAGGCAAAATTTGCGCCAAAACCCAACTCAGATGAAACCCTTAACACCAGGCTAAAAGCCTGGTGCTATTTTTTACAACTCACCTCCCCTGTTTTCAACAGTTTTCGAGATAATTTGGTTTTTGATTTGGGTGACCACAATGACGAAAACAGGAAGGTAGTGGTAATTACCATGGAAGGGTAAAATATTAATAAAGACCGCAATTATTAAACCTTGTTTCATGCGGTCCGGGAAGCATTATTAGTCTATTAAGCCAGCTGCTGCGGATCTCTTGTTTACTCGCCTACAAGCCTTCAGCCTATAGCCTACAAGCATACTTTCTACAGCCTACTTCTTATCACAGCTCCAACTCCCCCGTATCACCAATTTTTTAAACTTGAAACCTCTTTTTTGAGAATTCCTGCAGTTTTTACATTACATTTTATCATTACGCATTATTGAAATAAGTAGCCCAAATCCTAAAATACATGAAGTAAGGAAACCAGCAATGCCAATGACAGGAATATCTCTCCACAATGGAGGGATCTTTGAAAGTGTAACTAATGATGAACCAATCACTATAGAAGCTAAAACAATAGAAAATACCAATCTGTTGCTGATTCGTTCATGTGTGTTAAGCATAGGTTCAAGTCCTTTATGCTCAAAAGCCATTTTTATTTTTCCGTTCTTGATTTTTTCAAGGATCTCCCGGGTTTCATAAGGCAGGTCATTTATTAATCGTACCAATTCTTCGGTGGAAAAATACATGTTATTTACCAACTTACGAATATGTATACGATCCTTAATGATCTTCATAGCGTAAGGCTTAACATATTTGGCCACATTAAAATCCGGATCTAATTTTTCCCCATTTCCCTGAAAA
>JAUVKW010000030.1 GCA_030596025.1 Bacteroidota bacterium | reverse complement strand
ATTAATTGCCCTCCTCGAAAATGGGAAAGGGATTTCCAGTCTGGCAGATAGAAAGATATTTGCCGCAGAAGCCTTTCATGTTTCCTCGCATTATGATTCAGCAATCTTCAATTATTTTAACTCGGAAAATGAAGTTAACGCTTTGAAGATTAGTGAAAATGGGGGAAGTGTACTCAGGTATGGAGAAAATCCACATCAAAAAGGATACTTTTTTGGCGATCTTGATTCTGTTTTTGAAAAATTGCATGGAAAGGAAATTTCTTATAATAATTTACTGGACATTGATGCAGCTGTAAATTTGATTTCTGATTTTAATGAAACCACATTTGCAATACTAAAACACAATAATGCCTGTGGATTAGCCTCCCGTCCTCAACTTGCAGATGCCTGGAAAGATGCTCTTGCTGGAGATCCTGTTTCAGCCTTTGGTGGGGTACTTATTACCAACCAGGAAATTAATAAAGAAACAGCAGCGGAGATAAACAAAATCTTTTTTGAAGCAATTTTAGCACCGGCATATACACAAGAAGCACTTGAAATCCTTAAGCAGAAAAAGAACCGGATCATTCTTGTTTTAAAAAATCCAAAGCTTCCTGAAAAAATTTATCGTTCAGCCTTAAATGGGATTCTCGTACAGAATAAGGATTTGAAAACAGACAGGGAGGCTGATATGAAAACAGTGACTAAAAACGCTCCTTCTGATGCTGAAATTTCTGATATGGAATTTGCAAATAAGCTGGTAAAGCATACTAAATCAAATGCTATTGTTCTGGCGAAAAACAAACAGCTTCTTGCCAGCGGCCTTGGTCAGACCTCCAGGATAGATGCCCTGCAACAGGCAATACAAAAGGCAAAACATTTTAATTTTGATTTGGAAGGAGCAGTTATGGCTTCAGATGCATTCTTTCCGTTTGCAGATTCTGTTGAAATAGCAGAAAAAGAAGGTATCCGGGCAGTAATTCAGCCTGGAGGCTCTATACGGGATCAGGAATCAATCGAATATTGTGACCAACATCAAATGTCGATGGTTTTTACCGGAACACGGCACTTTAAACACTAATTGACCAGGATAGTATTAATAAAATAAATATTTAAGAAACAGAAATGGGAATTTTTTCTTTTTTAACACAGGAAATAGCAATTGATCTGGGAACGGCAAACACAATTATCATACACAATGATAAAATTGTTGTTGACGAACCTTCTATTGTGGCCATTGATAAAAGCAGTGGTAAACTAATTGCAATTGGAGAGAAGGCAAGGCAAATGCACGGAAAAACGCACGATAACATAAGAACAATCAGGCCTTTGAGAGACGGTGTTATTGCCGATTTTGATGCAGCTGAGCAAATGATTCGTGGAATGATAAAAATGTTGAATGAAAAGCCCCGTTTGTTTAACCCGGCTCTTAAGATGGTTGTTTGCATCCCTTCAGGAAGTACAGAAGTTGAGATCCGGGCCGTTAGGGATTCTTCTGAGCACGCAGGAGGACGTGAAGTTTATATGATATATGAACCAATGGCAGCTGCCATTGGAATAGGAATAGATGTGGAGGCTCCTGAAGGGAGTATGGTAGTTGACATAGGTGGAGGAACCAGTGAAATTGCCGTTATAGCATTGGGAGGAATTGTTTGCAACAAGTCTATTAGAATTGCCGGAGATGGATTTACTTCTGATATCCAGGCGTATATGCGTCACCAGCACAATATTAAAATTGGAGAAAGAACTGCCGAAGACATTAAGATCAATGTGGGCTCAGCCCTGGCAGACCTTGAAAATCCACCCGCAGATTACGTAGTGCGAGGGCCTAACTTAATGACTGCCATGCCTATTGAAATTCCGGTCTCCTACCAGGAAATTGCACACTGCTTAGATAAGTCAATTTCTAAAGTGGAAGGGGCCATATTAAATGTCCTGGAACAAACTCCTCCTGAGTTATATGCAGATGTTGTCAGTCATGGCATTTATCTTACAGGTGGAGGAGCTCTTCTCAGAGGGCTGGACAAAAGGCTAACAGAAAAAATCAATATCCCCTTTCATATCGCAGAAGTACCTTTACATGCTGTTGCCAGAGGAACCGGTATAGCATTAAAAAATATAGGTAAATTCTCCTTTTTAATGAGGTAATAAAGAATGTAAAATAATTATTCTGGATGAAGAACTTAATTCAATTTCTAATAAGATTTCATTTCATAATCTTATTTATTTTAATTGAAATATTCGCACTTTCCATTGTAATTCAAAACAATAATTTTCAAAAAGCCAAAGTTGTTACTCTTATCCAGAATATTAAGGGCATTTATCATTCAAAAACTTTTTCAATAACAGAATATATTGGTCTCAGGGAAATAAACGAGATCCTTTCGGCTGAGAATACAAGACTCAATAACATCCTTCAAAGGGCTTATCGCTCAGATGACATTTTTTTTTATAAACAGGATGATCCTGGATATAAGCAACAATATTATATGACCGGTGCCAAAGTACTCAACAATAAAATTAATACCCAGCATAATTTTTTAACTCTCAATAAAGGATCTGAACAGGGAATTAAGCCGGGCATGGCTGTGATTTCATCTGATGGGGTAGTAGGAGTTATTTTTGATGTATCCAAACAATATGCTACTGTGATCTCGCTATTAAATACACGGTTAAATATAAGTGCAAAACTTAAAAAAAATAACTACTTCGGGGCCCTGCAATGGGATGGAAAATCTTATCAGAAGGCTATACTAAATGAAATCCCACACCATGTTGAGATCAATATTGGGGATTCTATTATCACGAGTGGTTACTCTACCATATTCCCTGAAGGGATTCAAATTGGAACAGTTAAGGATTTCCATGTGAAGGGAGGCAACTTTTATGAAATCAAAGTAGATTTATCCACCGATTTTAAAAAACTTAGATTCGTAAATGTGATAAGCAATTTGAAAAAAAAGGATCAACTTGATTTAGAAAATTCTTTCCCAGATGATTAATCTAATTTTACGAAATATAGGCAGATTCCTTTTCCTTGTGTTGTTTCAGGTATTAATTCTTGACAACATTCAACTCGGGCCGTATTTAAACCCCTTTATGTATGTTCTGTTTATCTTGTTAATGCCCTTTGAAACTCCGGGCTGGCTACTCTTAATTGCTGCCTTTTTACTTGGTTTTTCAATTGATCTTTTTGAGCATACCCCTGGCATACATGCTTCAGCTATGGTATTAATGGCCTTTATACGTCCATCTGTGTTAAAAATGATAGCTCCCCGTGAAGGATATGAACCAAACAGCTACCCGCGTATTCATTATTACGGAGTTTCATGGTTTTTACAATACTCTGCTATTTTGGTTTTCTCTCACCATTTGTTCCTGTTTTACCTGGAAGTATTTACCTTCTCAGGCTTTTTCATTACCTTTTTACGAATTCTACTGAGTTCATTATTTTCGATAGGACTTATTATATTAAGTCAATTTCTTATTTTTAAGAAATAATTTCTTTACTGAATGAAAAACCAATATGCAAATCGCAAATTTGTATTGGGAGGCCTGCTGGTCTTGTTTGGCTTAATATACATTATAAAACTATTTCAACTCCAGATTCTTGACACTTCATATCGCCTTAGTGCCGATAATAATGTTTTGACTTTTGTCCCCCAACATCCTGCGCGGGGCTTGATCTATGACAGAAACGGGGAATTAGTTGTTTATAATGAGGCAGCATATGACTTAATGGCTGTTCCATCGCAAGTGTCTGATTTTGACACTCTGGATTTGTGTGAAACTCTGAACCTTAATAAAGAAACACTTATAACGAAACTGCAGGATGCTAAAGGCTATTCCAGGTATATTCCCTCTCCTGTAGTTACCCAGATATCTTCTGTTAACTATGCAAAACTGCAGGAAAAACTTTACAAATACCCTGGATTTTATGTGCAGTCCAGAACATTGAGGAAGTACTCCAGGAACATTGGAGCCCATATCCTGGGTTATGTTGGAGAGGTAGATGAAAAAGCTATTTCGAAAAATTCATATTATAAATTGGGCGATTATATAGGCATCAGTGGTATTGAAAAATCCTATGAAACTGCCCTTCGGGGTCAAAAGGGATTAAATATTTACCTGGTTGATGTTCATAGCCGGCGTAAAGGACCTTATCAAAATGGAAGGTTTGATACGGTTGCCATAGTAGGATCAAATTTAACTGCTTGCTTTGATGTCAATCTTCAGGAATATGGCGAGAAGCTAATGTCTAATAAAATAGGAAGCATTGTTGCAATCGAACCTTCAACCGGGGAGGTTCTCAGCCTGATTTCTTCTCCTTCATATAAACCCTCCCTGCTGGTTGGAAGGGTACGGTCTGAAAATTACCTTAAGTTGATGAAGGATACACTAAAACCCCTTTTTAACAGGGCTTTAATGGCAAGTTACCCTCCAGGCTCCACCTTTAAAACCATCAATGGACTTATCGGTCTCCAGGAAAAAGTTCTGTTTCCCTCTACAAGCTATTCCTGTAATCTTGGATATTATGCCAGGGGGGTACATGTTGGCTGCCATGCACATGATTCTCCCTTAATGCTTATCGATGCTGTTAAAAATTCTTGTAATTCCTACTTTTGCAATGTCTTCAGATCTATTCTTGATGACCCAAAATTTCCTGATATCCATGATTCTTTCCTAAACTGGCGTAATCATCTTCTTTCCTTTGGCCTGGGACAAAAACTTGGCACAGATTTTCCCAATGAGCTGAATGGCTTTTTGCCGGAAGCATCCTATTTTGACCGCTACTATGGAGAAAAGGGATGGAGTTCACTTACCTTGATTTCGCTATCCATTGGCCAGGGAGAAATAGGACTTACCCCTTTGCAAATGGCAAATATGACAGCAGTCATAGCCAACCGCGGATATTATTTCAGTCCACATATTGTAAGAAATCAGAATGAAGATAATCTGCAGAAACATTTTTCAAGCATAGATTCCAGTTATTATTCAACTATTATTGAGGGTATGGATCTTGCAGTAAATGGGATTCCGGGCACAGGGAGCACTGCCAGAATAGCCAGGATTGATAGTATTATTGTTTGTGGTAAGACCGGTACTGCTCAAAATCCACACGGAGATGATCACTCTGTCTTTATTGCATTTGCTCCTAAAGACAATCCGCAAATTGCCATTTCAGTACTTGTGGAAAATGGTGGTTATGGTGCCACTTATGCTGCACCAATTGCCAGTTTAATGATTGAAAAATATTTAAAAGAAAAAATAAAACGAAAATGGCTTGAAGACTATATTCTAAAAACTGATCTGATCCATGAGCAGCAGGAGGAATAATATTTGGGTAAATATTGATTGGTCAATAATAGGAATATACCTGGTATTGGTGTTCCTGGGTTGGGTTAATATTTATTCTGTTGAATATAACGAAGACACTAAAGGAATCTTTGATATTTCCCATAGGTATGGAAAACAATTGATCTGGATTATCCTGGCCCTGGTTCTGGCTTTCATATTTATTATTATTGACACAAACTTTTATATGTATTTTGCCTACCCATTATACATATTGATGATGGTCCTGCTAATTGCTGTCTTATTCCTTGGAAAAGAAATTCATGGAGCAAAATCCTGGTTTGCGATTGGGGGTTTTCAATTCCAACCATCTGAGTTTGCAAAATTTATTACCGGTCTTGCCCTGGCCAGGTTCTTGAGCACTACTGGCCTAAACCTTCAAAATTATCGCCAGATCGTTAAGTCTTTTATCATTCTTGCTTTACCTGTTATTCTAATTCTTTTACAGCCCGATACAGGATCAAGCCTGGTTTATGCATCCCTGGCAATAGTGCTTTTCCGTGAGGGACTGCCTGGAATATATGCAATCATAGGCCTTGCAATGGCTGTTCTATTTATCCTGACCCTGCTATTCAATAAATTGTATGTTGCATTGGGTTTAATTTTCCTTGCATTTTTATTCTACTTTCTACTAGAGCCTAAGAAAAGAAATGTTTTTATCGGGTTCGCAATTTTTGCAGTAAGCGGTGGAATATTTAAAATTGTGAATGAGTTATTCTCATGGAATCTTAGTAATTCCCTAATCATTCTCATTAATCTTGGAGTAACTGGCATTATTTTTACAGTACTGTCATACATTCATAAGCTTAAACATGTTCTTGCTATATTCCTTTTTGTGGTTGGGGCAATTACCTTTACATATTCCGTAGACTATGTGTTTCATAATATACTGGAAGAACATCAACAGAAAAGAATTAACGTGGTACTGGGGGTTGAATCTGACCCGCTGGGAAGTGGTTATAATGTCAACCAGTCAAAAATTGCCATAGGTTCCGGCGGTTTTTGGGGAAAAGGATTCCTGAGGGGTACACAAACCAAATTTAATTTTGTGCCGGAACAAAGTACTGACTTTATTTTTTGTACCATTGGGGAAGAATGGGGATTTGTTGGAGGAGTTGTGCTTATCAGCCTTTTCATGCTTCTTCTGTTGCGAATTTTATATGTTGCCGAGCGACAACGAACCAAATTTAACAGGATATATGGATATTCTGTCTTCTCCATCCTGTTTTTCCATTTTGTAATAAATATTGGTATGACAATTGGATTGGTCCCTGTAATTGGAATTCCTCTTCCCTTTATCAGTTATGGAGGATCATCACTCTGGGCTTTCACGATTTTAATTTTCATTTTTCTGAAAATGGACGCCTCCAGAACGGAATCGCTCTAATGAAAGATAAAAGGAAAAAGATAAAAGGAAAGATAAGAAAGACAGAAGTGAACGGAACTCGAAACATGTCAAAAGTCAAATGTTGAAGAGTACTTAGCGCCACTTGTTTTCCGCAATGTAGCATCCAAATTAAGGAAGTTGCCACTGAACATCAAATAGTTATAAAAGTCTTATTGAAGCTTACGGAAAACAGGAAGCAGCTATACAGTTTGGTTATTGGGTTTTGGTTATTATTTATTCACAATATTAAGTTCTTAAAGGTGTTAATGAGCTCACTTCCTGCCTGCAGGCACGGCGTTCGGTTGATTTTTGGAGTTTGGAACTTGTGATTTCATTCCGACTGTCAACTGGGTGCTAGATCTAAGGTTTCGCCTCTTTTCCCTTTTATCTTTTTCCTTTTATCTTTTATCTTTATTTATGCACTAGGCAAAAATCTTTCTCTGTATTCAACTTCCTGGAAAAAAATTCTGAAGTTCTGGCGAATAGCATTTATGAGTTCCGGGAAAAACTCCATGAAATGATCTTCAAATTCTGAATAGTGTTTTTGCAAGGTCGATATCCCAAACTCTGTTTTATCAGGGAGTGAGGTTCTAAGACTCATTTTTGTAAGTACTTCCTGCATACCTTCAACAGAACCATATCTTTCTAACCAGTTCTTCAGGATAAAGAATGGGAAAAATCTTTTTACCTCAGCAGGAAAATACTTTGAGTTCCTTAACAGAATTTCATAGGAAGTATAAATAAATTCTTTCAATGGAATATTTGAAAAATGTTCCCAGTTCTCAGAAAGGAAATAATCATAAAAAATATCTGTTACTATCCCGGAATGTTTTCCATACCCACTATTTAAAAGGAATTTACTTTTATGTACCATGGGATGGGTGTCTGTATAGTAATCAATAAACCTGTGCAATCTTATTCCAAACTGAACCATCTCAGGATATATATCAAACCTCCTGCCTTTCACAGCATCACCAATAAAATTTCCTGTAAGAACAAGTTCAGAACTTCCGGAAAGATATATGTGAGCAAGAATATTCATAGAAAAACAAAAGGCTTATTGACACTATTATATATCATCAAAAATTATACCAAAAACTTATGAGAATTATCAGTTCATAGAATATTTAAAAGTCTTACATTTAACTTTTCAGATTTAAAATATTCACCAATACATAAAACACTATAATTATGGCCAGGAAAAATGTTATTATTATCGGTGCAGCAGGCAGAGATTTTCATAATTTCAATACTTATTACAGGGATAATGAAGATTATAATGTAGTTGCTTTTACAGCAGCACAAATACCGGATATCGACGACAGAAAATATCCGGCAGAACTTGCCGGAAAGCTATATCCAAAAGGGATCCCAATTTACCTGGAATCTGAATTAACTCGCTTAATCAAAGATATGAATATAGATGATTGCGTATTTTCATACAGTGATGTTACATATCAAAAAGTAATGGCTGTGAGTGCCCTTGTCAATTCAGCCGGAGCAAATTTTATATTACTTGGTCCCGGTGACACCATGGTGAAAAGTGAAAAACCGCTAATAGCTGTTGGCGCAATCAGAACAGGGTGTGGCAAAAGTCAAACCTCACGAAAAGTCATTGAGATACTCATGAAAAAGGGACTTAAGGTGGTTGCTGTCAGACATCCTATGCCATATGGAGACCTTGCAGCTCAAAAGGTCCAGAGATTTGCAGAAATATCCGACCTTGAAAAACATAAGTGTACAGTTGAAGAGATGGAAGAATATGAACCACATGTTGTAAGAGGAAATGTTATCTACGCCGGTGTTGATTACGAAGCCATATTAAGGGCGGCCGAGAATGATCCTGACGGATGTGATGTGGTTATCTGGGATGGTGGTAATAACGACTTTCCGTTTTACAAGCCAGACCTGAACATCACTGTTGTGGATCCTCACAGAGCCGGCCATGAACTTTACTATTACCCGGGGGAAGTCACCTTGCGCCTTGCAGATGTTGTTGTAATAAATAAAATGGACAGCTCTGCACCTGAAGACATTCAGACGGTCAGAGAAAACATCAAAAACCTGGTACCCGGGGCCATAGTGATTGATGGTGCTTCACCTATAACTGTAGATGATCCTTCCGTCATCAAGGGGAAAAAGGTGCTGGTAATTGAAGATGGACCAACCCTTACACATGGAGGAATGAAACTGGGAGCCGGAACTGTGGCTGCCCAGAAGTTTGGAGCCTCCGAGCTTGTTGATCCAAGGCCATATACAGTAGGTAAGCTTTCTGAGACTTTTGAACTTTACCCGAATATTGGCGTTTTATTGCCTGCAATGGGATATAGCGATCAGCAACTCAAAGACCTCGAAACCACAATCAATAATACAGATTGTGATTCAGTTGTTATTGGTACACCCATTGACCTTGGCAGACTTATTAAAATCAGCAAACCCAGTACAAGGGTTTATTATGATCTCCAGGAAATCGGATACCCCGATTTGGAAATAGTACTCGATGAATTTGTGAAAGACAATAACCTGGGCTCCTGATTCATATACTCGAAAAAATCTCTTTCTCTTTAAAACGCATAAAATGAAAACCAAACGCAAACATCCTTCAAATTTCAAAAGGCGCGATTTTATTAAAACCTCTGTAATAACCGGCCTGGGACTTGCAATGGCACCGGCTTATACCTTCGGCAGTTCACCAAAAAATGAAAAAGTACGGATTGGCTTTATTGGTGTTGGTGGCAGAGGCAGAAGTCATCTTGGCAATGTATTAAACCGTGATGATGTCCTTGTTCCTGCAATTTGTGATATTGATCCTGATGCTATACAAAGATCAAAGAGAATGATTGAGAGCGCAGGTTTTAAAACACCTGAAATATATTCTGACAGTGAACATGCATATTTGAAAATGCTCGAAAGGAACGACCTGGATGGAGTGATTATTTCAACACCCTGGTTATGGCATACAAAAATGGCTGTTGATACAATGAAGGCAGGTAAATACGCCGGGGTGGAGGTTTCTGCCGCAAATACCATTGAAGAATGTTGGGATATGGTAAATACGTACGAAGAAACAGGTGTTCCGACTATGATTCTGGAAAATGTTTGCTATCGCCGTGATGTAATGGCGGTTCTTAATATGGTGCGACAGGATGTATTCGGAGAGTTATTGCATGCCCGGTGCGGCTATCGACATGATCTTAGAGGAGTGAAATTTGACCCGGGTGTCACTTTTGGTGAAGGCGCCTCCGGAGAAGCAAGATGGAGAACCCAACATTCCTTACATCGCAATGCAGACTTGTATCCAACCCATGGAATAGGTCCTGTGGCCACCATGATGGACATTAACAGGGGAAACAGATTTGTTTCTCTGACTTCACATGCCACAAAATCCAGGGGATTACACAACTATATTGTTAATCATCCTGAAGGAGGCAGAGATCATCCAAATGCAAAGCTTAAATGGGATTTGGGTGATGTGGTTACTACACAAATAAATACAGCAAGGGATGAAACAATTCTCGTAACTCATGACACCAACCTGCCTCGTCCATACTCGCTCAATTTTGAGATCCAGGGTGAGAAGGGTATCACAGACTTTGATTATCATACAAGACGTATCTATATTGAAGGTACAAGTAAACCACACTCCTGGGAAAATATGAATGAAGGCTGGCTGGAGAAATATGATCACCCACTTTGGAAAAAATATGGTGAATATGCTGCAGGTTCCGGGCATGGAGGAATGGACTTTTTTGTAGATCACGCTTTTGTAGAATCGGTAAAACGTAAAGTTAGTCCACCTCTCGATGTTTATGATGCCGCTGCATGGAGTGCCATTACTCCATTGTCTGAACGCTCTCTGGCAGAAGGAAATGCTCCTCAATATTTCCCCGATTTTACACGTGGCAAATGGATAAAAAATAAACCTTTATTTGCCACTAAAGGGGATCAATACTAGATTAATCGCTCAACTTGTTTCAGAATCTTAGATTGCTAATCATTCATAAAATAAGTAAAGTACAGGTCATGTAAATGATTGGCCCAATACAATCTGAAAGAAAGCAGGTAAATTTAGTTTACCTGCTTTCTTTTTTTCAATAAATATTTCTTTCCACCAATAATAAACAATACTCCCAGTATGGTTATTAATCCTCCTGTAAACTGGTATGCAGATGGAAGAATTCCAAAATAAGTAAAAGCTCCAACCAATACAAACAAACCTTTAGAGCTCTGGATAATAGATACCCTGGAAGCTTCAAGATATTTAATTGCTGAATACCCGGTAAGGGCAGCAAGAAATGGTCCGAGCAGGGAACCCAAAATGATATTATACAGTCCTTTCCATGAAATAACTAAACTCACATCCTTTGCCAGTACTAACAATGCAGAAAATACAAATAAAAATAACACCCTGTTAATGCTTAGAATGGGAGCATCAATCCTGGCAACAGACTTCTTTGCAAGAATAAAAGCAAAGCCAAAAATAAAAGATGATAAGAGCACCAGGCCGGTACCTCTTATGAAAATTTCAGAAAGTGTTCCACCACCCTGATAACTGATAATAAAAGCCCCCAAAAGTGTAAGGGCAAATCCAATAGCCTCAATTTTATTAAACCTTTCTTTCAAAAAAAAGATTCCAAGAATGGTTACAAAAATTGGGGTCACATTGGCAAGGAATGAGACAATGGCTGGATTTTCGACAATATTTATGGCCATGAAAAATAAAGTAGTTCCAATCAGCTCAAGGAGCCCAATTACTATTAAAAATGAAAAATCTTTAGTTCTTAATTTTCCAAAATTGGAATATTTCTTTTTTGGAATTGCATAAATCAAATTCCAGAGGATGGCAAAGCCAAACCAATAAAATCCAAATTGGATCAATTCAACTTCCATTAAAGCGGCTTTACTGAATATGAATACATTCGACATTGCAATGGTGGCAATCAGAGTCAGGATGTAACCGCGAAGTTTTGGGTTTTCAAGCATATTGTGACATTTTTTTATTGACTATTCTTACTTTTAACTTCAAAAGTTAAAAACCGAGGCAAAGATAATTTAAAAATGAATTTGTTTCTTGCTGCCCTTTTTACACTTATTGTCAATCTTCCATTTGGATACTGGAGAAGCAGGGTCCCAAAAATGTCATTACAATGGATTCTGGCAATACATCTCCCGGTGCCTGTCATAATTCTTTTCAGGTATTTATTTGATTTAGGGTTTGAATGGACCACCTACCCGGTTATGATCCTGGCATTCTTCCTGGGGCAGTTGCTTGGGGGGAGGATCAAAAGAAAAAAGGTCTAAAGTCAAAAAAGACCTGTCAGAATCCGACCAAAGGAAGATCCTGACAGGGTTGGTAATATAAAAGCTTGTTGCCTTTACTCGTCTGACCACTTATGGGTACATCCAATAGATAGACTTATTTATTTACCCGATGAGCTAACTAATAGTGGTCTGACGAATAAAAAGGTCTTAAGTCGAAAAGAAAAGACCAGCATCAGGTCAGTACCTAAAATAAAATGTAGAAAAAGATAGATTTATTGATAAAAAAAGAAGCCACTAATGCACGAATGGAATTACTTCTGAATATGCTTTTTCATTATTTCCGTTTCTTTCTCAAAACCCGGTTTTCCAAGAAGAGCAAACATATTTCGCTTATATGCCTCAACACCAGGTTGATCAAAAGGATTTACGCCAAGGATATACCCACTTATGGCACATGCTTTTTCGAAAAAATAAACCAGTTGTCCCAGGTGATATGCATCCAGTTTGTCAGCAGACAGCCTGATATTTGGTACGCCCCCCTCCACATGAGCAAGCAATGTACCCAGTTCTGCCATTTTATTTACCTCCCCAATAGGTTTTGAAGAAATATAATTCAATCCATCCAGGTCATTATCATCCCCGGGAACCAATAGGGAGTGCCTGTTTTCCTTTACTGATATCACAGTTTCAAAAAGGTTTCTTTTCCCTTCCTGTAGATATTGTCCCATGGAATGTAAATCTGATGTAAAATCCACACTTGCCGGGAATATTCCCTTGTTTTCTTTCCCTTCACTTTCCCCAAACAATTGTTTCCACCATTCAGAAAAATAATGTAGCCCTGGTTCATAATTTACAAGCAATTCAATAAGCTTTCCTTTGCTGTAAAGCACATTTCTTGCAGCAGCATACATAGCGGGCAGATTCTCATTTATTGGAATAGAAAGTCCTGACTTTTCAGCCATTTCAGTCGCTCCTCTAATCAGTTCATGAATATTTACTCCCGACAAGCCAAGAGGAACAAGTCCCACAGGAGATAAAACAGAAAACCTTCCTCCTACATCATCAGGAATGATAAAACTCCTGTAATTTTCTTCATCCGCCATTTTCCTTAAAGCCCCCTTAGAGGAATCTGTAATAGCAATAATTTTTTTCTGTGAAGCTTCTTTTCCAATTCTCTTTTCCAGGTGTTGTTTTAAAATACGAAATGCCAGTGCAGGCTCAGTGGTTGTGCCTGATTTTGAAACTACAACAATGCCATAAGTCTTATTTTCCAGGACTTCCAATAAGTCATAAAGATAATCCTGGCTTAAATTCTGACCGGCAAATATCAATTGGGGCTTGTCATTTGGCAAAAGATGAGAAAAACTGTGATTTAATGCATCTCCAACTGCACGGGTGCCAAGATATGACCCTCCAATGCCTATTACCACCAACAATTCGATTTCATTCTGAAACTCATCTGCAAGCCCATCGATAGCATCAAGAAGCTTTTTATCGGTTTTTTCAGGCAAATTCAGCCATCCCAGGTAATCATTTCCTTTCCCGGTACTGTTGTGTAATAACTTTAAACTCTCCCCAGCCCCGGAAAGAAAAGTATCAAACTCCTCATTATCTATAAAAGCATAAATGTTATTTAGATCAAGTGATATCATAATATCAAAAAATTATAGTTCTTTTATTTCAATAGCTTGGTTAATAATTGCATTTCAATCATGGGTGCAAAATTCTCATAAAGAACCCGATATACCGCATCAGTAATTGGCATATTTACTCCATATTTTTTATTTGTTTCAACAACACATTTTGTTGCATAATAACCTTCAGCCACCATTTTCATTTCAAGCTGTGCAGATTTTACAGAATAGCCTTTCCCAATCATGGTACCAAAAGTCCGGTTCCTGCTAAACTGGGAATATGCTGTCACCAGAAGATCTCCCAGGTACGCTGAAGATTTTATATCCCGGGAAATTGGATGAACCGTATCAACAAATCGTTTAATTTCCTGGATGGCATTTGATATTAAAACTGCCTGGAAATTATCACCATAACCCAGACCATGGTAAATTCCTGCAGCAACAGCCATAATATTCTTTAATACCGCAGCATATTCAGTTCCGAAAATATCGTCTGAAATTACAGGAATTATATAGTGGCAATCAATAAAGGTTCCGATTTCCCTGGCAAGCTTTTCGTCAGGGCAGGCAACTGTGATATATGAAAGTTTTTCCAGAGCAACCTCTTCTGCATGGGATGGTCCGGACAATACCACAAAAGATTCATATGGCACATTAAACTTTTTATTAAAATACTCCCCGATAATTAAATTATCATCCGGAATGACACCTTTCACAGCAGAAACGATAATTTTCCCGGAAATATCTGATTTTATTTTCTCAAGTGCATCTTTTAAAAAAAAAGATGGGATAGCCAGTAACAGTATCTCACACTTTTCAACAATTTTATTTATATCATCACTCAAATGCAAACGTTCAGTATTCAGCTCCAATGAGCCTAAATAATAAGGATTACGCTGGTGTTTCAAAATATGTTTGATCTTTTCCCCATCCCTCATATACCAGCATACTTCCTCTACATTTTCCAGAAAGACCTTAACCAGGGCAGTAGCCCAGCTACCACCTCCCAATACTGCAATCCTCTTTGCTACCATAATAAGTCAATGTTGTTATCAGGGTCAAATTTATTATTTTATTCTTAAATAATCAGTTTCGTGTTCGGGGTTTCGTATTCTCTCTCTACCTTGGGTTTGCGGTCCGAAACAACATCTAATTATTATATTGCGTTTCAATCCGGACCTCTTTTGGGGTGTTCCCTTTTTACACCAGGCTAAAGCCCGGTGCTGTTTTTCCTGGAACATTCTCTTCTTCACTCATCACTGACGATTCGCTTACAGCTTCATGTCAGTGTCTCCGCTACGCTTCGACTCTCACCTCTTCTTCACTCATCTCTCACCGCTTCTTTCTTTCTTGCCCTGTGCCCTGTGCCCCATGCCCTGAGCCCTTCACCTCTTCTTTCTTAGCTCTTACTCCTGCCGTATCGAATCAACCGGATTTGCCCTTCCGGCACGAATTGTATGGAAACTTATAGTTAGCAGGGCAATCGCAAATATAAGAATGGTAGTTAATAAAAAAGTGACAGGACGCAGGGATGTTCTATAAACAAAATTCTGAAGCCAGTCATTCATCAGGTAAATTGCAATTGGAAAAGCAATGAATATGGCTATCCCAATCAGTATCGTAAACTCACTAATGATCATGGTATTAATACTCCCGACACCGGCACCAAGTACTTTCCTTATACCTATTTCCTTGTTTCTTTGCTCTACTGTATAGGAAGATAATCCAAATAAACCAAGACTTGCTATAATTATAGTGAGGATTGAAAAGACTCCCAATATCAAACCTCTTTTTTTGTCCTGCTCAAACTGATTCTTAAAATCATCTTCCAAAAAGCTGTATTTAAAAGGAACATCCGGGAAAATTTCATTCCATTTTTCTTCAATAAACTGCAAAGTCATATTTCTGTCCTCTTCACTAATCCGGACATAAACAACCCTGTTATTTCTCCTGTAAAGGAGTAAGTAGGATTCAACCTCACTATAAAGCCCTGTTTGATTGTAATCTTTCATCAATCCAACAACCCGGGCAACAGGGTTGTCATTATCTTCGTTGCCAGAGCCAAGTTGTACTTTTTTTCCAATTGGTTCATCCCAGTTCATCCTCTTTGCAAGGGTTTCATTAATAAGAACTCCTGTTGCTGTATCTGCCATAATATCGCTGCTAAAATCTCTTCCTTCAAGAATGGTAATTCCCATTGTCTCAATAAAATCTTCATCACAAACCCCGATGTTAACTCCCCTTTCATCCATTCCATCAAGAGTTTCCAGGTTCATAATCACTTTACCCGAACCTTCTCCAACTCGTGATGATGTACCTCCAATATTAATAATTGCAGGACTCGAAAGCAATGCATCTTTTAAAACATTAAACTGTCTGCTCATTGGGCCAGTTGATAATGTCAGCCGCACTACATTTGATTTTTCAAAACCTATATCTTTCTTTGTTAAGAATCCAATCTGGTCATAAACAACCAGGGTGCTAATGATCATAATCAGGGATATTGAAAATTGAATTACAACAAGAACTTTTCTGAATGAATATTTTCTATATAAAGTAGTTACTGATCCTTTCAACACAGCTAATGGATTAAAACTGGAAAGATAAAAAGCCGGGTAACTACCCCCCATAATTCCCAGCAGAAAAATAATTAAGAAAATAGATAAAATAATTGCTGGATGTCCCAGGACGGATGCCTCCAGTAACTTTCCGGAAATAAAATTAAACTGAGGTAACAATAAGAAAATTAATAATATTGAGAATAAAAGGGAAATGATTGTAAGTGCGAGTGATTCCGTAAGAAACTGCACTATAAGAAGCCCTCTGCCCGACCCGTTCACTTTCCTCAAGCCTACTTCTCTGGCCCTCTTCGTTGACCTTGCAGTAGCCAGATTCATATAATTAATACTTGCAATAATAAGCATGAAAAGGATAACAACAACAAAAACATATATGTATTGAATGCTACCTGCTGGTTCGGGTTCTCCCTCATATTTTGAATAGAGATGAATCTTTGAAATGCAATCAAGGCCATAAACAACTTTAATGTTGAATTGCTCGAAAATATCTGCCATATATTTATCATACATTTCCGAAAGTTTCTCTTCAAACTGTTTAGAATCTGTTTTCTCATTCAGGAGTAAATAGGTAAAAACTCCAAAATTACCCCACCCGCCACCAAATTGTTCAGGTAAAGTATTACGGGATATCAAAGCAGAAAACCGAAAATGGGAATTGGCCGGGACATCTTCCATTAGCCCGGTAATTATATAGCTTTCCTCATCTTCTGTTCTTATGGTTTGACCAACCGGATTCTCATCTCCAAAATACCTGTGGGCAAAGCTCCTTGTAACCACCATAGAGTTAGGCGCATTCAAAACCACATCGGGATCCCCGGTAACAAGGTCGTAAGTAAACACCCTGAAAACAGTTGAGTCAACATAGTACACCTGGTCTTCATAAAACCGTAAATCATCTTTTATAAACAGGGTATTACCCATATCTATGAAACGAACATATTCTTCAACCTCAGGATAATCATCTTTAACTGTAGGGGCAAAAGGGATCTGGGCTACAATCCAGTCAAACGCATCATCCGGTTCAGAAATATGAGATACAACACGGTAAATATTCTCTGATTGCTCATGGTATCTGTCATAGCTGAGCTCATCGAGAATATAAAGCAAGAGGAATAAACTGCTGGTAATCCCAATTGTCAGTCCTGCAATATTGAAAATGCTATAGAACAAATCTTTACGAATTACCCGAAGGGCTATCTTTATTAAATTTTGAAACATTGCTATATTTATTTTTTATTGAAAATAATCTCGCCCTGAATTCTTAAAAACCTAAACAAAAATGCAAAGCTCATAAAGTACATATATGCATACAAGATAAGCTTGATGCTTATTATTATAACCTCATTTTAGGTTGTTTTCAAAAAAGAAAGGGGAAATACCCTGGGGCAGGTATGGTAAAAGTACTAAAAAGCTTTATAGAAATAATGAAAAGTAGTTAAGAAAAGTTAAATTTGAAATTGATTTTCTGTTAAACAATCTAACTAAAATTACCGTAAAATGAAAAATGCATTCCTTTTCAGTTCACTTGGAATAGTACTGGTTCTTATTCTTGGAGCATTTACAGTTTATTCTGAACAAGAAAAAACAATTCCCGGAATTCCTGAAGATGTAAATCAGATCATCCAAAATCATTGTTATGGTTGCCATAATAATGATGGTAAAAGTGAGGATGCTGTAGAAGATCTCAATTTTGATGAGTGGGAAGATTATAACCCAATGAAGAAAGCCGCAAAACTGAATGACATTTGTGAGACAATAAGTGAGGGAGAGATGCCTCCTGAAAAGTTCCTGAAAAAATACCCTGACAAGAAACTTAATGATGAACAGATAAAAATTATTTGCCAGTGGACTAAGAATGCAGACAAGAGGCAAGTAAGGTAAATCAAAAGCTGTAAAACTGTGAAGAAAATAATTCTAATCATCCTGATCTTGCTGCTAATACTCTTTGCAGGAGCGCAGTTTTTTCAGCCTGAGAAGAATGAAGGGGAGAGGAATATTGAAACCGATTTGTTTCAAACAGCCATTGTAAATGATCCTATTAAAGCTCTCTTTACTGCAAGTTGTTATGATTGCCATTCCAACAGCACCAATTACCCATGGTATAGTAAAGTGTCTCCTGTGTCATGGTATTTATTTGATCATGTAAAAGTCGGAAAAGAAGCATTGAATTTTTCTGAATGGGGAACCTATACAGATAGTGAAAAAATCAGTCAGCTGGTAGATATTGGTGAAACTGTATCCGATGGTGAAATGCCCCTGAAATCTTTCCTGATTATCCACAAGGAGGCTAAACTCTCTGAAGAGGAAATTCAGAAGATTGTGAACTGGACCGAGCAGGAAGGAATGAGGATCATGGAGGGAAATCAGTAAGAAATTATTTTTACTCACCGGGTGACTCGGAGTCACCCGGTGAGTAATTTTTAGTTAATTTCTTACCTTTGCTCAGCTTGAAATAAATTCTAATCTTTTGAAAGTTCATTCCGATCCCATACATTTTAAAGCCAGGAACCCTGTAGTTTCATTAGGGATATTTGATGGTGTACATTCTGGTCATCATGAGATACTTTCCAGGCTTACCTCCCTTGCCAGGGAAGTCTCGGGAGAGTCGGTCATTATTACTTTCTGGCCCCACCCCCGCCAGGTTCTAAAGCCTGATGATAATAAGCTGAAATTTCTTTGTACCCTCGAGGAAAAGAAAGTATTACTTGAAAAGGCCGGTATTGATCACCTCATTATTCTTCCTTTTACACGCACTTTATCCAACCAGGATGCATGTGAATTTGTTGAAAATACCCTGGCGAAAAGATTTCAAATTAAATACCTGGTCGTTGGCTATAATCATCATTTTGGAAAAGATCGTCTTGGTGACTTTAAAATAATAGAAGAATGTGCCACAAGGTTTGGTTTCAAGGCATTCAAAATGCCCCCAAGGCTGATGAATGGAGAAAAAGTTAGTTCCTCAATAATAAGAGAGGCTCTATGGTCTGGTCATATTCAGAAAGCAAATAATTTCCTGGGTTACGAATTCTTTGTAAATGGTAAGATTGTGGGAGGAAAAATGATTGGTCGAAAAATTGGATTTCCGACAGCCAATATCACACCCAAAGAAAATTATAAATTAATCCCCTCAGATGGGGTCTATGCGGTAAAATTGCAGATCAATGGCAATCTATACAAAGGGATGTTAAACATCGGTGTTAGACCAACTATTGATTCCTCCAGGCTTGTTAAGACCATAGAGGTAAATATTTTTGATTTCTCCCAGGATATTTACGGACAAGATGTTACTCTTATTTTTGTAGATAGAATGAGAGATGAAGAAAAGTTTGATGACATGGAAGCCCTTGTGACACAATTAAAAAAGGACAAAATCAGGGCTCTGGAGATCCTAAAATAAACAAGTCAGGAAAAGTTCTGGCTTAAGCCATATTAAAATCGTAACTTTGCAGTCCGAAAAAATAAAGTAAAATAACAATGGAAATTACAGACACAATGACAGAAAAAATTCCTTATAAGATTAAAGATATTCAACTGGCTGACTATGGCCGAAAAGAAATTGATATTGCTGAAAAAGAAATGCCAGGTTTGATGTCTCTTCGTGAACAATTTGGAGCATCAAAGCCACTTGCCGGAGCAAGAATTACAGGTTCTTTGCATATGACCATCCAGACTGCCGTATTAATAGAAACCCTTATTGAGCTGGGTGCGGATGTGCGCTGGGCCAGTTGCAATATTTTTTCAACGCAGGATCATGCAGCTGCAGCTATTGCTGCTACGGGTGTTCCTGTTTTTGCCTGGAAGGGAGAGACCCTTGAAGAATACTGGTGGTGTACTGTCCAGGCCCTTTCATTCCCGGAAGGAAAAGGACCGCATCTTATTGTAGATGATGGTGGAGATGCTACTCTGATACTGCATAAAGGTTACGAGGCAGAAAATGATTCTTCTATTCTGGATATCAAGGCTTCCAATAGAGAAGAAGAAATAATCCTTGCACGCCTGAAGAAAATCCTGAAAGATGATCCGGACAAATGGCATCGCATGGTTAAAGAAATCAAAGGAGTTTCTGAAGAAACTACCACGGGTGTTCATAGGCTTTACCAGATGAAAGAAGAAGGGAAATTGCTCCTGCCTGCAATAAATGTAAATGATTCGGTAACAAAATCGAAGTTTGATAATCTTTATGGATGCCGCGAATCGCTTGCCGACGGCATCAAAAGAGCAACTGATGTTATGTTGGCAGGGAAGGTTGTAGTAGTTTGTGGCTATGGAGATGTTGGAAAAGGTTCTGCAAAATCGATGAAATCTTATGGTGCAAGGGTTATTGTTACTGAAATTGATCCTATTTGTGCCTTACAGGCCTCAATGGAAGGATTTGAAGTAAAAACCATTGAAGATTCACTGGATGAGGGTAATATCTATGTTACCACTACAGGAAATAAAGATGTAATCACTGCAGATCATATGAGTAAGATGAAGGATCAATCAATAGTCTGTAATATTGGTCATTTCGATAACGAGATACAGGTTGATGAACTTGAAAACTTTCCCGGGGTTGAAAAACTAAACATTAAGCCTCAGGTGGACAAGTACACATTCCCAGGTGGACAAAGCATTTTCCTCCTGGCTGAAGGAAGGCTGGTTAACCTGGGATGCGCAACCGGACACCCATCCTTTGTAATGAGTAATTCCTTTACAAACCAAACGCTGGCTCAATTAGATCTGTGGAAAAAAACCTACGAAATAGATGTTTATCGCCTGCCAAAATACCTCGACGAAGAAGTGGCAAGGCTACACCTGGAACAAATTGGGGTTAAGTTAACCAAACTAACAAAGGAGCAGGCAGAATACCTTGGGGTTCCACTTGAAGGACCTTACAAGGCAGATCATTACAGATACTAGAACCCCAAGCTGGGGAAATACATTCTTACATAGAACCTTGTACCTTCCCTGGAAGTTCTTCAGGCCTATGGAGTGTTGGAATAATGGAAGAAGAAAAAAGAGGCGAGGGAGGGGGCAATTGAGCGAAAGAAGAGATGAGAAATGAGAGGTGAGTGTTACTGGGAAAACAAATTCCAAAAAACAAATAAAAAAAATAACTAAAACTCAAATCACAAATCTCAATAACCAAACAATAAAGTTATTTTATTTTGAGATTTGAAAATTGGAAATTGAGATTTATTTGTAATTTGTGTTTTGCATTTTGGAATTTTATATATAAGAATATATCAGCAATTTTGTGGCTTGAATTTTTTGTTTAACCTGTAGACTTATATCAGGACAAGACATTCCGTTCCAATCTTCCACTATTCCATCGTTCCAATTCTTAATTGTGAACCCAAACTGTATTACTTGAGTATTCAGCGTAATATTGTTTTAAGGGATAGACAGCAGGGCCATCTTTCTCGGGATAGGCAAGGCTTGGAAGAACATAAACCGAACCGCAATTCGGACACTTTGCCGTAAGGGTTCTGAGAGAATCAATGTTTACAGCTTCATTAAGTTGCTCCTCAAAAGTACAGGTCCTGTCAAAAGCATAAAACTCATCCTGACCTGCCCGGTAAACAATAATACCATGATTATTGTATCCGGCAGAAACACTCCCCCAGTAGCTGCTGCCTACAATTACTGAATTCCCAATTGCATTAAGATCAATGAACCTGGGATCATTCAGATCAATAACAAAATCTGTTGGCACATCCGGAATAATATTTTTTTCTCCCTTGTTGCAGCCTGTTATCAGCAAAGAAACAAGTGAGATTAATAAAAAATTCCGTAATTTTGAATGTTTGGCTCTTTTATTCATTTTACATTGAAACGTTCTGCAAAAATAAATATTATATATGGAAGACTCAATAAGCACAATTGTTTACCTGGTAATTACATTTGTTATACTGGCAGCCAGTTTTTTAAAGAAAAAGAAGAAGGGCATTCCAAAACCGGTTAGCAGTGACAGTTTTGAATCCCTGCCCGAAGAAGAACCTGAAACCAGGGCACCTAAAAAGGGAATTGAAAATTTTCTGAATACTTTATTGGAAGAACAATCTCCATTTGCCCAGGAATTAGATTCCCCACCTCAAGCTAATGATGATTTTTCTGAAGAAAATGAATTCAAGGAGGAGTGGGAAGAGAAAAAAGAGGAAATTGAGCCCAAAACAAAGGAAGGAGTATCAGTATTTGCACAGGACGATCCAAACACAGTAAAAATCGAAACAGGAATAATGGATTCTATGGCAACAAAAGGTATGGATGTGGCTGGTTCAATTGATGAAGAAATTGAACTTACAGAGATGGGTACCCTGGTTAAGGATTTTGATATAAAAAAGGCAATTATTTACTCCGAAATTCTCAATCCTAAGTATTTTTAAGTCCATTTTTATGAATTTCCTTATATATATTCTCACCGGTTTCCGTCAAATGTAAAAATTCATTATCTTTGCATCAGGAAAGAGTTCCGTATAATCGGAATTCTTTTTTGTTTTTTATTATTTAATGAATCGCTAATTATGAACAAGATCTCATACATAACTGAAGAGGGATTAAAAAAGCTGAAAGCGGAACTCGAACATCTTACTTCTATTGAGAGGCCTGCTATTTCAAAACAGATAGCTGAAGCCAGAGACAAAGGGGATTTGTCAGAAAATGCCGAATATTCTGCAGCTAAAGATGCTCAAGGTTTACTGGAAATTAAAATCGCCAAATTAAGTAACGTGATATCTAAATCAAGAATAATCGATGAATCCCTGATTGATGATTCCAGCGTTCAAATATTAAATAAAGTAAAAATAAAAAATGCTAAAACCGGACAGATAATGGAATATATGCTTGTATCTGAAAGCGAATCTGATTTAAAATCCGGGAAATTATCAGTTGGGACTCCTATAGCAAAAGGTCTTCTTGGGAAGAAAATCGGAGATCATGTTAATATCCAGGTCCCATCAGGAAAAATGGAATTTGAAATTATTGATATTTCTAAATAAATACCATGTCTGGCATATTTTTGAAAATCGTAAATGGAGAGATTCCCTCTTACAAAATTGCGGAGGATGAACGTTATTATGCTTTTCTCGATATTAACCCTCTGGCAATGGGACATACACTGGTTATTCCGAAACTGGAAGTAGATTATCTATTTGACCTGGATGATGATCTTTTAGCCGGCATGATGGTGTTTTCAAAGAAGATAGGCATGGCTATTGAAAAGTATGTTAGCTGTAAACGAATAGGCATGGCTGTTCTGGGACTTGAAGTCCCCCATGCACACATTCACCTGATTCCTATTAATTCTGAATCTGATATTAGCTTTTCAAAACCTAAGCTGAAGTTCAGTAAGGAGCAATTTGAAGAACTTGCCAGAAAGATAAGGAAAGAACTTGAGTGAAATGGCAAAAAGCATTATGGAGGATCTCACGCAGATGACGCTGATTTTCGCAGAATATTTTTGAGTGAATAGGGAGTTTGAAAAGGGGTGCATGATGCAAGAAAAGTGGAATGATGGAGCGAATCACAAATCCAAATATCCCGAAAAACAATCCTAAAGTGAGTAGTTTTACGAGGATCCTCGAAATGGGTACCAAATTAGAAATTTGGACCATTTCGGGACTCAAACTACTCAATTTTCATTCCCCTCCCAAGGGCAAAGGGTGTAGCAACTACCTTAAAGATACTCGTCAGACCACTAATAGTTAGTTCATTGAGACATATTATTAACCACAAATCTATGTTTCGAACACTCGAAGGCGAAGCCCCTGGTACTAAACTATTTCTTAACTCTATCTGGATATTTATTGATAAAATCTTTCCAGTTATTAGACCCTTTTTGATGTTTGGTAGCATTGCCCTGGTAGAAGTGGCACATTGCTGCAGCAAGCCCATCTGTAGCGTCCTGCTGTTTAGGAAATGATTTTACCTGCAACAAGGATTGAAGCATACCCGCTACTTGTTCTTTTGAGGCACCCCCCTGCCCGGTTATGGCCATTTTAATTTTTCTGGGAGCAT
>JAUVKW010000131.1 GCA_030596025.1 Bacteroidota bacterium | reverse complement strand
ACAATCATTGGTGCTGGAATTGTAGGATTAGCTATTGCAAGAGAGATATCCAATAGTTCTAAAGACGTTTTTCTTATTGAAAAAAACCTGAAATTCGGGCAGGAATCCAGCAGCAGGAACAGTGAAGTAATACACTCGGGTATTCATTACCCTTATGGCTCCCTAAAAACCCGTTTATGCATTAATGGAAAAGAGATGCTCTACGATTATTGTGATTTAAAAGATATCTCATACCGAAAATGCGGGAAATTAATAGTTTCCTCCTCTGTGGCCAACAAGGATACACTAAATCATATCCTTCAATGGGCGCAGAAAAACGGGGTTACAGATGGAAGGATCATCTATAAGGATGAAATTCATGATCTTGAGCCGGATATTATTGCAGATACCGCGGTATTTTTCCCTTCCAGTGGTATACTTGACAGCCACTCCCTTATGAAGCAGTTTGAAACAGATGCAGTTAACAATGAAACCCAGCTTGTATATGGATCAGAAGTAGTTTCTCTGAAAAAGCTGGATGGAGGCTATGAAGTTACATTAAAGGAGCAGGATGGGTCTGTTTATAGTTTCACGTCTGAGAAGGTCATCAATTCAGCCGGACTTTATGCTGATGAGATTTCATCCATGCTTGGACTTACCAAACCTGAAAACCAGGTCTTTTATTGGAAAGGTGAATATTTTAGCCTCAGTAATGGCAAACACAAATTTGTTTCAGGACTGATTTATCCCGTCCCCGAGTCAAATATGGTAGGTCTGGGCATACATACCACAGTAGATCTTGGTGGCAGGGTACGTCTTGGTCCGAATTCTTTGTTTATGACTGACAAAAAAATTGATTATTCCATTGATCCTGAACATGCAATAGATTTTCATGATAGTTTAAAAAAATATTTACCTTTTCTTGAGCCTGAAGATCTTGTACCTGACCAGGTTGGCATTCGGCCTACATTACAGAAACCCGGTGATCCAACCAGAGATTTTGTTATTCAGGAAGAATCAAATTCAGGCTATCCAGGGTTTATCAACCTTATCGGTATTGAATCACCTGGTTTGACCGCTTGTATGAGTATTGCTGAATATGTAAACCAACTAATTCGCAAAAAATAAAAGGTCTTCTTAATAAACAAACACTCCTGTTTTCCGAAAAAGATATCCAACTGTAGGTATAATAATACTATCGTTCATTGCGGTCCGGTATAGCTATTTACCTTTATTATAGCTACATCGATTAGTGGGCTTACCCGGGGATATTAATATTCAAGCCCTTCAGGCTTGTTACAGTATTTTTGATCTTTAGCACCTAGCATCTTAGATCCTGACATTCATCGTTAGGGTGCGAAATATAGCTGGTTCATATCAATCAATTGGAAGGTATATTTTAAAAATCGTTCCTTTGTCCGGTGTAGTGTCTACTTTAATAATTCCATTATGCCCCGTGATAATTCCATGTACAACTGCCAATCCAAGGCCGGTTCCTTCCCCGACAGATTTGGTAGTAAAGAAGGGTTCAAATATCCTATCCTTGATCCTTTGTTCCATGCCCGGACCATTATCCTCTACAAGTAACTCAACATAATCTGTTTTTGGGATACCAGGATTATTTTGCCATAATTCTTCAGGATTACTAAATAACTGAAGTAAGATCTTAATTTCTCCTCCTTTATCTGATAAGGCTTGAGCAGAATTGTTCAACAGGTTCATAAAAACCTGCTGCATTTGGCTGGGATCAATGCTAATTGGCCGGCATTCTCCACATACAACTTTTGTAGTTTTTATGTTGGGAGGAATTGATGGTCTAAACAGATTCAGGGAATCCTCCAGCAATTCCGCCATATCAACTATCTCTCTTTCGGGCTCCATATTTTTACTAAAGGTTAATATCTTATTTATCAGTGTTTTAGCCCTGTTCATAGTATTCCTCATATGGTAAAGATATTCTCTGGCCTTAGAATCTGCAGGAATATCTTCGGTAATCATTTCATTGTAGCCCAGCAATGTTCCAATAATATTATTAAAGTCATGCGCTATACCCCCTGCAAGAGTACCTACAGTTTCAAGTTTCTGTGATTGACGCAGTTGGGCTTCCAATATATTTTCCCTGGTAATATCACGCTTAACAGCAACAAAATTTGTGATCTTTCCATGTTCATCCTTAACAGGAGTAATACTCACTCTTTCTTCATACAAATTGCCATTTTTGTTTCTATTTATGATCTTCCCAGTCCATGTTTCTCCCGACAAAATAGTGTTCCAAAGTACTTTATAAAATTCATTCGATTGTTTTCCACTTTTTAGAATGGCAGGACTTTTTCCAACAGCGTGCTTCCTCAGGTATCCCGAACTTTTCTCAAAAGCCTGGTTTGCATACGCAATTTCACCCTGGATATTTGTTATTACTACCGTTTCATTCAATTGCTCCATAGCAGTAAAGAGCCTTGTTTCCTCTTCCTCCACCAGTTTTCTTTTTAAGATACCGGCAAAATGCTCAATGATATTTGAAAGCCTTTGAACTGCAGCATTATCAATAATATTCGGACAAACACATATAGCATGACCAAGCACATCCTCACCAATATGAAGAGGGAAGTTGATCATAGACCGGATATTTATCATTGTATAGATCTTTTTTGCATCGATTTTGGCATTTTCTACACTTAACACTTCCCCAATCATATTCAGTATTCCATCTTCAGAATCAACTACCCAGGGTTTTCTCCTTTTGAATGCGGCATTAAATCTACTCTTAGATTTTAACTGAAATGGCTTCTTATCCTTAAGCTTTATTAAAAATTCTTTTAATTCACTTGTTGCATTATCCGGGATGTGTAAATACCGGAAATTAAACTCCTGCTTCTGATTATCCCACAACAAAAGTCGAAAAGAACACTCTTGAAATTGCTTCCATATTTGGTCTGAAAAAAAATCAAGAATGCTTTCCAGTCCATAATCTGAATTTGCATGTAAATTCAGATTATTGATCAGGCTAAGATCTTTGGTACGCTCAAAATTTTGTTTTTCAATATTTTTTTCGTGGGTGATATCCACAATCATAATAATAATATGGGTGATTTTTGCATCTGAATTTTTAATTGCCGTACATCCTGTATGGCCCCACAATACAGAACCATCTTTAGCTATGTATCTCTTTTCAATATCAAAAGATTCTACTTTACCATTCATTATTTTTTGAATGAACTGCTGTGATCTTTCAACATCCTCAGGATGGGTCATTTTTCGCACCAGCTCATTTGTTAATTCACTTTTCTTATAGCCTAACATTTTTTCAAAAGCCCTGTTAACCTGTATAATATTACCATCCACATCTTCCAGCAACATTCCAAAATGGCCCTGCATGAATAAGGTTTCAAATCTTACTTCACTTTCCCTTAAGGCTATCTCAACTCTCTTTATATCTGTAACATCATGAACTGAACCAATAAAATTCACCTGGCCTGTCTTGTTATCTGTCTTAGTTTCCGCCTTTACTATTATATGCCTTATTTCCCCGTCTAACCTATGAATCCTGAACTCACTTCTGAAATCTTTCATTTCTACTGCGGCCGATTTTGCTTTTTTCTCAACCCTCTTTCTATCTTCGGAATGAATATGTGATATTAGCTCAGAAAGAAGAGGTGCTACTTCGGATTGTACATCATAGCCACTTATCTTCAGACTTTCTTCAGACATTAAGAATTTGCGGGTTTCCATATCAAACTCCCAGCTTCCTACCTGAGCAATTTTCTGAGTCTCTGACAACAATTCCTCACTCTTTGTGAGTTCTAATTGGGCCTTATATTTTTCAGAAACATCCCTGAAGGAGGCCTGGATAACCATTTTACCTCCAATTTGTATATTCTTGGCCTGTACTTCCACAGGTATTTTATCATAACCCTGGGGTAGCAAATAAATCACATCCAACATATTGTATGAACTATCATCCTCCTGATTATGGAACAGCCTGGATAGTCTTTCTTTTTGATCATCGGGGTGGTTTTGTGAGAAATGAACTCCCAAAATGTTTTCCTTGTTTGTATTTAACAGGCTTGCTGCAGTATTATTAACATCAATAATATGTTCTGACTCAGGATCTATCAGGAAAAGAGCATCTGCAGCATCTTCAAAAACGGCTCTGAATCTTTCTTCGCTCTCCACCAATAATCTTTCTGATTCTTTTCTGATAGTAATATCGCTTACGATGGCCTGAATATAGGAACCACCATTATATGCCATTGGTGTCAGGCTGACTTCTGCAAAAAAATCAACCCCATCCTTTTTTGTATGTAGCCATTTAAACCGAACCTCCTCACCTTTATATGCCTTCTTTATCATCTCCATTGCCTTTTCCTCTGAAGTACAACCTTCCGGCTGGAATTCAGGAGAATAATCCAGAGGTGTTTTCCCTATAATTTCCTCCTTCTCACATCTAAATAATTCGAGAGTTTTTGTATTACAATCAATGAAAATGTTGTTTTCAAGAATAAAAATGGAATCATTTGCGGCTTCAAAAATATTCCTGAATTTACTTTCACTCTGATGAATCTTCTCTTCATCAATTTTTTTCTTAATAACAGAAGTAACCTGTTCGGCCAGTGCCATAATTCTACGTAACTCAGCTTCAGTAAAATAGGTTTTTTTTCCAATGTCAAAAATTCCTAATATTTCATCGCCTGAAATAAGCGGGATAGTAAAAACTGACTTAAGTCCCACAAAATTCATAGCTTTTTGAATGATTCTAAACTGTACCTGTGATGAGCTATAATTCTCGAATACCTTTCTTATTAATTCAGGAGTATCAGACAAAACAGGTTTCCTCTCTGCAAGAACTGTTGAGTAATGATCTCCATCCTGCAAAGGTATTTTATTCATGGGTGATTTCATTCCCAGGAATTTTGACAGATTATCCCGGATTTGGTTTGTTTGCCGGGTATTCACAGGCAACAGATTCTTTGTGTCCTCAGATAAAAGATAAATAACAGCACCAAATCCATGAAACATTTGCTGAGTTTCCCTTGCTAGAAGACCCATTATCCTTTGATCACTAAAGCCTGAATTCAGTGCATTGTTTAGTTTATTAATAAGGGCCAGATCCTTTGCCTGATTCCTGATTTTTTCTTCATTATTCCGTCGTTCCGTTATCTCACGAGACAAACAGGACATTCCAATGATTTCATTATTTTCAGCAAAAACAGGATTCAGGCTAACTTCATAAATATTCAGACCTTTATCTGAAAGGTAAGACTGTTCAAAAGACAGATGGTTTCCTGCCACACAATCAAGGTACCTTTGTTTCCATACTTTTCTTTCATGAATTGGTAAAAGATCCAGCATATTAATGCCTGCTTTTATATTAATGCTATAATTCCTGCTTATAAACTTTCTGTAGGGATGATTTGCAAAAATTAAATTGAACTTCCTATCCATAGACCAAAAATAATCCCTGGTATTCTCAATAATAGAGCTCATCTCACTTTCCCCTTTTGCAATCTGATCCTCCATCTCCTTTTCCCTGGTAATATCAATAGTTTCTACAATGGCATGACTTACCTCCCCCTCTTCATTGCTGAAAGGGAAATATGTAACTTTAAAATATCGCATTCCAAGGGTGGGGGTTTCAAACCATGCCTTGTATTGTACTTCTCGATTTGAGAAACACTCATCCAGGCTTGGTTTTATAACTTTTTTGAATTTCTTCTCTCCCCATATCTCGGAAAGATCCTTACCCAGAATATCTGTTTTAGTTAAATTATGAGCACTTCTGAAGGAGTTGTTTACTGCTTTATAACGGTATTTTTTATCAATTAAAGTGAGTAAAGAACTGGAGGTATTCATAATAAAATCATACTTCCCCAGCATGCTTTCAGCCTCTGCAGACGGTATTCGAAGTTCTTTGCTGGCAAGACAGTTCTGAATGGCTGGAATAAGACGGGACAATTTGTTTTTTATGACAACATCAAATGCTCCGTGTTTCATCACAGCAACCAATGCATCTTCATTTATACTTTCAAATAAAACTATCCTTGGAAGAGCCGGCCTTTCATCTGAAACAATGCCCAGGGCTTCTATCAGGCTTATTGAAACAATGGAGTCATCCAGAAATACAATATCCCATTTCTTCTCGTTCAATGCCTTATTGAAGCGGATTTTCCTGTCAACCAATTTATAATCAAAGTTCAAATCTTTTGAAACCATGTATTCTAATACAGAATCAAATTTTTTTGTCCTGATTGCCAAAAAGAGAAAACTCATTCTTTTCATAAGTACTGAATTCTAATAGTTTGTTGCCTATGATACTATTCTTAAAGCTTTATAACAGTATGAAAATAGTTAAAATTAAACAAAGTATTGTATGACAATTTTCATTTATGCTGCTGCTTCAAACGGTCAACATCCCGTTTTAAATTCACCACCATTGAGAGCAAATGACTCTCAGGCAATGCGGGATCAGGTAATTCAGCACTTATATAATGAACAAACTTCCAGATTTCCTTTATATCCCGAATACCTACATCGTAAGGTTCATAGACGGGATTCAGAGAATACAGGGTCAACTTTTGCTCCTCCTGCACCCTGTTTTCAATAATTTTAAAGACAATCCCATCATCCAATGTTAATACGATATAGGCATGGCCTGAAATCAATCTGTTCCAGTCCTGCAGGTACTCTCCGGTAACCCAGGCTGCATCAGGAATAGGTAACATAGAATCACCATTGAGTTGAAATGTTCTGTATTTTTTTTCCCTTGATAAGAATGGCAACTGAAACACAGGCAGTTCTTTAATGAATTCAGGATCGGCAAATCCATTTTTATAACCAGCCTTTGCTTTCAGCGGAACCAGCTCAATATTCTCATTATTTTCCTGGTTTATTGTTGTTGCCAATACTCTAAGCTGACTGCCACGAATATACACATCGCTTCCATTTTCGAGTTGAAAAAGCTGGCTTTCTGATAAAGCTGACAGATTTATGGTAATGAGGGTATCAATTGCAATTTTATAGTAATTGGAGAATGCAGCCAGAGCCTCCATCCCTGGTTCAGCTACAGCATTTTCATAACCACTTATAGTAGATCTTTTCATCCCCAGGCTAAAGGCTATCTCATCCTGGGTGCGACCTTTTCTCTTACGCAGGTATTTCAGGTTTGATGACAAATAAAAATCTCTTTTCTTTCTCATAATTTGTATTCAAATTAAATTTTGCCTATATTATAATCATCTTTTTGATCATTTTCTAATCAAATATAAATCAAAGCCCTGAGATATACAAATTATATAGTGTGTTTTTAAGGCTTTGTGTTTATAAAAAATTGGGACTACCATGAATTTAATGGATTAATGAAACAATGAGATAATGAGATAATGCTGGAATGCAACAATGAAATTAATAATGTCAAAAGCAAAAAACTCAATTTATAATAAAAAGTAAAATTCATTATAGCATTAAACCATTGTAGCATTATCTCATTCAACCATTGTAACATTATAGCATTAAACCATTGTAACATTGTAACATTATCTCATTGCAGCATTAAATCATTTCTACTAAAATATCCAGGAGAATTATGGACCAAAATAAAAGGCAGATCATCCATTTCGACCTGGACACTTTTTTTGTATCCGTAGAGCGTTTGCAAAATGCAAAATTATACGGGAGACCTGTATTTATTGGGGGAACATCAGATCGCGGTGTGGTTGCCAGTTGCAGTTATGAGGCCCGCATGTTTGGAGTACATTCTGCCATGCCTATGAAAATGGCCAGAAACCTGTGTCCGGATGCCACAGTTATCAGGGGAGATATGGAGCTATACAGCAAATATTCCAACATAGTAACCAGCATTATTGCTGAAAAATCTCCTTTGTACGAAAAAGCCTCTATCGACGAACATTATATTGACATTACAGGAATGGACCGGTTTTTTGGGTCTTTGAAATGGGCCCATGAGCTACGACACAGCATCATAAAAAATACGGGCTTACCCATTTCTTTTGGACTTTCTATCAATAAAACCGTATCTAAAATTGCCACAGGAGAAGCAAAGCCTAATGGAGAGCTTAAAGTTTCCCCAGAGATGGTCAGGTCTTTCCTCTCCCCTCTTCCCATCAACAAAATCCCAATGGTAGGACACAAAACCTTTCATCTCTTACGCTCTATGGGCATATCTACCATTAATACCTTAAGCCAGATCCCGGTAGAAATGATGCAAAGATTAATGGGAAAGAATGGTATTGTCATATGGGAAAAGGCAAACGGACTTGACCTCACACCGGTTGTCCATCATCATGAAAGAAAATCAATCAGCACAGAAAGAACTTTTGATAAGGACACTACCGATATTAAAAAACTGAATCAGATATTGGTAAGTATGGTTGAAAAAGTATCTTTTGAACTCAGGAAAAAACAAAAACTGGGTTCCTGTATCACTGTCAAAATACGATATTCAAATTTTGATACACACAATTTACAAAAACGAATTCCTTATACTTCATTCGATCATATATTCATAGAAACTGCAAAGGAACTATTCAAAAAACTTTATTCACGCAGGATGTTAATCAGGCTCATCGGAGTAAAAATCAGTCACCTGGTACAGGGAGTACAGCAACTTGATCTTTTTGAAGACACTCCGGAAATGGTAAATCTCTATCTCTCTATGGATTACATCCGGAAACGTTATGGGAATCATGCACTCAAGAGAGCCGTAGGAGTGAAGGTTCACTAAATATACGTAGGACAAGAGTGTTGATTTATTGGAAAACCTGCCAGCGTCTGAACAAAGTGAAGTCCTGGCAGAGTTGTGGGGTTGAGATGGTTTAGAAGGTTGAGAAGTTGAAAAGACGTGAAATGGTGAAAAGCTCATACCTGCCCTATGAAATCCTACTCTATAGTAAAAGCTATGCTTTTATTTCACTGGGTGAATGCGAACGAGTAAACTTTGGAATAAAGGTCAGAATTGTTCCGGCTTACTACGTAGTATACTCGCTCTGTTATGATATAATCGTCTTATTTTGTATATTTAAAGAAAAAAAGACTATGCAATCCATTCAAGAGATAAAAGCGGCAATATCAAGCTTAAACACTGAAGAGAAGATACAGTTACTGGGAGATCTTCAGATAGAGCACTATAAGGGTAATAGCTTATTATCA
>JAUVKW010000156.1 GCA_030596025.1 Bacteroidota bacterium | reverse complement strand
TCAGAGATACGGTCAAGGTCTTTTTGCAGTTCCTCACGAATGAAACCCATGTTTTCAACCATTTCTTTAGCTTTTTCATAATCGCCATTTCCCTGGATGATAAGAATCTCAGCGGCAAGATCATTCATTGCAGCCTGCATCTTGTCAAAGTCTATTCTGTAGGTCCCTGTGGTTTCGTCTTTTGTAAAGGCTCCCTTCTCCTGGAAATAATAAAATCTAATCATATTCGCTTTCCCATGTGAGCTTGCTACACCAAAACGCACTGAGCGGAATATACTGGTCATAAATGTCACATAATTATCCATCAAATCTTTTTCTCCTAATTCTCCCATTTCAGCAAGTTGTGTAACAAGAAATAAACCAATGATATCAGCTTTTCCTTCTTCCAGGGCACTGTATTGCTCTTTTAATGCTTTTCTGACAACACCATTTCCATTAATGGTATTTTTAATTCCAAGGCCATGAGCTACCTCATGAAACATAGTGTTTTCAAAGAATGCATCAAATTTGATATACTGACGCTGGTCTTTTGCGATTAATGTTTCAGATATTGGTACCAGGACTTTGTCAAACTTATACTTCATTGAATTTTTAAGCTGGAGTTTTCTGCTTCCTTTTTCCAGATGTACTCTTTCATCATTTGGCAAATTAATAGCTATTGTTTTACTCCCTGCATTGCAATCCCCTGCATAGTATATGGCATCGTAAACGCCAAGATCTGAGCCACTTCCCGGGACTTCCTGCTTGTACTCAGCGGGAACAGGGAGTTTGGTTTGAAGCTCCGGAAGCAAGGAAGCAAACCTGTCAAGCTTTTTGCTCCATTCCTTATCTTTTAGCAAAATAAAACACTCGAATGCTGTTTTGAATCCGAACAGGGCATCTTCATAATTCTCAATAGGTCCAACAACAAGATCAATGGAATTGTCTTTCATATCCATCCATGCCATATCACTTGCAAGGTAATCATCACTTAGAATTGCATCTGCCCTGAGGTTTAAATAATTCTTGAACCCTGGATCCTCTGCAAGTTCAGCCGCCGTTTTTAAAAGATCTGCAATTTTTTGTATTCCTTCGGCATACTCAATATGATAGGGGACAGAAGTTAGCTTACCTTCGTCATTTCTGCGGATAATTGTATAAAGGCTGGATTTGTCTTCAGATTCAAAAGCTTCGAACTCCTCTTTCGTCATGTCTGTAGGGTAGAATTGAGCTCCTAATGGTTTAGCTCCGAAGTTTTCTATAAAAGGCTCATTGCCTTTTAATCTTTCCCATGGACCATAATTAATATTAATAAAAGCCTTTTTTGCTTCATCTTCTGCTGAAGCCAGTAATGTTGCTTTGTCCCCATAAGCCTGAAGCCAGTATAAATCGTCAATAATTTTTGCGGTTTCGAAAAAATAGGAAATCATCTTTTTCTGATTATCAGATAAATTATTCATCAAATCAGAACTAAGTTCAACCGGTGCAAATTCGTCTGTTTTTATTTGCATTTCAGAAATATCACCTGCTGGTTTTTGACTTGTGGTACAAGCTGCAAAAACCAATACCAGCAAAAATTGAATAAATAATAAGGATTTAGATTTCATCTGTTTATAGTTTAATAATGATTAATGAATATTTTGGTTAGGAATTTTCTTCATCTTCCATCACATCGTCGGAATTAAACTGAAATCCAAGACGTTTACCAGTTTGGATCTGTGAGATGTGCATTTTTTCTGTCATCTGTCCAACTGAGGCAATTTTTACTGCGTCATATGGTGGTACAAGAAGATCGAATTCTAGAGCGTAAGCCATAGCTTTTGCAAGAATACTTCTCATTGCTGATTTATCTAACAGTCGTTTTCCGAAGTTTTTGAAGTGAAACCCCATCTGCCTTTTGCCCTCAACAAAAAAATGATTGTTCTTATTCACAAATATACGGCCAATCAGGTAGCCAAGGTCATCCATACGATTATAGCGAAAGGAGTCATCAAGGAAGTTGTATATATTAATAATCCCACAATATGAGTTCAGGGGATCGGTTTTGACATAGTCAGTTTCCCAAACTTTGTGTTCCCGATCAAACTCAAATATATTAGAATGCATGCTAAATACCAGCATATCACCTGCTACTCTTAATTTGGCAATAAATTCGCCATGATCTGTAAATTCGAGTCTTACCCTTTCCTTCAGATTAGTAAGCTGTTTATTATAATCATCAGTAATTTCAGTTAGTGTCTTTTTCATTAAGCTGAAGACAACTTCGTTATTATCAAAAACAAGTTGTTTAATGTTTGACTTTAATGCCAGGGATTGAATGATTTTTTCTTCCAGGTTGTTTTTGCTCATTTTCTGTTCATTTTATTCTGTAAAACTAATACAAGAAGTTTTGTTCCACGGTATTTTATCTAATATTATTTTACTACAAATTAGTGCTATATTAGAAAGTATTGATTACTGCAACCCCATTTTCCTTAAAACTATTCATGTCAGGAAGGTATGTGCAAGATTCTTCAAGGCTGATGGTTTTACTTACCAGTTTTTCAGGGGAGAGTTTACCGGCCTTTATCATTTCAAACATAGGTTTATATTGATGTGCTTGCATACCATGACTGCCAAGAATTTCAAGTTCATTTGCCAGTACAATACCCATAGGAATTTTAGGGTGATTATAATCGGCTACCATAAGACCAACCTGAATGTGCTTGCCATGTTTTCTTAAGTTGGAAATGGAGTTAAAACAGGTTTCCTGGCTACCAAGTCCATCGATTGAGACATGAACTCCTCCCTCTGAATAGTTTTTCACTGTCTCCACCACATCTTTGTTTTCAGTGACATTCACTGTGGCAATGGCTCCTACAGATTTTGCAAGTTCAAGTTTCTCATTATTTATGTCTATAGCAATTACATTTGCCCCCATTGCATTTGCAATCATGATAGCAGAGAGGCCAACTCCACCACAACCATGAACGGCAACCCATTGTCCTGCACTTACCTTTCCCTGTGCTACGATTGCCCTGAATGAAGTAATAAATCTACAACCAAGGCTTGCTGCAGTTATAAAATCAATTTCTTCAGGAAGCGTCACTACGTTAATATCTGCATAATGAATAGAAACATACTGTGCAAATGAGCCCCAATGTGTAAATCCTGGCTGAAACTGGTGATCACAAACCTGGTGGTTCCCGGAGGCACATTGGGGGCAAGACCCACATCCACATACAAAAGGAAGGGTAACCCTGTCGCCTTTTGACAATAATTGAACCTCACTGCCGGTTTCCTCAATAGTTCCTGCAAGTTCATGCCCGGGAACATGCGGGAGTGTAATATCCGGATCATGACCCATCCAGCCATGCCAGTCACTGCGACATAAACCTGTAGCTTCCACTTTAATTACCACTCCGTGTTTTTCAGGTATGGGGTCGGCTACATTTTGAATGCCTATTGGCCCCTGAAACTTATCATATAGAGCTGCTTTCACTGGTTTTCATATTTAGTTTTAAGCAGGTTAAATTTAGTTAAATATGAAATAAAAGCCAAAGGTGAGTGAGATGCTCAATACTCAAATTTCAACAACCAAACTGCCTGATCTTCATTCCCCTCCTGGGAGGGGTTAGGGGTGGGTTCATCTTTATTCGGAGTTGCCTCAAAAGGTTCAAAAGCAGTCATATCTGAATCCTGCCTGCCGAAACTTTAATCTTTTATTATACCTTTTTCTTCTAGTACGCTTTTGCAAACAACACCCTTCTTTTTGAGGGCTTTCCGGTAAGTATACATTTCCCTTCCTCTTCCGGTGCATCCAGAGGAATACAACGAATGGTGGCTTTGGTCTCATTCTTAATTTTTAATTCTGTTTCAGTGCTACCATCCCAGTGGGCCAGTACAAAACCACCCTTATCATTAATGATATCCTTAAATTCCTCATATTCATTCACCTCGAAGGTGTTTTCCTTTCTGAATTGCAGTGCTTTGTTATAAATGCCTTGTTGGATATCTTCCAGTAGGTTCTTAACATACCCGGCAATATTATCCTGAGGAATTGTTTGTTTCTCAAGAGTATCTCTTCGGGCAACTTCTATAGTGCCATTTTCCAGATCCCTTGGTCCCAATGCCAGGCGAACGGGAACTCCTTTCAGCTCGTACTCAGCAAATTTCCATCCCGGTTTATGAGTGTCACGATCATCAAATTTCACACTTATATCTTCTTTTTCAAGCTCTTGTTTAATTCTCAAGGCAGTTTTACTCAGGCCATCTAATTGTTCCTTTCCTTTATAAATTGGAACAATGACTACCTGGAATGGGGCAAGTTTTGGAGGTAAGACCAGTCCATTGTCATCGGAATGTGCCATAATCAAAGCTCCCATTAAGCGGGTTGATACTCCCCAGGAAGTTGCCCATACCAGATCAAGCTTCCCTGTTTTATCTGTGAACTTTACATCAAAAGCCTTTGCGAAATTTTGACCCAGAAAGTGAGATGTGCCGGATTGAAGAGCTTTTCCATCCTGCATAAGGGCTTCAATAGCGTAAGTATCAATAGCTCCGGCAAATCGCTCGGTCTCAGTTTTTGTTCCTTTTATTACAGGCATAGCCATAAAATCTTCGGCAAATTGGGCATACAAATCCACAATTTTGAGTGTTTCATCAATAGCTTCATTCTTAGTTGCATGTGCAGTGTGCCCTTCCTGCCATAGAAACTCCGTAGTCCTTAAAAATAATCGTGTTCGCATTTCCCATCTTACTACATTTGCCCATTGATTCAATAGTAAGGGAAGATCCCTGTACGATTGTATCCAGTTTTTGTAGGTATTCCAGATAATTGTTTCAGAGGTAGGACGGATTATTAATTCCTCTTCAAGTTTGGCATCCGGATCTATAACTACACCCTTTCCTTCCGGGTCATTCTTAAGCCTGTAATGAGTAACTACTGCACATTCTTTAGCAAATCCTTCCACATGGGCTGCTTCTTTACTGAAAAAAGATTTTGGTATAAAAAGCGGGAAGTATGCATTGCTATGGCCTGTAGCCTTAAACATTTTATCTAATTGTGCCTGCATTTTTTCCCATATGGCATATCCGTATGGTTTGATAACCATACAGCCCCTAACAGCTGAATTTTCAGCCAGATCTGCTTTAATTACCAGGTCATTATACCATTGTGCATAATCATCTTTTCTGCTTGTAAGAACTTTTCCCATTTTATTTTTGGTATGGATTTTGTTTTTTAATTATTTAAACTCACTAAAAGAGTTGCAAATTAAGTAAAAATTAACAACAAAGGAGGGTGTCATGAAAACAAAAAACAAATTTTTAAGAACCATTACCCTCATTATTTTCATAGGGATTTTTACTATTTCCTCTGCATCGAAAATTTTTGGAGCAGAATATGGAAATGGGCCTTATGATCAAAATAGAGGTGACCATTTGGTAGTGAATAATTATTATGGTAATAGTTATATTCACGATTACTACTATAGCTCTAGATTGAGAAGGTTTCATAATACATATACGAGTTTTAACTATTATGAACCCTTTTATACCGACTATTACTGGTACAACTATGATCCTTATTATATTGGGTGGACATTATAACTGGGACCTCCTTATATCAATTACAGGTATAGAACAGCAGACTATTAAAATCCAGGGTGGAATTTTAGCATAAACTTTGGCCCAAGGTATTATAGCAGTTATTACTACGGGTATAGATATTATCGTCCATGGCCGGTTTATAATACACATTGGTCATATTACAGGCCAGTAGTTTATCGACAGGCTTACAATAACTATTCAGCTGGCAGGTATTATGAAAGGAATGCTTACAATTCGTATAAATCTACAAGCTATAGAAAAACAGCTTCGGGTTCACGGTATAGAGAAAATGGTAGTACAAACAGAAATTCATATCAGAACGGAACAAGAACAATCAATCGAAACAGGCTTGATAATTCCAGTCGAAATATGAATAATAAACAAAGGCATACCAATAATGCTACAGCGAATAATACACGAGGTCGTAGTGATCCGGGTAATGTAACCAGGAGCAGAATAAATAATGGATCAAAGGAGAAAGTTGCAGCAGAAAGAAAGGCAAGAAGTAATGTCTCAACCCGGACTGCTCCTGTGAGCAGAGAATTTGCAAGAACAAGAACAGATGCTTATAAGAAGATACAGGTAAAACGTTCTTCACAGGTGATAAGAAAACCATCTATTGCAAATAAACCGGTAAGCAGATCAAGTGTGACTCGCAGCAGAAGTAATCAGGTTTCCAGGAATGATGCTGCGGTGAAAAAAGCGAGAACAAACAGTCGACCTGCGGCAACTATTACCCGAAGTAGGAGTAATCAAGGATCCAGGAATGCTACTTCGGTGCATAAGACGAGAACAAACAGTAGATCAGGAGCAACTGTGGCCCCCAGATCACAATCAAACAGACAAAAAAGTTCAGTTTCAAAAAGCACAGGCAGGCGTAAGTAATTTATAATGAATGCCTCATGTGAAATTATACTCACCGGGTGACTTTATAGTTACCCGGTGAGTTTTTTTACAATTTGTGACTTCGAAGTTATCCGGTGATTAGTTTTATTAATTTGTATATTTGTTTGAGCATAGATTGGTTTTTACAGGTTTATTATTTTTGGTATGAAATTTGTTTCTATGTAAATAGAAAAGAAATAGAACAAGGAGGCATACTCATGAAAACAAAATATTTACTCTTAGTTTCAATCGCTGCAATCTTACTTTCATCATGTTCATCTACAAGTAATCTTGCAGATGATGTATATTATAATCCACAGGATGAGATAAGGGCAGAAAAGAGGACTGTGAAAAAGACAGAACAAATTGCCAGGGAGGTGGAAGCCTTAAATGAGACTCTGCCTGAAGGAGAAGGCTATGAGTTAAAACAATATACTGTACCTGCAGGTGAGGTGATGGCCGTTACTAATGATGACACTCTTTACCTGGATGATTTTGAATATGAAAACGGAGATGAGGCAATGGTAGTGAATAATTACTACGAAGGATCTGGCTCGGGTTACTATAACTATTCTTCTGCTTTGAACAGGTTTTATGGACCGTCTTCAGGTTTTGGTTATTACACTCCGTATTATGACCCATGGTATTGGGGAGGAGGATTTTCAATGAACATAGGTTTTGGTTGGGGTTATTCATATTACAGGCCTTACTATTCACCATATTACTATGGTGGTTATTATCCTCCATATTATGGGGGTTACTATCCTCCA
>JAUVKW010000033.1 GCA_030596025.1 Bacteroidota bacterium | reverse complement strand
AGAACTTATGATGGGCTTGAGAAGGTGGCTTACTGCAAAATATGACTGGACAGGTCTATCTGGCTTACTGTATAAGTCTTTGCCACTGACCCTAATTGCCTTTGTTCTTATCATTGTAGGCGTAATTGCGTTTACTGTTTTAAAAGATTCCAGCCATGAAACATTAATGCACTATGGACATTTATTTGAGATAATAGCCATTGGCTGTGTGTTTAGCCTAATATTACTTCCCAATATTATCCGTATGTGGTGGTTTACAATCATAAGACCTAAAGTGAAAGTGTCATTAACATCTTATTTTAAAGGACTATGGGAATTATTGCTTCATATGTTTACACAAAAACAATCATTAAGTTGTGAAGATGATGACATGTTTCGTTGGTTTGAACACCTGATACTTGTATTTAGTTATTTAGCCCTGCTTTTTACTACAATTGTTCTCGATTGGTTTGGTACAGAAAACATGTTTATCATTATACTTGGATATGTTGAAAGTGTAATAATATTTATTGTTACAATTGATTTTGTGTCAAGCCGGATTAAAAAGAACAGGGAAGTAAATAAATTTTCACAACCATCTGACTGGTTTTTTGTTATCTGGTTGTTTTTATTGGGATTTACTTCTTTTATCGTTAGGGTTTTTGTTGATTTAAACTTGCTTGAAACTAATTTCTGGATGTACTTATTTCATATAATAGTTCTTGCACAATGGGCACTGGTAATAGTACCTTTTGGTAAATGGACACATTTTCTGTATCGTTCTTTTGCTATGTATTTTAACAAGCTTAAAGAGTTATCAAAATAATTACTTAAGATACTTTTATTATACTCATCCTAATATTGAGGAGGCCTCCAAAGCTATATAGCCTGGGGGCCTTTTCTTTCGTGAAACTTAAATTTCAAAAGCGTAGTGAATTGAAGTTTGTAAGTTGAACAATCCCGATAGCGAAGCGTATCGGGAATTTTAGTTTCATTGAGCTCAAAGCTATCTATCCCTGCCCGGCTCCTGTTTTCCGAAAAAGACACCCAAATGAATAATTTGCAAATCGCAATCACATTTTTTAGTCTAAGAGATATTGTCACGCAATAGTCAAACAATGGTCAGACATTCCCGTGGATCCCTTTTTCCTGTTTTCCGAGCAAATCTCAATGTGATAGCCCAAAGTAGCCCTGTTTCATGCGGTCCGGGAATTATTTTCCCTTTATTAAGCCAGACACTGCGGACCTGTTTGATGGTTTATTTAGTACCAGGGGCGATGCCCCTGGCTATTATATTTCGCACCCCTGGTGCTAAAGATCAAAAATACTATAACAAGCCTGTAGGGCTTGAATATTAATAGCCCCGGGTAAGCCCACTGTTCGATGTGGCTATAGTACAGCCATCGCTTAAGTTTATTTACTTTGTCTCTTAGACTAAAAAATGAGATTGCGATTTGCAAATAATTCACTTGGGTGTCTTATTCGGAAAACAGGATAAAGGCTCACTGATTTAACCCGGGAAATACATGAATTTCCTACCTTCTTAAATGGAATTTTTGCGAATTGCATATTTTTTTTAAATTTAAAAGAAAAACTTCCTGCAAATGAGCCACAAAAAGAAGAATGAAAACAAACAGAAAAATCATAAGCTTGATAAGCAATTCTACTTTGAAGAGTTAGAGAGACTCCAGATTGAACTTGTTAAAATGCATGACTGGATAAAAGCAAAAGGCTTAAAGGTAGTTGTGGTATTTGAGGGAAGAGATGCCGCCGGGAAAGGAGGAGTCATAAAACGAATTCACCAGAGGCTGAATCCCCGAATTTGTAAAGTTGTAGCCCTTGGAGTTCCTACAGAAAAGGAAAAAAGCCAATGGTATTTTCAGCGTTTTGTTCCGCATCTACCTGCAGCCGGAGAATTTGTGCTTTTTGACAGAAGCTGGTACAACAGAGCCGGAGTTGAAAGGGTAATGGATTTCTGTACTGAAGATGAGTATTGGGACTTTTTACGATCATGTCCCCGCTTCGAAGAAATGCTTATTCATGCCGGGATCATTCTAATAAAATACTGGTTTTCTGTTAGTGACGAAGAGCAGGAAGAAAGATTTAAAAGCAGGATCAAAGATCCTCTTAAGCGGTGGAAAATTAGTGAGATGGATCTTGAATCAAGATCAAAGTGGGTAGAATACTCAAAGGCTAAAGATGAAATGTTTGCTTATACAGACACCAAACTATCACCCTGGTATGTGGTGAATGCCGATGATAAACGAAGAGCTCGTCTCAGTTGCATTCATCATTTATTATCAAAAATACCTTATGAAGACCTGAGGCATGAAAAGCTAATCCTCCCTCCCATCAAAAAAGAAGGCTATGTAAGGCCTCCTATTGCCGAACAAACCTTTGTTCCGGAAGTTTATTAATAAGCCTGGTTTAAAAAAAGAATCCCGGCCTTAAAAAAGCCGGGAATTCTTGTTTTATTGAATAAGACTACTTAATCCAGGTCGTTGTAGTTGTAAATGTTTCGCCATTGTATTCCCCTTCATCTTCCCATTTCATTTTTGACAGCGTGAGGCTTACCAGGGTAGTTTCAGATTCATCTACTGTTCCTTTATCCATAATCAATGTCTTTTCATCAGAAGAAAGATCCCATGTCCCAGTATCGGTTTGCTGCATTGCAGTCATTGAATATGTGCCATCATCATCAAAACTGAGAGTACCACCGGTCATAAGTGTTTTTACAAATGTTACCAGATCTAATATATCCTGGGTATCAGTATCGGCAGTCATGTCACTGAACCTCCAGGTATGGGCAGTTAATAACTCCTCTTTGCTAAACTCGTCTTCTTTTTCGCAACCCAAAGCTGCAAATAAGAACAATAGAATAAGAAAGGGGCTTGCGTATTTAAATAGTTTTTTCATGATAAATGCTTAAATTAAGGTTTATGAATCAAAGAGATATTGATAGTTTGTACGATATTGAAGGTAAAAGGTTCAACTTTTCCTTGATTTTAATACAAAAAAAATATCTTGAAGTAGTAGTTTTATGAATTAGCTTATTATTTTTAGAGATTCGTTCGCAGCTTAATAATAAGCATAAGAATCTTTTCAATCTTGAATTCATTGTAAATGAATATATTCTCAAAGGTTATATCTCTCCTAAAATCGGGCTTTTCTACCGATAAATATTATAAATCCATGAATCAGTCATTAAAACGCCTGAATGAAGAATATACTATGTTGCATTATCCGTACTACCAGAAAGATAATGATAGTTTTATTGACGCTCAGATAAACCTTACTGATTTTTGCATTTCCAGGTTGACACCAATGAAAGGGAAACAGGTCTTGGAAATAGGTTGTGGGAATGGGGTTCAGGCAAAGTATATTCTAAGAAAATATTCACCGGCCAGCATGACTGCCATAGACCTGAATTCTACAAATATTGAAATTGCAAATACTGAAACAAAAAAACAAGGAATAAAGAATATTAGTTTTCAAATTGATGATGCTCAAAAACTTTCTACCATTGAATCCAAATCAATGGATTTTATTCTCAGCATAGAAAGTGCTTTTCATTTTCCTGATAAAAGTTCTTTTCTCAACGAGATATACAGAGTGTTAAAACCCGGAGGGTCTTTTCTCATAGCCGATATCCTGACAATTCCTCGTAAAAACACTACCCTTAGAGAATTTTGGAAAAAGAAAATGCATTTTCACCACTGGTCAAGACACAAATATGAAAATGAATTATTTAAAGCCAGGTTGAATATCAACAGTCTTTCAGATATCACGAAAAAGGTAATCCATGGTTTTAAAAACTATAAGTATTGGTTAAAAACCATGAAAAAAACAAATTTCATTGATGACTTTTTTATTAAAATATTCCTTTCTATCCACGTCGAACTAAATATGTATCTTCTTCGTTCACGCCGTCAATACTGCGTGATTGTTGGAGATAAACCTTTTAAATCTTAATCTTATGAAAACCATTGTTCGGGTTATGAAAAAGACCGCAATCTTATTTTTTATTCTGGGACTGGTTGTACAAATTCTTAATGCTCAAAAAAAATCTGAAGTAAGCGATGGCGAAATGCGTATGGATTTATTTGGGAAGCATGTAAGCATGAAAGAAAGTTCAGCTCTTAAAGATTTGAACTGGCAATTAATTGGTCCCACAAATATCAGTGGAAGGTGTACTGATGTTGAAGTAGTTGTTCCCAGGGGAGATAATTACACCATTTATGTTGCTGCTGCCTCGGGCGGAGTATGGAAAACTGAGAACGAAGGTACCTCCTGGACTCCCATATTTGACCAGGAAGCTTCCACCACAATTGGAGATATTGCCCTGGACCCTCAAAATCCCGATGTCCTTTGGGTTGGAACCGGAGAAGCAAATATCTTTCGCAGTTCCATGGCTGGATCGGGAATTTACCGGACTTCAGATGGTGGGAAGACCTGGAAACATATGGGTCTTACAAATACACTCACCATCTCAAGGATTTTGATCCATCCGGAAAATTCAAATATAGTTTATGTTGCTGCCTCAGGGCATGAATGGACAAATAACAAAGAAAGAGGGGTTTATAAGACAATTGATGGAGGAGTTAACTGGGAAAAAGTATTATACATTGACGAAATGACAGGAGCAATTGATCTTGTTATGGATCCTACCCAGCCTGATGTTCTTTATGCTGCAACATGGCAAAGGAAAAGAGAAAAATGGAATGATCCCAGGATTGAACAAGGATTTAAGAATAGTGGTGTTTGGAAATCAACCGATGCCGGTAAAAACTGGAAACCTATAAATAAGGGATTGCCCGAAGCAAAATTCAGGGGAAGAATTGGAATTGATATAGCAAAATCTAACCCTAATGTATTATATGCTTTTGTCGACAACTATGAAATTGCTTACAAAAAATATGAGGGTAAAGAAACTGACTCTTACGGAAGGCCTAAGGGTGGTGTAATCAAAGGTGCCTCTGTGTATCGTTCGAATGACAAGGGAGATAGCTGGACACTGGTAAGTGGCTTAAGTGAAGATATGAAAAAATATATGGAACGTCATTCTTCAACATACGGGTGGGTATTCGGACAAATTAGAGTTGATCCCAACGATGAGAATACCATTTATACAATGGGTTTAGGCCTGCATATTTCTACAGATGGTGGAAAGACCTTTAAACAACTGCGAGGAATGCATGGTGACCACCATGGTTTATGGATTGATCCTGAAAATTCGAACTACCTTGTTAATACTAACGATGGAGGAATCTATCTCTCTTATGATAAAGGGGGAAACTGGAGGTCGTTTACTGACCGCCTTCCTCTGGTACAATTCTTCAACATCGGATATGATATGGATAGTCCTTTCAGGGTTTATGGATCTGTCCAGGATCATGGGAGTTTTAGTGGTATTGTAGATCTGAAAAGGGGAAGGGATGCCATTCCTTCAGTAGAGTTTATCCGCGCCCCTGGTGGAGAAGGCAGCACACATGCTATTGATCCCACAAATCCCAACATTGTTTATTCTGCAGGTTTCTATGGAACCATTTCAAGAACCGACCTGAGCAAATCCTGGCAGGAAGGATACAAGAACTTATTACCCAAAGTATATAAACATGAAGCTCCTTTACGTGGACAATGGGTTGCTCCATTTATCATCTCCCAGCATAATAATGAAATTATTTATCACTGCATGCAATACGTTTTCCGCTCTGAAAACCGTGGAGATACCTGGGAAAAAATAAGCCAGGACCTGAGTTATAACAATAAAGATAAAATGGGAGATATTCCCTATCAAACCATTTTTGCCCTCTCAGAATCTCCATTGAAATATGGGCTCCTTTATGCCGGAACAGATGATGGAAGAGCCTATGTTTCAAAAAAAGGTGAAAAAGTGTGGACAGAAATATCAGATGGCCTGGTCAGGGATAAATGGATATCAAGAGTAGTGGCATCTAAATATGACCTGGAAACAGTATATCTTACTCAGAATGGAAAAAGAGATGATGAATTTGCTGCTTATGTATGGAAATCTACAGACATGGGAAAAACATGGCAGGATATTTCTGCAAATATTCCACTTGGCCCGGTAAATGTAATAAGGGAAGATCCTGTTGATAAAAATATTCTTTATGTGGGAACAGATATCGGGGTTTATGTCTCTAAAGACCAAGGGAAAAGCTGGGAAGTACTGGGAAATCTGCCTTCAACCTATGTTCATGACCTGAGGATACATCCCCGGGATAATATAATTGTAATAGCAACGCATGGCCGTGGTATCTGGGCTTTGGATGCAAATCTGGTAAATGGTGGTAAGCGCCAAAATCGCTGGTTTATGCAATAATAATAAGGAATCCCTGCAGATGCAACAATATCTTGACCTACTTGATCATGTAACAAAAAATGGTGCTCGTAAAGAGGACCGTACCGGAACCGGAACATTAAGTGTTTTTGGGTATCAGATGCGCTTTGATCTGGAAAAAGGATTTCCTTTACTGACTACAAAAAAGACTCATTTTAAATCTATTATTTACGAGTTATTGTGGTTTCTAAAAGGAGATACTAATATTAAATACCTGAATGATCATGGGGTAAGGATTTGGAATGAATGGGCTGATCAAAATGGTGATCTTGGACATATTTATGGCTACCAATGGCGTTCCTGGCCAATGCCAAAAGGAGGTTCTGTCGATCAGATTTCCGGGATCATGGAAAGCATTAGTAACAATCCTGGCTCAAGGAGACATATTGTAAGTGCCTGGAATGTAAGTGAACTGGGGAATATGGCTCTTCCTCCCTGTCATATTCTTTTTCAGTTTTATGTAGCCAATGGTAAATTATCTTGTCAGCTCTACCAGCGAAGTGCTGATATTTTCCTGGGAGTGCCATTTAATATTGCTTCCTATGCACTTCTTACAGAAATGATAGCCCAGGCAAGCGGATTGAAGGCTGGCGAATTTATCCACACTCTTGGAGATGCTCATATTTATTTAAATCACCTGGAACAGGTACAGGAACAATTGAGTCGGGAACCATTCAAACTTCCAACACTCACTTTAAATCCGGGGAAGAAAGATATTTTTAATTTTGTAAATGAAGATATTTCTCTTGAAAATTACCAGGCACACCCACATATAAAGGGTAAAATATCTGTTTAGCTATTGAAACCTACAACCAATACAAAACAATCTCCTGTGATGAAAACTACTTCAATAATTGTTGCTATAGCCGATAACAATGCAATTGGCAATAACAATGAACTTTTATGGCACATTCCAGATGATCTGAAGCGATTCAAGAAACTGACATCCGGGCACCAGGTGCTCATGGGTAAACGCACCTGGGAGTCGCTTCCAATAAAGCCTCTTCCAAATCGCGAAAATATTGTACTTACAGATATTCCTGGAGAGATCATTAAAGGCTGTACCATGGCATATTCCATTGATGATGCTCTTTTAAAAATGAAAGATAATGAAGAGTGCTTCATAATGGGTGGAGGAATGATTTACCGTCAATTTCTGGACAAAGCCAACAAATTATATATCACCCACGTTCATAAATACTTTGAAGCAGACACTTTTTTTCCTGAAATAAACTACAATGACTGGGAGCTTATTGAGGAAGAAAAACATCAGCCTGAAGGAAACCTTGATTTTTCTTTTACTTATTCCATCTATGTCAGAAAAAATGAAAAGGCGGGGTAACTCCCGCCTTTTTTTATGATGCTTTTAATATCTTGAGATTGATTTTTTCTAGCTTTTGCTTTGCAAAATCCTTACTCAGATGAAGGCTTTTCTTTGTCCTGGAAGGCAGATCAAACATTGGGTCAATCATTATGGCTTCACAAATTGATCTCAGGCCCCTGGCTCCCAGGCCAAACTCAATTGCCTTATCAACTATGTATTGTAAAGCATTCTCGTCATACTTAAGTTCTACTCCATCCATCTCAAACAATTTTACATATTGTTTGATTATGGCATTCCTTGGTTCCGTAAGTATGCTCCTCAGAGCCTGCTTTTCAAGGGGTTTCAGGTAGGTTAAAACCGGCAATCTCCCAACAATTTCCGGTATCAAACCAAAAGCTCTGAGATCTTGTGGAGCTATATGTTCCAGCAAATCCTTATCTCCAATTATTTTCCTGTCCTTTGAGGCCTTAAAGCCCATCATTTTGGTATTGAGCCTATGTGCAATCTTCTTTCCAATCCCATCAAAGGCGCCTCCACAGATAAATAAAATATTCTTTGTATTTACAGGAATCATTTTCTGCTCAGGATGCTTCCTGCCTCCCTGCGGTGGAACATTTACAACGGCACCTTCCAGAAGTTTAAGCAGCCCTTGCTGGACACCTTCTCCAGAGACATCCCTTGTAATGGAAGGGTTATCCCCTTTCCTGGCAATTTTATCTATTTCATCTATGAATACAATCCCCTTCTCTGCCGCTTTTACATCATAATCAGCAGCCTGAAGCAAACGGGTAAGAAGACTCTCGATATCCTCTCCAACATATCCGGCTTCTGTTAATACGGTAGCATCTACAATGGTGAAGGGAACATGCAACATCCTGGCTATTGTTCTGGCAAGAAGGGTTTTTCCGGTTCCCGTCTCCCCAACAAGTATGATATTTGATTTTTCAATCTCAACATCCTCTTCCTTCTGGGTCAGCTGTATCAGCCTTTTATAATGATTGTAAACAGCCACAGACAGGTATTTCTTAGCTACCTCCTGGCCAATGACATATTGGTCAAGGAAGTTTTTGATTTCGAGGGGTTTAAGAAGTTTTATCTCATTGATATCAAATCCGCCTTCTCCCTGAGTTTCCTCCTGAACAATATTATGTGCCTGTTCAATACAATGGTCACATATATGTCCGGAGATACCGGCAATTAGCAGGTTTGTATCTTTTTTCTCTCTGCCACAAAAAGAACATCGGTCCATAATTGATTCTTTTCAAATACTTTTCAAATCAATATGAAAAGCATTACAAATATAATAATTACTTGATAAATAAGGATATTGATGGATTTCGAAAAGGCTGGAGCTTATTCCTTAAGGAATTATTTCTTGTTTTTCACCAAAACCTCATCTATCATTCCATAGTCCTTTGCTTCCTTTGCTGTCATCCAAAAATCACGATCAGAGTCTTTTTCAACTTTTTTCAAAGCGGTTCCTGAGTGTTCAGAGATAATATTATATAGCTCTCCTCTGAGTTTCACAATCTCGCGGGTAGTGATTTCAATATCTGAAGCCGGACCCTGAACACCACCCATGGGTTGATGAATCATAATCCTGGAATGCTTAAGAGCTGATCTTTTGCCCTTTGTTCCTGCAGTTAATAACACCGCACCCATTGAGGCCGCCATGCCGGTACAAATAGTAGCAATATCGCATGAGATATATTGCATGGTATCATATATCCCCAGGCCTGCATGTACAGACCCTCCGGGAGTATTGAAATAAATTTGAATGTCTTTCCCCTGCTCTGTTGAGTCGAGATATAACAACTGTGCCTGAATAATGTTGGCTACATAATCATCAATAGGAAGACCTAAGAATATTATGCGATCCATCATCAATCGCGAAAACACATCCATAGAAGCCACATTCATCTGCCGTTCTTCAATAATGGTAGGAGAAATGTAACTATTGTATGTAGAGGCATATTTTTCTAAACGCAAACTTGGAATGCCCAAATGCCCGGAGGCATATTTTTTAAAATCATCTTTTGAGTTCATGATAAAATATTTTCAGATTTATTACATCAAATTTAGGAAATATAAATAAGCTCTTCTTTGAGAATTATCATTTTTTCTCATAGAGCTTATTAAAGTCATCTGCAGATATCTTTTTACTTTCCACCTTAACAATTGTTTTCAAATAATCCATGATCCTATCTTCATAAAGCTTATCACTAAGTTTTTTTCGTTCTTCATTTCTCCCAAGTAACTCTTTTGCATAATGCTCTAACTGGTCATCCGGAAGATTTGCCAATCCATATTGCATAAACTGCATAAGGGTAACCTCTTTTGCGTATGCTAAGATTTCATCTTCAGACACCTTTAAATCCTGCTCCTTCACAATACTCTCCCTTATCAATTGCCATTCAAGGTCTTTTCTGAAAAGATCAAAATCCTTGTCTATCTCTTCCTTTGTAAATTTCCCCTCATTTGCTTTAACCAGCCATTTGTTCAGGAATTCCTCAGGAAGTTTCAGCTTCAACTTATTTACCAGCATTTCTTTTGCATCTACGGCAAAACGAATTTCACTTTCCTTTTCCAGATTCTTCTGAATTTCTTTATCAATCTCTGCTTTAAATTCATCTTCTGACTTTATTTTATCCTTCCCAAATGCATTGTCATAAAGCTCCTGATTCAGCTCTGCATTCACAAAAAGTGAAATCTCCTTAATCTCAAATTCAAAATCGTTCTGTATTTCAGAAAGTTTTTCTTTATCAATTTTTAAAATAGACAAAAGCTCTGTATCATTAGGATAAGCTTTTTTCAGGTCAAATCTGATTTTCGATCCTGCAGAAACACCTATAAAACTCTTCTTAATCTTTTCATCTTTTATTACCCCCAGGCTACAGCTGGTATCTTCAGCAACTATACCCCCTTCTCTCAGTTCCTTAATATCTCCTTTAACCGTTTCTTCTCCTTTTTCTATCTTATCTACAATTTTATAGGAACCAAATTTTCTTGTATAGCCCTCAATGTAAGTATCCCTTATTTTCTTATCGATCTTAATAGTATAATTTGTAACCTTATTGCTTTTGGAAATTTCTACTTTAAATTCCGGAGCTATTCCAATTTCAAATGAAAAATCAAATTCTGTTTGGAGGTCCCAGTCAATTGGATTATTTCCTTCTTCAGAAGGCATTGGGTCACCAAGTACCCTGAGATTTTCATCAATAAAGTATTTTGACAATGATTCTGAGATAATTTTATTCACTTCCTCTACTAGCACCGACTTCCTGTACATTTTTTTCACCAGTCCAAAAGGCACTTTTCCCGGCCTGAAACCATCAAGCTTAACTTTCTTCTTATAGTCTTTTAGTACTTCTTCAACCTTTGCCTCATAATCCTCGGGAACAATTTTCAAACTGAGGACAGCATTTACTTCATCAATGTTATTTCTGCTAATATTCATTTCAATTAGTTTTTATGCAGGTAATAAAATTCGGACAGAACCGCAAAACAAACGAACAAGTTGAAACTGCGGTTCCGTCATAAAAAGTGCGGATGAAGGGACTCGAACCCCCACGCCCGAAGGCACTAGATCCTAAGTCTAGCGCGTCTACCAATTCCGCCACATCCGCAAAATCTGGGGCAAAGATATTTAATTTTTTGAATTATATTTTTGATTTTTATAAAATGAAACTCCCCACCCCAAAGAGTGAAGTATCTTAAAGGCATATTGTTTATTCTATACACCCCGGGCTGTGGGGAATATAAACCTGTAAAACCTGCAATTGTACCTGGTTAAGCTTCTGTTTTTGTTCAGTTTGCTTTCGTTAATATATTTTTCTATTTTTAACTGAATGCCTGAACCAATAATTCAGGCTAATATTTTATTGAAAACCCAATTAAATTTTCAGCCATGAATAAATCAATTAGTAAGTTAGGAATACATTCCCAAATTGGATTTCTGTTCATACTTTCTCTTTCAATTCTCTTTCTATTTTCCTGCAATCAAAAAACTCAGGAAAAGCAATCCGGTTCTGAAACTGACCTGGAAATGAAACCGAATCCGGGATTTCAACATGATCAATTAAACCTTATCTGGAAAACCTCTTCCGATTTTGTAATCCCTGAATCTGTTCTGATAAATGGTGATTATATTTATGTTTCAAATATAAATGGTGAACCGACTCAAAAAAATGGCGCCGGATATATCAGTAAATTATCTCTTGATGGGAAAATTATTAACAAGGAATGGGTAAGTGGGATTAATGCCCCAAAAGGAATGGGCGTTTTTAACAATAAGCTATATGTCACTGATATCGATCAGCTTGTGGTAATTGATATGGGTAATGCAAAAATTCTTGATCGTTATAATGCTGAAAATGCAGTATTTATGAATGATATAGATGTCGATTCTAAAGGCAGGGTTTTTATTTCTGACATGCAACAAAATGAAATATATATTTTCGAGAATGGGGAGTTGAAAAGCTGGCTGCAAGGCGATCCTCTGATTTCGGTAAACGGATTGTTTGTTGATGGCGATTTCTTAATGGCTGGCGTTGAAAATGAGGTGTTAAAAATAAATATTGAAAACAAAAACATTACCACATATCTTGAAAATACAGGTCCTATTGATGGACTGGAAGCATACGGAGATGGCCGGTTTATTTTCAGTGACTGGATCGGACATATACACATTGCTTCACCGGGAAAAGAAAAAACCCTGCTAATAGACACAAGCAAGGAAGGTATTAATGCGGCGGATATATGGTTTGTTCAGGAAACAAAAATACTGTACGTCCCCACTTTTCTTGACAATAGGGTGGTAGCCTACAAGGTAAATCTATAAAGGAAGCAAAACTTTATCTTCTGAGCTCAAAATTCTGACCCAGGTAAACTCTTCTTACCTCTTCATCGTTGGCAAGGTCATCAGCTGTACCATACTTAATAATTTCTCCCTCAAAAAGGAGATATGCCCTGTCTGTAATAGAGAGTGTTTCATGAACGTTATGGTCTGTGATGAGAATTCCTATGTCCTTCTGCTTCAACTTTGACACTATCTCCTGGATATCCTCAACTGCAATTGGATCTACTCCCGCAAAAGGCTCATCCAATAATATAAACCTTGGATTCAGGGCAAGGGCCCTGGCTATTTCAGTTCTCCTCCTTTCTCCCCCTGAAAGTTGAATCCCAAGACTTTTCCTGATTTTAATTAAGCCAAACTCATTCAATAAAGTTTCAGTTCTTTCCTTTTGTTCCTCTTTGGAAATATCTGCCATTTCTAGAACGGCCCTTATATTATCTTCAACACTTAACCTTCTGAAAACTGATGCTTCTTGTGCTAAGTACCCGATTCCCTTTCTTGCCCTTTTATACACAGGAATTCCAGTTATATCCTCTTCATCTAAAATAATTTTCCCTTCATTAGGGGCAATTAAGCCAACGATCATATAGAATGAAGTTGTTTTACCTGCACCATTTGGCCCCAACAAACCAACTATTTCCCCTTGTTCAACTTCAAAGGATACACCCCTAACAACTGCCCTGCTCTTGTATTTCTTTACCAGGTTTTCTGTACGAAGTTTTATTCCCATGATTGATATTTATTAGTCAGGAATTCAATAATCATTAGCTATTATTCAATATTCATTAATCATTATTCATTAGCCATTAATCATTAATCATTATTCATTATTCATGGCGGCGTCCCGCTTTTTTGCAATATTTTTTGATATTATTATACCTATCTCATAGAGAATAAGCAATGGCAAACAGACCAATACCTGGCTAAATATATCGGGAGGAGTAATGATTGCTGCCAGGGTAAGAATTACAACCAGAGAGTGCTTTCTGTATTCTCTAAGAAATTCAGGAGTAACAAGACCAATTTTGGAAAGGAAATATACCAGAATCGGTAACTCAAAAATGAGTCCCGCTGCAAGAGAGATAGAAGCTACTGTTGAAATATACGATTTTAGATTAATCTGGTTCAGTACCTGGTCACTTACAGTGTATGAGCCAAGAAAATGAACTGACAAAGGACAAATAAGAAAGTATCCAAATAAAATCCCCAGCATAAAAAGTACCGAACTAAAAAAAACTGCTCCCCGGGCCACACTTTTTTCATTTTGATACAAAGCTGGCCTCATGAAACTCCAGAATTCATAAAATACATAAGGAAAGGCCAGGATAAAACCGGTAATAATAGAGATTATAATATGGGTCATAAACTGACCAGCCATATCGATATTGATAACCTGAAAAGGATTTGTGTTAATGCATAATTTTTCAACATGGACTAATTGTCCTAAACTACAAAGAACCTGGTTAGTGAAAAAATCCGGAGATTTGGGACCTAAAATAATTTCATCAAAAATGATGTCCTTAAAGATAAAAGCCACTATTGCAATTACCACTATTGCAAGAATAGATCGCACCAAATGCCATCTGAGTTCTTCAAGATGTTCTAAAAATGATAATTCATTGGGGCTTTTTATTGTCATCTCTATGATTTATGTTTTGAAAATAAGCTTTTGTCTAATAAAAAATATCAGGATCAATTGTACTGCTTTGCCAGTATTAATAAGGCTATCATAATTGCTTTATCTCAATTTTTACCATACAAAGAAAAGAAACTTCTAAATTACTTGTTCGTTTTAAACAAAAAAATATGTATATTTATATCTATTGAGTTCATACATTCTACTTAAAACCAATAACAAAATAAATTAAATAAATTTCATATCCTGCGTAAGATGCAAGTCTTAATGTTGATTTTTTGAGCATGATGGTTGGAGCAGACATATCTTTATCTGAATACCTTAAGAAGTACTTCGGATTTAACAATTTTAAAGGAAACCAGGAGCCTATTATCAGAAATGTACTTGTAGGAAACGATACCTTTGTATTGATGCCTACCGGTGGAGGGAAATCGTTATGCTATCAACTTCCCAGTTTAATACTGGGTGGAACCGCCATTGTTATTTCACCATTAATAGCCTTAATGAAGAACCAAGTGGATGCTATGCGAAACTTTAGCATGGAGGATGGGATTGCTCATTTTCTGAATTCCTCATTGACAAAATCTGCCATTCTAAAAGTAAGAAGTGATGTTTTGGAAAATAAAACCAAATTACTTTACGTGGCACCGGAATCTTTAACAAAACCCGAAAATATTGAGTTTTTAAAGAACGTTAATATATCTTTTTATGCTGTAGATGAGGCTCATTGCATTTCGGAATGGGGACACGATTTCAGACCAGAATACAGACGCATACGCCCCATTATTAATAGTATTGGCAAAGCCCCTCTTATTGCACTTACAGCCACTGCCACTCCAAAAGTACAACATGACATCCAAAAAAACCTGGATATGCTCCAGGCTAATGTATTTAAATCATCCTTTAACAGGGAAAATTTATATTACGAAATTCGGCCAAAGGTAAATGCCACAAAAGAATTAATAAAATTTATAAAAGGGAATATGGGAAAGTCAGGCATTGTGTATTGCCTGAGTAGAAAAAAGGTAGAAGAACTTGCAGAAACCCTTAAAATAAACGGATTAAAAGCCCTTCCTTATCATGCTGGAATGGATTCTGCCACCAGATCAGAAAATCAGGATAGATTCTTAATGGAAGATGTAGATGTCATTGTTGCTACAATTGCTTTCGGTATGGGGATTGACAAACCTGATGTTCGTTTTGTGGTGCATTATGACATCCCCAAAAGCCTGGAAGGCTACTATCAGGAAACAGGACGGGCCGGAAGAGATGGAGGGGAAGGGAAATGTGTGACATTCTATAGTTATAAGGACATTCAGAAGCTTGAAAAATTCATGGAGAAAAAGCCAATTGCTGAACAGGAAATTGGCAGACAATTGCTTCTTGAAACTGTATCATATGCTGAGTCTTCGGTATGCAGAAGGAAAATGCTGCTTCACTATTTTGGCGAAATTTATACTAAAGAAAATTGTGAGAATTGTGATAACTGCATGCACCCAAAAACACAGTTTGAAGGGAAAGAGTACATTTTAAAGGTGTTGAAAACCATTAAGCAGGTAAAGGAAAAATTTAAAGCAAATCATATATCAAATATTCTTGCCGGAGAAAGCAGCTCAGATATAAAAGCTTATAAGCATCATACACTGGATATTTTTGGCTGGGGCGATGATAAAGACCCTAAATTCTGGGGGGCTGTAGTCAGACAGGCTCTTATTAAAAAGCTAATAGAAAAAGATATTGAAACCTATGGCCTTTTAAAAATAACCGATAAAGGTCATGATTATATAAAAAATTCATTCAGTATAATGCTGGCTGAAGATCATGATTACGCAGAATCGGATGATCTGGAGCAAGGAACAGGAGGAAAAACCAGCGTAATGGATGAACAATTACTCAACATCCTGAAAGACCTCCGAAAATCAATCTCAAAGAAAGTAAACCTTCCCCCTTTTGTTATTTTCCAGGATCCCTCACTTGAAGATATGGCTATTCAATATCCTATTAACATTGAGGAAATGCAAAGTATTTCCGGTGTGGGAATGGGCAAAGCTAAACGATACGGAAAAGAATTTTCTGAAATTATTAAAACCTATGTGGAGGAGAATGATATCCTGCGCCCCCAGGATCTGGTTGTAAAATCTGTGGTTAATAAATCAGGACTTAAAGTATATATCATTCAGGCCATAGACAGGAAATTACCCCTTAATGACATTGCCAATTCTAAAAACCTGAAAATGAATGACCTGCTTTATGAAATTGAGTCTATTGTTCAATCCGGGACCAAAATAGATATAAATTATTACATCAATGAGGTACTTGATGAAGATCATCAGGATGAGGTCTTTGAATACTTCAGAGATGAGGCTGAAGATGAATCTATAGAAGCTGCCTTAGATGAACTTGGTCGTGATGAATATACAGAGGAAGATATCCGCCTGATACGAATAAAATTCATTTCTGAAATAGGAAATTAATATGGATTAAACATATATTTCTTTAGTATCCAATTCATTTCCTCCCTGACAGGGCTTTTTTTTTAACTTTGTTTTTTCTATTCATTTGTAATAGTTTCCTATTTCGGTCGTCTTAATAATATCATTAATAATATTATATCGTGAGTGAAATTCTAAAAATTACAGGCCTTACAAAAAAGTATGGGTCTCTGTTTGCCATCGATGATCTTTCCCTTAATATTGATAAAGGAGATGTATTTGGAATTCTTGGACCTAACGGAAGTGGCAAAACCACTACCCTGTCAATTGTCACAGGAATTATACATGCAACACGGGGAAGCTTCCTGTGGTTTGGGGAAAAACCCCACCCCTCCTCATATCAAAGAATTGGGTCTCTGATTGAAACCCCAAATTTCTATCCTTATCTTTCTCTGTATCAGAATCTTCATATAGTCTCAAAAATAAAAGAGACTCCCAGTAAAGATATTAACCATGTACTTGGACTAACGAATCTACTTGCCAGAAAACATTCTCAGTTTATTACACTGTCGCTTGGAATGAAACAAAGATTAGGAATTGCTGCAGCAATGTTAGGAAATCCTGAAGTACTGGTTCTGGACGAACCAACAAATGGCCTTGACCCGGAAGGTTTTGCAGAAGTCAGGGAATTAATTCTGCAGGAAGCAAGTGCCGGAAAAACAATAATCCTTGCCAGTCATGTCCTGGATGAAGTTGAGAAGGTCTGTTCTCATGTAGCCATTCTGAAGAAAGGTAAAATACTTACCTCAGGGAAAGTGCATGAATTACTTTATAAAGATGACCTGATTAAAATCACCACTAAAAAATCAGATGAACTATACGAAGCTCTGATTAGAGGAGGATGGACCAAAACCATTGAAAAAGAAGAAAATGAAATCAGGCTTACTCTAAACTCAGATAAAACACCAGGGGCTCTAAACGAATTTGCTTTTAAGAATGGGTTTATCCTTGACAAAATTGAAGTCCTTAAGCAAAGCCTTGAATCACAATTCCTTGAAATTGTAAAATAACGCAAATTCGACATTTAATACATTTACCATGAAAAAGCTCCTCCAGATAGAACTTATTAAAACACTTAACAATTCAACTTTTAAAATAATCCTGATTTTACACTTTCTTCTATTCTTGTTGTTGGTTTACGTAAGTACACGCATCGATCTTTCAGTTCCTGGTTTCAGTACTCAAAAAATGTTTATGTTCCCAAATGTCTGGCCATTGTTTACCTGGTATGCCAGCTGGTTTAACCTGCTTTTTCTGGGAATCATAATCATTATACTTACCGGAAATGAATTTAGTTTTAAAACTTCCAGGCTTATGATTACTAATGGTTTAAGCAGGAATGAATTCCTTCTTGGAAAAGGGATTCTTATTTTACTCATTTCAGCCTGGGGCTTAATTTTAATTTTTCTGGCAGGAAGTGTTACCGGGTTTATTTTTACTGAAGATTTTAGTTTGATCATCTTTTTCGAGAATACATATATTCTGCTTGTGTATTTTGTACAGGCTATTGCTTATATGTGCCTCGCATTGCTTTTTTCAACAATTTTTAAGAATAATGCTCTATCCATTATGATTTATCTTTTATACTTCATTATGATTGAACCCATATTCAGATTGTTTCTTCCAAAACTGGTACGGCCATATTTCCCGGTTAAGGTAATTTCAGGATTAACTCCTGTTCCTGAGTTTTTATCACTTGCATCTGATAAAACTTTTATCAGTACAAATGGACAAAGTCAACTTGATTTTGAGAGCATGGGGATTTTACCAGAAGCAATACCACTCCATACTTCACTGATACTTTCTGTATTATACATCTCTCTTTTTGTTATTGCCAGCTGGTATATTGTAAAGAAAAAAGATTTATAATTAAAATTTCCTGCCTTTCCATTGATAGCTTTTCCCATATAAACCCATAAAGCCAGTTAAAACTACATAGACCGGATAAATTACAGATAGGGGAAAAACCCATCTCATCAAATCCTTTTTATTGTAATATTTTGTGACACTATTGAGCAAAATAAAATCAGGAATCCATTTCAGAAGGATCAGGAAAACTAACATACTTAAATAACTCCCGGAAATTATAGAAGCAGGAATAAGGGCCAGGAATACAAAATTTATTAACCAGACCAAAAATGCAGTAAAAAGAACATCCTTATCCCTGTAGGTTTTAGATTTGGAAGCCCAACGAATTCTTTGAATCCAGAAATCACCCAGTGTTTTGCTCATAGAAGTATAAACGGCAGCATTTGCTGATTTTATGAAGTATATTTTCTCCTTTGATATTTTCTTTAAAGCTAAAAGCAAAAAAATGTCATCTCCTGATGCTTGAGACAGGGCAAGTGGATCATTCAAGTCCTGAATCACGTTTTTTTCATATACCAGATTTGCACCATTGCACATTACCGGTCTTTTTAATCCGGCAGCCCCGGCAGTGGAGCCAATCAAACTTAGAAATTCCAGAGCCTGAAGTTTCTGAAAAACACCATCCCCTGTTTCAGGAAGTACAGGACCAATGATCATCCGCGGGCTTTCCTGAATATAAAATTCATGCATAGAGGATAACCAGCTATAATCCCTTCTGCAATCAGTATCTGTTGTAATAATAAGTTCTCCAATACTATTCTCTATTCCGTATAAAATAGCTTCCTTCTTCCCCTCGCCCCGGTTTTTTATCAATTTGAAATTAGGTGATGACTGAATGATATCCAGAACCAGCTCAGACGACCCATCAGCAGAATGATCATCTACCAGCACCACCTCAAATAAGGCCCTTTCAAGATCCTGTTTATTAAGATCCTCAATGAGGGATAATATAGATTCTTTCTCATCCCTGAAAGGGATAATTACCGACATTTTTAAGGATTCTTTCCTGTTTCCTGTTCTATGAAATTCAGGCAAATTTTTCCATCCCCGGTAAAAACTTAAGATTAGAAAAAAATAAGTGATACCTGTAATGGAAACAATCAGTGGGATAAACAAAGGCAAATCAGCATAAGAAGAAATTATTTCATCCATTCGTATATTCGATATTATTCACCATCCATTTTAAGACTGTACCATACCTTATAAGAGGAACTATTACCGGGATTAACTTCTATATTCATCCCAGCTCTTAATCTCAATCTCGGAAATATCAATCTTACAAAATGCTAAAATAAAAGCACTTGCCAGTCTTGCATTTGTAATCAATGGGATATTAAAATCAACAGCTGTACGTCTTATAAGGTAATCATTATCCAGTTCAGACTTAGAGAGATCTTTAGGTATATTAATTACAAGATCTATCTTCCTTTCCTTAAGATAGTCCAGGGTATTGGGTTTAACTTTTTCATCCGGCCATGATAGAATTGTAGATTCCATATTATTTAGCTTGAGAAAATCATGGGTTCCTTTAGTGGCAAACAATTTATAGCCATTTTCAACCAGGGCCTTTGCACTATTGATAAGTTCAACTTTGGCTCTGGCATGACCAGTAGACAGTAAAATATTTTTACCAGGAATATTGTAGCCGACTGATAACATAGCTTTCAGAATAGCCTCATAAAAATCTTCTCCTATGCACCCTACTTCACCGGTTGAAGACATATCAACACCAAGTACAGGATCAGCTTTTTGTAGTCTGGAAAACGAAAATTGCGGAGCCTTTACCCCAACATAATCAAGATCAAAAATTGACTTATTCGGCTTTTCAACTTTTTTGTCAAGCATGATTTTTGTTGCCAGTTCAATTAAATTGGTCTTGAGTACCTTGGAAACAAAAGGCATGCTTCGTGATGCCCTGAGATTACATTCAATAACCTTTATATCATTATCCTTTGCCAGGAATTGCATATTAAAAGGCCCTGATATATTTAGTGCCTCTGCAACCTGTCTGCTAATTTTTTTAATGCGTCTTGCTGTTTCAAAATATATCTTCTGGGGTGGAAACACTATGGTAGCATCTCCTGAATGAACCCCGGCAAACTCAACATGTTCTGAGATTGCATAAGCTATTATTTCTCCCTTCCGGGCAACGGCATCAATTTCAATTTCCTTTGCATGTTCAATGAACTCGGAAACAACCACCGGATATTGTTTTGACACATTTGCAGCAAGCTCAAGGAATTGATCAAGCTCTTCAATGTTTGAAACCACATTCATAGCTGCACCAGACAAAACGTAGGATGGTCTGATCAAAACAGGAAAGCCTATCCTGTCAACAAATTTGTGGATATTATCAATGCTTGACAACTCCTTCCAGTCTGGTTGATCCACTTTGATCTTATCAAGCATCATTGAAAACTTATGACGATTTTCTGCATTATCTATAGAATCAGGAGAAGTGCCCAGGATACTAACATCTTGTTTATGCAATCTTATTGCAAGATTGTTTGGGATTTGCCCACCCATAGAAACAATCACCCCCCTGGGAGATTCAAGATCAATAATATCCAATACTCTTTCAAAAGACAATTCATCAAAATAGAGTCGATCACAAATATCATAATCGGTACTTACTGTTTCCGGATTATAGTTAATCATTATCGAACTAAACCCTTCCGCCCTTACTGTGTCGAGTGCGTTCACTGTACACCAGTCAAACTCCACGCTACTTCCAATTCTATAGGCTCCTGAGCCCAAAACAATCACCGATTCCTCCTCCATAGGATAATCTATATCGTGCTCTGTACCACTATATGTGAGATAGAGATAATTGGTCTGGGCGGGGTATTCTGCAGCAAGGGTGTCAATTTGCTTAACCACCGGCAGTATATTTAACTTTTTGCGATATTCACGGACTTCCAGCAAGCCTTTTTCCATATCAAGAGCATCCGGACTCAGGATATTACGGGCCAGTTGAAAATCAGAAAAACCAAGGATTTTTGCTTCCCTGAGTTTTTCTTTAGGGAGGCTTTCCAGTATTGAATACTGCTTCAATTCATTATTCAGATTAAAAATGTTCACTAATTTATGCAGGAACCATTTATCTATTTTAGTTAGCTTGTGAATACGGTCTACTGAATATCCTTTTTCCATCGCACCTGCTATAACAAATATTCGCATATCTGTGGGCTCCGCTAATTCCTTATCCAGATCATTGAAACTAAGATCCCGGTTTCCTAAAAACCCATGCATCCCCTGTCCTATCATTCTCAGGCCTTTCTGAATGGCTTCTTCAAAAGTACGACCTATTGACATGACCTCTCCAACACTTTTCATACTGCTTCCAATATTATGAGACACCCCTTGAAACTTATTGAGATCCCATCTTGGAATTTTGCAAACAATATAATCCAGCGCAGGTTCAAAACATGCTGTTGTGGTTTTAGTTACCGAGTTTTTTAATTCATATAGTCCATATCCAAGGGCAAGTTTTGCTGCCACAAAAGCCAGTGGATAACCTGTAGCCTTGGAAGCCAATGCACTGGAACGCGATAAGCGGGCATTAACTTCAATTACCCTGTAATCCTCAGATTCAGGGTCCAGTGCATACTGAACATTGCATTCGCCAATAACCCCAATATGCCGGATTATCTTTAATGAAAGTTCCCGTAGTTTATGATACTCACTGTTGGTAAGGGTTTGTGAAGGCGCAACAACAATGCTTTCACCGGTATGTATTCCAAGTGGATCGAAATTCTCCATATTGCAAACCGTAATACAATTATCATGAATATCTCTAACAACTTCATATTCTATTTCTTTCCATCCCTTCAACGATTCTTCAACAAGAATCTGATTTGTATATGTAAATGCCTTGTTGGCAAGTATTTCTAATTCCTCAGGATTGTTGCAAAACCCACTTCCCTGACCTCCGAGTGTGTATGCTGCTCGTATGATAATTGGAAAACCCAATTCCCCGGAAGCAGCCAGTGCATCCCGAACGCTGGTTACAGCAATGCTTCGAGGCGTACTCACCTGAATTTCATCTAGCTTCTCAACAAATAATTGCCGGTCTTCAGTATCCATAATTGCCTGAATCGGTGTCCCTAAAACACCTACCCGGTATTTTTTAAATACCCCATTTTTGAAAAGTTCAATTCCGCAATTCAGTGCTGTTTGTCCTCCAAATGCAAGTAATACACCATCAGGGTTTTCCCTGGCTATCACTTTTTCAACAAAATGTGGGGTAACAGGTAAAAAGTATATCCTATCCGCAATCTTTTCGGAGGTCTGGACGGTGGCAATATTGGGATTTATGAGAATGGTTCTGATTCCTTCTTCCCTCAGCGCCTTCATTGCCTGCGAGCCGGAATAATCAAATTCACCTGCTTCTCCAATTTTTAAAGCTCCAGATCCCAGTACCAGAACTTTCTTAATTTCTGAATTCATATTGCATAAAATTAGACCAAAAATACAAATTAATTTTAGAAATATTTGGTTTATTAAAATCATTATGCATATTTTTACAGCCTAAATGCATATTTATACATAATGGAAAAGAAATCAAAACGCTTATTGGCAATTAGTCAGATCATTAATACACAAAAAATAAGTAGTCAGGCAGATCTTTTGAAAAAGCTGCAATCTAAAGGCATAAAGTGTACACAGGCAACATTATCCAGAGATCTCAGAGTCTTAATGGTTGGAAAGATTGCGAATAATAAGGGAGGATATAACTATTCTATCATAACAAATAAGAGTTCCAATAAAATCCCGGATTCTTCCACATCATTTGTTCAAAATGGTTTTGTAAGCCTTGAATTTGCACAAAAGCTTGCTGTTATAAAAACAATTCCTGCCTATGCAAGCAGCCTTGCCATGACAATCGATATGGAAGGAGCAT
>JAUVKW010000204.1 GCA_030596025.1 Bacteroidota bacterium | reverse complement strand
ATAACATCTTTACTTAAAAAGCTATATTCACTCCAATATTATAAATTTTGGTCTGTGGATAAAAATTTCCGGTAGAAAACCTAAAATCAGCGAATGATGAATTGCTAGAGCCATCTGGGGTACCTTCCGGATCATACCATTCTAAAGGCGTAATAGTAAATAAATTGGTTCCATTTACAAATATCATCATTGAGGATATCCCAAACTTCGATAAAGTATTTTGAGGAAGTGTGTATCCAATCTGCAAAGTTTTTAAGCGCAGGAATGCGCAACTTTGCAACCAGAAAGTACTTGGCATTCCACTAACTTCTCCTTCTCCCACACCATCTTCCTGAGGGATTATTGGATATTTTGAATCCATGCTGCCAGGCAGATATCTATTCTGCAATATTTCCCGAACAGAATTCTGAGTAGTCCTACTATGCTTATGAATATATGTCCAGGCCTTTGATTGACCAGAGAAATTGGAAAACAAATTAAATCCCTTATATTCTAATGATGCATTCAAACCAAAGCTAATTTGAGGGATAGAACCTTTATTAATCCTAACTCTGTCTGCAGCATTAATAACGCCATCTTTATTAATATCTTCATATTGTAGATCGCCAACCTGCGTACCTATCATTACAGGGTTTGAATCAACATCTGCCTGGGTTCTGAATATACCTGTAGATTTATAAAGCAGTTGAGCACCGATCATGGAACCCTCTGCCTTTTGATATTCCTTCATATCCTGTGGCTCACTTATATTAATTATCTTATTTTCGGAATAGCTAAAATTACCTGATAATGAATATATTACCTGATGTGTAGATTTATTTCTGTGTGTCAGACTGAATTCAAATCCCTTATTCTCTACAATACCAACATTTTCATCCGGTAGAACTAAACCGGTATATACAGGAACTTCAGTAATACGTGCTGTAAGGATATTTGATCTCCTTTGTTTAAACAGATCGAATGTCATCCCTAATGCTCCTTTCAGGAATGCAGCATCGAAACCTATATTGGAATTTTTTGCTACTTCCCATGTAATATTTTCATTAGCAGCAACTCCTGTACTTAATACAGCCTGGGTACCACTACCGAAATGTGTGCCAATGGGATTAAGAATATACATAGACATATACTGGAAAGCATCTATTTGATCATTCCCCATTTCCCCATACGATGCTCTCAGCTTCAACTCGTCAAGGAAGACCACATCTTCAAGAAATTTTTCTTCCGAAAGACGCCAACCAGCTGAAAACCCCGGGAAAAAACCCCATCGATTATTTGCAGGAAATGCATAAGATCCATCATATCTCAGGTTCGTTTCAAACAGGTATTTCCCCAAATAATTATAATTTAATCGACCGAAAATGTTTTGGCGCCCCCATTCTCTCTTTGTTCCGTTAGAAGTCATATTTTCTCCACTCCCTGCAAACAATTCCTGTATTGCAGGAGATATAAAATCTTTTCGATATGCCTCCAATTCTCTATATTCTCCTTCTGCCTGTTCAACAGCTATAAAACTTTCCAATGAATGATCACCAAATGTTTTCTTATATTTTAATCTGAGATGAACTAAATAATCTTTTCGCCTATTGAATCTTTCCCTAAGATCAGGTTTTGCTACAGTGCCCCCTGTTTTTTCATTATATGTGTCATTTAAAGCGTCATAAGTAAACACAGTCCAGGTTTCCCTCCAGCGCTTATTTTCTGTAAACTCATTGCGGTATGAAAAATATCCATCAATGCCTAAACCATCAATCCAGGGAATATTTATGTCGAATGATGGTTTTATAAAAGTCCGGAACACTTTATCATTAACATATCCTCCAGCTCCGGCTAAATTTATAGCAGGATTTTCACCTATATCGCCCGGGAGAGATGCTGGCAAACCATTTGGATAAAATGCTGGAATCAAAGGACTTCCTGCCATTCCAAAACCACCTACAGCAGGAGTAATTCTCTCATCTATTCCACCATTTAGATCTATCCCAAATTTTATATTATCTGTAATATCAACATCCACATTAGAACGCAAAACATAACCGGTAGCTTCATGTATTCCATTCTTTACCATACTGTTTTCTTTAGAATATGATCCTGAGGTAGAATATCTTGCTCTATCAGTACCTCCTCTAACATTGAAATTATGCATGCTTTGGGTTGAAATCTTTTTAAAAATAGTTCCAATCCAGTCAGTATTTGGATAATTAATTGGATCGGTGCCATCCTTCATAATCTGAATTTCCTGCTCAGTATATAGAGGGGGCAGATTTTGCATCGTTTCTCTATATGTATTGACGTAATCTGCAAATTCCCATGAATTAGCCATTTCAGGCAACTTGGTTGGCTGAATTAACCCTTGGTTAAATGTATAATTGAACAATGGTTTCCCAACTTCTCCCCGTTTCGTAGTAATAAGGATAACACCATTTGCTGCCCTTGCACCATATATAGAAGAAGATGCGTCTTTCAAAATAGATATTTGTTCAATATCATTCTGATTAATTCGTTGCCATGCCCCTGTTTCATCCGGGACTCCGTCAACGACAACTAAAGGGCTTGAATTTCCAGTTGTACCTCGTCCTCTGATATAAATTTCGGAAATATTTTCGCCAGGTTCACCGGATCGATTTAATACCGTCAATCCGGGCATGAGCCCTGATAAAGAATTTGAAAGACTAATTGAAGGACTTTTCCTTAATATCTTTTTTTCGTCTATACTTGCAACTGATCCAGTTAATGTAGCTTTTCTCTGTGTGCCATAACCAACCACAACTAATTCGTCTAATGCTAGAGCACTTTCGGCCAGAACCACATTAATTGTTGTTTGATTACCTACCTGTATTTCCTGAGGTTCCCTGCCAACAAAAGAGAATACCAGAATAGATTCAGGACCTTTAACTTCAATACTATAATTTCCATCAGCATTAGTGACGCTTCCAGTTACAGATCCTTTGATAATAATGGTTACACCTGCCAAAGGATTTCCATCCTGGTCGGATACTTTACCTGTAACAACTATTTCCTGGGCTTGCTGGTCTCTTGTAACATCTACTCTTTCGGTTATAAATTTGGGTGACAAGACGATCTGGCGGTCCATTACTAAATAGTTAACATCCTCTCCCTTAAAAAGATTAGCTAATATATCACTGATCTTTTTATTCCTGGTATTTACATCAACCTTACGGTCGACATTCACCAGTTTCTGGTTATACAGGAAATAGAATTCACTCTGGTTTTCAATTTCATCCAGAACATGTTCAATCGATACATCATTGAGATTCAGGGAAAGCTTGGTGCTTTGCGAATAGGAACTTTTCGCCATAACCTGAATCACACTGAATAGTAGTAGAAACATTGTAATTCTCATAATCAGAAAAGTTTTTGAGTGCCAAAAGACGTTATTTAATACTTTGGTCGACTTCCATTTTTTTTTCATAATTTTGTATTGTTTAGTGGGCTAATTAGTTTTTTTTCTTGGAGAAGAAAATTTAGTAATAACTACCTGCTAAATCTGCAGGAGAGCGCTCCATCGCTTTCCTGCTTTTTTTAGTTTTTTTTTAGTTTTTGTTTTTCTCAGAAGCTGTTTAGTTTAGGTTAAATAATAAGGTTTGGTATTTTGATATCTATTTATATCCCGGTTTTAAGAATAGTGTTATCTTCTTTTTAGTAAATGTTCCATCACTCAACATTTCTCTCTTATGTTCGACATAGTCAATAGGTGAACTTATTTTTAACAATGTCAATACTTCGCTTAAGGTTTCATCCTCGAATGTGGCTCTGAATTTGTAATTTCCCAACTCTTTTCCTTTCAGAATAATCTCAACATTATACTTCTTGCTAATCCTTTTAACTACCTCGTCCATAGGATCGTTCCTGAAAACCAACTTCCCATCCTTCCATGCAGTATATTTTATAGTTTCAACCTGTTTAATATCTGTGCAATCTGTATAATTTGAAATAACTAATTGATGATCTGGCTGTAATTTTGACAGTTTCACCGGTTCACCACTCTTCATGTGTTTTTTAACAATTACTTTTCCTGATTCAAGGGTAATTTCGCAGGTTTCATCATCCGGATAAGCAAAGACGTTAAACCTGGTGCCTAATGCCACAACATCAATATCACAGGTATTCACGACAAAAGGTATTTTAGAATCTTTAACTACATCAAAGAAACCTTCTCCGGATAACTCGACTTTTCGCTCTGCACCATAAAATTTAACCGGAAACTTAAGGGTGCTGCCTGAGTTTAACCAACCTGTAGAACCATCGGGAAGTTCAAATTGTGTTCTTGCAGAAAGTGGAGAATATATCTCTGCATAAATGGTTTCTGCTTCCTTTGCAAAAAACCGTCCATCTGTCAGAAAACACCAGGAGCTGATCACCAATAGAGGTAAAAAAAGAACAGCGGCTATTTTTGCAAGTTGATGATAGACTTTACGATAGAATGGTAATTCGTGTGTTTTTTTGTATGAATCCAAATGGATAAAGTGATGGAGTTTATCTAGGAGGCGATTTGTATCAAGGTCGTAATCAGGAGATTCCAATTCCAATTCATCCCAATGTTCTCTGATGATATGGTTTAGTTTCCTTTCATACCTTATATCTGAAAACCAGCTATTAATTTGTTCTCTCTCTTTCTGATTATGTTTCTTCTGTAGAAACTTT
>JAUVKW010000048.1 GCA_030596025.1 Bacteroidota bacterium | reverse complement strand
ACATTTAGCGTACGATAGGGTGTCATTGATTCAGAATTAAACTCCGCCTTATTCGGATCGTTATAAAATCTTGGACTTGAATATTTTAGTGTAAATCCTATTTGCGACCTCAATTCTCCTATCCAATGTTTATAAACCAATGAAAAATTGTGTTTGCTTGCAAAATCGGGTACCACTTTACCCGGATAATCCCTGAAATTCCTTTTTGTATCGATGTAGGAATAAGATATCCAGTAATCACCATTCCTTATTGTTTTCTTATCACGCCAGAAAATATCCAATCCGTATGCATAAGCACTGCCGGTATTATTATGATCCACAGGTAAAAATTGATTAGTAAGCCGGTACTTAACCAGATTATTATAATCTTTATAATAGACCTCAACCCGAAAAGTCCGGTTCTCCTTAATTGTCTGATAATTCAGAATAAAATGACCTGCCCTTTCATAATCCAGCTTTCTGGTATATACCAGATATTTATTTGCCGGATCCTGAAAAAATATCCCATAGGCAAAAGAAAACTGGCTTTTATCATCTATTTTATACGCGGCAGATATTCTAGGTGCAAAATTGTATTTTTTCAGATAGGCTGAATATTCATATCTGCCTCCCAGTCTTGCTACAAATTTATTAGAAGCATAGATATCTGCTTCTGCATAAGCAACAATCATATTACTGGTATAGTTTAGCAGATAGTGAACCGAATCAGGTTCACTGTCATATTTTACTGAAGAATACTTGTAAAAGTATTCCGCTCCGAATTTTATTTTAATCTTCTCACTAATCTGATTAGTCAGGGCAATTTTCGTGTTAGCTCCCCGCAGTTGTTCATTATAATTACCTGGGCCATAACTGTTATTATCTGAATTTCCTGTGGTAGATACACCTGCTTTTAAAGACCACTTATCGGTAATTGTTCCCCGCCATGAGGTATTGAAATACAAATATTGATTATCTAAGTTAATTTTTACCATTTCCGGATAACCTGGATACTCCTGATCCAATGATGATGAACTTTTGTCATAAGTTACATAGGTTTTAAGCAAACCTCTCTCTCCCGTTTTTTGTCTCAAGCTTATTGCTCCGTTATATGATTTCGGGTATGTATGCCAATCAAAATTCTGAGGTACCAACCACATATATGGAGTAAGATTCATATAGTCGAAACTGGCAGTTACAGCACCACTTTCCCATAATTTTGTACCTGCTAATCCGGCACCAATGGTCATTAGTGAAATATCTAATTGATCCTCTTGCTGTAAACCATTTGTTTTAAGTAGTAAAACCGAAGACAAAGCCTGTCCGTACTCTGCTGAATAACCACCTGTACTGAAAACAGTACCACTAAACATAAATGGATTGAACCTGCCACGAACGGCTGTATTGGGGGCACTTGTTGTATAGGGTTCATGAACCAGGGTGCCGTCTATGTAAGTTTGTGTCTCTCCACTATGTCCTCCCCTAACGAAAAGGCGACCTGATTCACCAATAGTGGATGTGCCGGGTAGAGTTTGCATAGCTCCTGAAATATTACCCAGGGCACCTGCAGTAGTAACAATATCAAGAGGTTTCAGAACAACTGCTTTTTTTGTTTCACTGGCTTCAAAAGCTCCTGCAGTGATTGTAACGGCCTTCAGCTGGTTAAAAGATTCCTTAAGGAATGATTCAATATACACTTCCTTTCCGTTCAGTTCCAGTTCTACCCTGTATGACTCATAGCCAATATAATCTACTATCAAAACATGATTCCCCGTTTCATTAGTGGTGAAATTAAATATACCCTCTACATCAGAGGAAGTTCCGTCATAAGTACCTTCAATATAGATATTGGCTCCGGGTAAAGGATTGTTTTCAATGTCAAATACAACTCCCCTGATTATCGTTGACTGAGCCATGATATCAAAAAAAGACATCAATGCTACTAAAATGATCATTATATTTTTCAGGGATATATTCATGTCCGGTTATTTATCAGCAAATATGGTTTGGCTTAATCTCATAGCCAATTAATTATTGCTGAACTGTCGTATTTACAGGATGAATCGTAAGTATTATTCTGAAATTAATCGTGTAACCAACAATAAAAACAAAGCGACTCTGGAGAGTCGCTCTACAGGCAATGTAAATCATTCCAACCTCAAATCTACTACCCCACCTAAAATAGAATAAAGCTAAAGATCAATGTCTCATTGATTCAAAGCTTCCAGTCGCTTTAATACGGGAGGATGAGAATAGTTGAAAAATACATACAGAGGGTGAGGCTGCAAATTTCCAAGGTTCTTTACAGTGAGGGTTTTTAGGGCTGAAGATAAATGCTCTGCACTAAAATATTTCCTGGCGTAGGCATCTGCTTCAAACTCATTCTTTCTCGAAAGAATATTCATTCCCAGGCCTAAAATTGTGGAAATTGGTGAATATAGTATCCCAAAAGCAATAAGGCTAACATGAAAACTGGGCTCTCCTACCCCCAGTGCAGCAGATAATGCCGGATTCCGGATAAACCATGATAAAATAAACAGGGTTAGTCCGGTTTGAAGAATGGAAAGGAACATGGCTTTTTTGGTATGTTTTTCCTTATAATGACCAATTTCATGTGCCAGGACTGCTATAATCTCATCCTTTTTCAAGTCTTTTATCAGGGTATCATACAAAACAATTCGTTTTTTAGGTCCCATTCCGCTAAAATATGCATTGGCCTTGCTTGAGCGTTTTGAACCGTCTATTACAAAAATATTATCGAGTTTAAATCCTACCTTCTTACTTAAGGATTCAATCCCATCTCTTAGCTCACCTTCATCAAGAGGGGTTTGCTTATTAAATAAAGGAACAATAAGACTGGAATAGAACATATTCATAAAAACCATAAAAACAGTAATAAATCCCCAGGTATACAGCCAGAAATACTTGCCGGAAACACCATAGAACCAAACTATCAGGGCCAGTATTCCTCCACCAATAATCGCTCCAAGCAACCAGCCCTTTAATTTGTCCATAAAAAATAGTCCGATGGTACTTTTATTAAACCCAAACTTCTCTTCAATTACAAAAGTGTCATATAAGGCAAATGGTGTTGAAAGAATATCCATGGCCAGTCCCAGAAAGCCAAAAAACAATAAGGCCCTGATGATTGGATTTTCAGATATCTGACCGGCCCAGGAATCAACAAGGGCAAAACCACCCAGAAAAAACATCAATAAAATGAGTATGAAACTATAAGAGGATGTAATATTCCCGAATTTATGGTTTGCCAGGAAATAGTCCTGTGATCGTTTGTATTCTGCAGGATCATATATCCCTTTGAATACTGCAGGAAGCACATTTGTCCAACTATTCTTATTAAGGTAATTCAAAATGCGTTCAAAAACGAAATCCAAAGTGACAAGGAAAATAATAAGGTAAAACAATGATGTATACATAGGTGTTTTTATTAAGCTTGCAAATAAAAAACAGCACCATGCTTAAGCATGGTGTTGATTGACATGAAATATATATGATCAGTCAGCTTTTAGCTGACTTTATATTTAATAAGCTTATTCAGCTTTCTTTTCATCAGCTTCTTTTGCCGGACAGGAACTATTAATGCCAAATGGCAGGTACAATCCACAGGTACCTACAAGACTGGTCAGTATAAAAATACCGGCCAAAATAAGAAGAACTATTCCAAAGGTTCCTTTAACCACATCCATAAAATAAAGAACTAAAAAAAGACCAGCTAAAACAAGCCTTATTATACGATCTACTCCGCCTAAATTTTTCTTCATGATTTTCAATTTTAATTAAATGATTTTTCCGGGGCGCAAGATAGATAAATTATAGTCTTAATTATAATAGAAGACAAAATTGTCTGATATATTTCAATCATCAATTTTTTACCCTGTTAAAACGGAGTGCTTTCAACATCCAATTGGGAAGACTCTTCCGGGCATCTCGTTTTTTCAGGTTCAGGTAAATGCCAAGCTTTTTTACGAGAGGAATTCTATGGGCTTCCACAAATTCAATAAGGGTTCCGTCAGGATCTTCAACATAGGAAAAATGCCCGCTGGCCTCTCCCATGTCAAAGCCAGACTCATCATGATCAGCCATGCTGTCTACTGTGAAAGGAAATCCTTCTTTTTCGCATAGTTTTTTCAGGTTTCCCATACCTTTAATATCATAGCAAAGGTGTATGAAACCCAGATCACCCCAAAAACGGCCCTGGAAAATATTCCTTGGCTTCTTATCAAGAAGGGATACTAATTCAATATAACTTACACCAAACATACGGGAAAACCCACCCTTTCTTTCCTGGCTATGTATCAGTAGTACCCTTCTCATGCGCTGTTCCCCTCCGGGAATATTCTCATAATCTTTAAATGTGGCTGTTTCGTCATAAATCACCTTATCATAACCCAGGATACGTGAATAAAAACTTATGGCCTTATCCATGTTAGAAGCACCCACAACAACTCCATAGGCAGCTCCTGTAAGCCTTCTTTCATCACGGAACCATCCAGTTCCACCTACCAGTTGAAATACATTACCATATGGATCCTTTACAAAAAAATACTCGTTTCCCTTTGGGTCTTTCCTCAGTCCTCCCAATAGATCCAAGTCCCTTGATTTATAAAGATCATAGCTGGCTTTTACATCCTTGCTCTTTATTTTTACTGCAAATATTCCCAGATCTCCCAGGCCTATCTCAAACCCAGGGGCTTCAGGAATACGATCTGTATATTGCCATATCTCAAATCCACCACCCCCTTGCAGGTTCAAAGCCAGGGCTGCGTGCCTGCTCCTGGCCACTCCACCTGTATATCTTTTCATAAGTCCTGCCTCGGCTTTTTCTTCAAAAACCCGGATATCCATACCAAAATTTTCACGATACCATTTCCAGGCATCATTTAAATTGGCCACTCCTATACCAACCTGTTGAATTCCACTAATTACTACATCATTCATATTCTTGTTTTCATTTTTTGCAAATGCAAAATTACAAATTATATTAATGAAAGCATTAGTGTGAAGTCAAATATGGTATTTCGGGTCTGTCATTCCGAACTTGTTTCGGAATCTATTGCCTGGCAAACAGATGCTGAAATGAATTCAGCATGACGATAGGAAGTTGTAGACTTGACTTGACACTAAGTGGGATCAACACTTCCCACAATCCTCCAAAACAATGCCGGTAAAAACCGCTTAAAATGCACCATCCAAATTTCCTTCCCACCAATCAACACTTCCCTTTTCCCCTTGTACAAAGCATTTACCATCTGCCTTGTTGCTTTTTCCACAGGAATTCCTCCTGCAAGGCCTGGATCCATTTTGCCCCAGGCTGTTCCATCTGCCTTTAAAGCATTCTTTGAAATAGAAGTACTTACCCTTCCCGGAACCATTAGGCTTACTTTAATGGGACTGTTCAAAAGTTCTGCCTGGAGCGATTCAAAATATCCATGCAGTGCATGTTTTGAAGCAGCATAAGCGCTTCGAAGAGGAAAACCAAATTTACCGGAGATACTTGTTATTGCAGCAATTTTCCCTGATCCCTGTTTTTTCATTTGAAGCAATACTTCCCTGCTTAAAGCCACAGTGCCAAAAAAGTTTATTTCCATAATTTTCCGAATAGTATCCAGGCTGGTTTCTTCTGCAAGTGCCCTCTGGCTTATTCCGGCCACATTAAACAGAACATCAATCCTCTCATATTTTCTCACTACTTCCTTAACAAGATCCGGAAAGGTGGACGATTTTGTCATATCCAGGAGAATAATATGGCAGCTCCCTGCCTGCTCTCCGCAATTCTGCTTCACTTTATTAAGTTCATCTTCAAAGGGGGCTGAGGCCAGTACTGTAGCTCCTTCTTTGATAAAGGTATATACCAGGCTTTCACCAATACCTGATGAGGCCCCGGCAATCCACACAATTTTATTTTCAAATTTCATTTAGTTTAAGATTTATTGCCATTGCTAGGGGAGATATTTTCTTGCAAAATATCCCAGCCCCCAGGTTGAAAAAAACGAAAAAGAACCATAAACAACAGGAACCATAGCAATTGCATAGTTATCCAGAAGGCTTCCGGCAACAAAAATTGCAAGTGTGCTATTTTGTAATCCCACTTCTACAGCAATAGTAAACTTATTTTGTTTGTTCACATTAAATAATGCAGGTACAAAATAGCCTGCAAGCATTGCCAGAATATTCAGGGAAAGAGCAAACGGAAGAATGAAGAAAAATTCACTCCAGACTAAATGTACACCACTGCTACTTTCAAAAAACAAAACCCCGCTATATACCATAAGTAAAAGAACAGGCAAAATATACCGGAGAGGAGTTTCCAGTCCCTTCGCAAATCTTTCATTTTTCATCCTTATAAATATCCCAACTGATGCCGGCAATATGGTAAGTAAGAAAATCTTCAGTACAGCATCAGGAATTGCTATGCTGATCTCAGTATTGTTTTTGCAAAATAAAATCAGAGCCAGGCTGGTAAGAAAAGGAATGGTGAATATGGTAATCAATCCATTTAATACCGTAATGGATACGGAAAGGGCAACATTTCCACGTATCATATAGTTGACCAGGTTTGCAGTGGCCCCTCCGGGACAAATTGCAATAAGTATAAGTCCAACTGCATAAACCTCCTCTAATCCTGTAATATAAGCAATAAACAATGCAATAAGAGGCAACAAAACCAACTGACTGAAAAGTCCAACTAAAACATTCTTAGGATATTTTACAATATTCCTGATGTCCTGTACAGAAATGGAAAGTCCAAGTCCGAGCGTAATAATAGCCAATGTAAGAGGAAGAAACAGATTTGAGAATAAGGCGTTTGACATAGATTTCTGCAAAATTGAAGTCTTAAAGGTAGGTAAATTCAAAATAATGAAGCTAATCTTCATTACCAGATTAAAATTTGCCGGTTTCATTAGTGAAAGTCTGAATTCATAAAATATCTGTTAATTTTGTTGTCCTTTACAGTTTCATTTTTTTCTGTTTATGGAAAAGGTAAAATGCATTCATTGTGGTGAAGATTGTGGCAGGAACCCCATTATATGGAACGAGAAGCCTTTCTGTTGTAATGGTTGTAAAACTGTATATCAGATCCTTAACGAAAAAGATCTCTCCCAGTATTATAAGATTTCCCCTATGTCAGGGGTAAAAGTGGATGTGCATAAAACAGGAACCAAATATGCATATCTGGATGATGAAGAAATCAAAAACGGGATTCTTGATTTTTCTGATTCCGGGATCAGTAAATTCAGCTTTTTTATTCCTTCCATCCATTGCAGCTCCTGTATCTGGCTTCTTGAAAACCTGAATACCATGGATGAAGGGATTCTTTTTTCCAGTGTTAATTTCACTAAAAAAGAAGTATTTATCACCTTCAGTGAAAGCAAAACCAGTATTCGCAGGATTGCTGAATTACTGGAATCCATACACTATATTCCCGAAATACGACTGGATAAGACAGAAGGTAAGGCTGATAGTAAAACTCAAAAAGACCTGATAATAAAGATTGGTATTGCAGGTTTCAGTTTTATGAATATCATGCTCTACAATTTTCCGGAATACCTTCCAGGGGGTAATCTGCTGGAAAGTTTTATGGAGGAGTTTCTTGGCCTTATGAGTTTTATTCTGGTGTTACCGGTAGTTTTTTATTGTAGCAATGACTATTACTTCTCTGCCATTAAAAATCTCAAAAAAGGTATCATCAACATAGATCTTCCTATTGCACTTGGTATTACGACTTTGTTTCTTCAAAGCAGCTGGATGATCTTTTTCGGTTCAGGCATTGGCTATATGGATTCTCTAACCGGATTGGTATTTTTTTTACTTATAGGAAAGTGGTATCAAAACAAGACCTATCAGGTACTTTCCTTTGAACGTACCTACAAATCATTTTTTCCTGTTGCGGTAACTCGCATAAATAAGGGAGTAGAAACTGTAGCGCCTCTCAAAGACCTTAAAGTTGGTAACATGATAGTTATCAAAAATCAGGAATTAATACCGGCAGATTCCAAGCTTATTAAAGGAACAGGGAATATTGATTATAGTTTTGTAACCGGAGAATCACTTCCTGTAAGCAAAGAGGAAGGCAATCATGTGTTTGCAGGAGGAAGACAAATTGGAAGCAGTATCGAACTTGAAGTAGAAAAGGAAGTAGACCAGAGTAAACTAACCCTGCTATGGAACCAGTATCATACCAAATCGGACCGGGAAAAGGGATTGGAAACCATCATTAACAAAGTCAGTCAGTATTTTACTATCATTATTCTTGCCATTGCCACACTTGCAGCTATAGCCTGGGTTATTATGGATGCTTCCAAGGCTATATTTTCCTTTACTGCAGTTTTGATTGTAGCATGTCCCTGTGCTCTTGCCCTTACTATCCCATTTACTTTTGGAGGTACAATGCGTTGGTTTGGCCGGGCCGGGTTTTATCTTAAAAAAGCGGATGTTGTGGAAGGATTGAGTAAAATAGATACCATAGTTTTTGATAAAACCGGAACCATAACACTTTCTGCAGAGATGAATGCAAGTTGGATTGGAGAGCCCCTGTCTGAACAGGAGTTGGCAATGATAAGATCCATTACCAAACATTCTGCACATCCTATTAGTCGTGCACTTACTTTAAATATAAATGAATCGGAATCATTTGAGCTTGATAATTTCCAGGAACTGCCAGGTCTGGGAATTTCTGCTGTGGTAAAAGGCTTAAAAATAAATCTCGGATCTGAAAAATTTGTTACCGGGAAAGACCTTGAAAAAGACAGTTCGGCAAGCCAGGTATATATCAACATTAACAATATCAATAAAGGCTATTTTAATATTCATAATCGCTACCGCGAAGGTATGGATAAAGTGATTACCAGCTTAAGAGAAAAATTCGAACTGCATCTGCTTTCAGGAGACAATGATTCTGAACGGGAAAGGCTGCTCCCTCTTTTTCTGAACAATTCTTATTTAAATTTTAATCAGAGTCCTGAAGAAAAACTTGAATACATTAAAAACCTAAAGAAGCAGGGAAAGAAAGTACTTATGATTGGGGATGGATTAAATGATGCAGGGGCATTAAATGAAAGTGATGTGGGGATAAGTATTGCAGATGATATTTTCCAGTTTTCTCCTGCCTGTGATGCCATCCTTGAATCAGCAAGCTTTTCGTCGCTCTTTAAACTCATATCTTTTTCAAAAAAGGCCATGAATGTGGTATATGTAAGTTTTGGTATTTCGTTTCTGTATAACATAGTGGGTCTCAGTTTTGCTGTAGGGGGTTCTTTGTCTCCTGTTATAGCTGCTATTCTAATGCCCCTGAGTTCTGTATCCGTTGTAAGCTTTGCCACTCTAAGTATTTCCCTTTTAATTCGTAAGGCCAAACTCCCCAATTAGTCAATCTTCAGTAACAAATTAATTCTTTGGTTATCTTTTCTTTATGAAATTATTTATCCTCCTTAATTGCGGCAGCGTCAACAGCGCATACAGTAGTCAGGTTCACGACCTCTTCCACGGTTGCCCCGTACTGAACTAAATGAGCCGGCAAGCGTGTTCCCATCAGCATTGGACCAATCGGTATTGCTTCGGCCATATATTGTAATGAATGCAGGGTCAGGTTACCAGACTGCAAATCCGGAAAGATCAGAACGTTAGCATCCGATTTTAAAGTGGAAAAAGGAAAGTAACTTTCGCGCAGGGCCAAATCGCGGGCAGCAGATAACTGTAGTTCACCGTCTATTTCCAGGTCGGGATAGCGATTTTTAACTATTTCCGTAGCACGACGAACTTTGATCGTGTTAGGATGATCTACACTGCCAAAGTTGGAAAAGGAAAGCATGGCCACACGCGGTTCAAAACCGAGCGAACGACATTTCATTGCAGTCAGGATGGCTATTTCAGCAAGATCTTCGGCATCCGGGTTAATATTCACGGTACAGTCGGCCAGGGAAACCACATCTTTAGGCAGCAAAATAAGATAATAGCTGGAAATATTTCTGATATCCGGTGCTGTTCCTATGACCTCAAGAATGATGCGTAAACTTTGAACGTAATGTGTGGAATAACCGGCTATCATCATATCGGCGTGACCTTTGTGCACCATCATAGAAGCATAATAATCTCTCTGGTTTAGACGCTGAATGGCTGTGGCTCGCATAACACCTCGTCTTTTACGCATCGAAAAGTAATCATCAACATAATCTTCAAAATGATGACTGCGAGCCGGATCGATAATGGTTACACCTCCCAGATCGAGTCCTAGCAGATCAATCTCACTACGGATTTCTTCTTCGCTACCCAACAAAATGGGATTGGCGATTCCCTCCTCAATTAATATGCCCGATGCACGCAGGATGGTTTCGTTACTACCTTCAGAGAAGACCACGCTCAATGCTTTTTGTCGTGCCCGTATGATTAAAGAACGTAAGGTTTCCCGTCCTGTCCCTAAACGAACAGCAAGATTCTCTTCATATACTTCGCTTTCCATAGGTAGGCTCGCAACTCCGTCTTCCTTTGCCTGAAAGGCTACAGCTGCGGATTCACGCATCAGTATACGTGGATCTATTGCTCTGGGCAGAAGATATTCCGGACCAAAGCTAAAGCGTTCGTAACCATATGCCCGTTCAACTTCCTCTACCACTTCATCCCTGGCCAGTTTAGCCAGAGCACGGGCAGCAGCCAACATCATATTTTCTGTAATGGCTCCTGCCTGCACATCCAGTGCCCCCCGGAAAATATAAGGAAAACTCAATATGTCCATAACTGCGTTAGGATATTGATCCAGACCTGTTGCTACAATTATATCCTGGCGGCTACCTTTTGCTTCTTCGTATCCAATTTCCGGGTCAGGAGTGGCCAGAGCAAAAACTATGGGGTAGCGATTCATAGAACGGATCATTTCAAGATTTAAAATACCACCTGCCGAAGCCCCGATAAAGACATCGGCTTCTTTCAATCCTTGAGCCAAATTACGTGCTTGCGATTTCCTGGCAAAGGGCAGTTGGTAATCATATAGATCGGTTCGTTGCGGATGTAGTAAACCATTAACATCATAAATCAGTACATTTTCAGGATTGACACCCAGGCGTTTAAACAGTCGTGCACATCCTATGCCAACCGTTCCTGCCCCGCAAATAACCATACGGATTTCATCAAGTTTCTTTTCCACAAGATCCAGGGCGTTTATCAGAGCCGCAACAGCAACTACGGCCGTGCTGTAAAGATTTTCATGGAATACCGGAATTTTAAGACTTTCAAGAAGACGGTCGTATATATATAATCCCTCTGGTGCTTTGATATCTTTTAAATTAATTCCACCAAAAGTAGGCTCCAGCATAATTACGGTTTCGATAAAGCGATCTGGGTCGGTTGTATTCAATTCAATGTCAAAAACATCGATATCGGCCAGTCTCTTAAAAAGAACTGCCATTCCTTCCTGCATGGGTTTGGCTGCCGCCGGCCCGATATCTCCAAGGCCGGGAATTGCCGTACCGTTAGTAATTACCCCTACCAGGTTTCCTTTTGCGGTATATTTGAATACTTCTGTTTCTTTCTTCATAATTTCCATAGAAGGATAAGAAGCACCAGGTAAGTAGGCCAGGCGCATTTCTCTTGGCGTAAGACAGGCTTTTGTAGCCTTAACTTCGATTTTGCCCGGCTTGGGACTTTTGTGGTATTTGAGTGAATCTTCCTGCTTGATCATAATTATTTTCGGCTTTTAATTATTTTATCATGCTCTTGATTTGTGGTTCTTTTTATTGGAAAGCATTCGATTGTTTCATTAAGGACAGATAGGAATGAAGCTACCGGTCGGGCCTGCAAAAACCATAAGTGACTGCCTTCAATACCAAATTCGATATCCAGGGGATAGCCGTAAGCTTTTTCCAGAGAGGCGGCATTGCTGACCAATTGACACAGCTCAACATATTCCAGAGCCGGCCGCAATCTCTGATGATAAAGGGTTTGCGAGCGAATAGTGCCAATTCCGGCACGGTGATTAAAGGTAATTTGTTCTGTTTTATCGCTTGTAATATAACGCAAACGAAGCAACTCTTTCTCAGTATCTATTTTCTTGGTTATAGTAATCTGATCCGCAGCTACCGTTCCTGAAACTACGCCTTCTCCAAGACCTAGCCCTGCATTAATAACCATTTCCCTGATATTGCCTCTGGGGATATTAACCGTCTGTAAAACGCCAGACACACGCGAATTAACCATACGCTGCACAATTACGCCACCACCTGTTTGTCTAATCTCCCCACCTAATACCGCACGGTTATGTATAGCCCGCCTGGTCCAAAGTCCGCTCCAGGTTCGTTTTAGATAATAGAGAAGTTGATCTTCACCATGAATGTACAAATAAGTCTCAAATTCACCTGCTCGAGCTGCCGCTTCGGTATCTTCCTCCCGGGAAGAAGAGCGGACAGCTACGTAAATGAGACCAACTTCTTTGTCAGATTTATCTTCTTCCACCGTTTCCCTGATAATATTTCTGTAAGCTTTTATAACAGCTTTACATAGGGCCTCCGGTAACCGGATACCTTCCCATAAACCACGGATTTGCATCGATTTCTGTTGGTTATTCAAATCATCCCGATCCAACACTGTATTTATGGCTTCTTGCAGCGAAAGTCCAGGCACAAACTGGCGGCTGATTCTCGATTCTGTATCAGTCACTGGAGTATGCAGTGCTTCCCTGAATGCTTTATCCGTAACTACAAACCAGGGCGGAACAAGCTCTTCTTTAGCGAGACGTTTTATTTCAGCGAGATTTGCAGCTTTCCAACCTATATGGTTGAATAGTTCAAATCCACCGTCGCTATGATCTATATAAAAGCTATTTTCAAGTTTCTTTTCTGTTTCTTTGTCCCGTTCGGACAATTGCTTTTGCAGTTTACTAATTACCGAACTGCTTTTTTGGTTTATAGAAAAAATCGTATTTATACGCTTAAATTGACGTAGTAAGTGTCGTATTTGGAAATCTTCATCTCTTTTATCTGAAAAATGTTCAATATTCTTTACTAGCTTTCCCCTTAAAACAAAAAGTCGATCTGCTGCCAGAGATTCGAAATTTTCTTTGCTGAAATTTTCATCTGCGGGCATTTTTATATCACACTCAAAAAGAGCTGCTGCGGTACTATTTACTGCCCGCTTATGGTGAATAACATCCAGCCTCAAGGATAAAACTTCGTAAGCATAATCGGAAGACGGAATATCTCTTTTAGCTTTATAAACGCTTTTCTTATAACTGCTGATTAATTCATCCATAACCAGCATCAGATAATCCCGTACATCAGTAGCCAATATTTGATTGTTAAGAAGAACTGACAAAAGAATACCCTTATCCCGTTGGATCATTCCTGTTCCGATAGCCGGCTCATGTAATAAGATTTCAAATATGGCATATCTTGCTGTTACGGGATCGGAACAACGACGCAAGACGTTTTCTAACTGATGGCGGGCACGCAACCTCTTACCACGCAGGTTAAGGATTTCATTTTCCTTTTTAATAAGGGCAAGCATCTCGTTGGCTCCACTGTATAAACGGAATCCTTCATGCAGAGACAGGACGTCCCTGTTTTGACCAAGCACACGCACGTTTCCAGCCAGGGCATCCAATATGAGCAGATCGCCTTCGCGCAGGGCATATTCTTTCTCGTAAATATCCTTTCGAATACACACATCAAACACAGAGATTTTTTTCTGTTTTATTTGGTATTCAAGCGAATGGTAATACAGAATGCTCTGCCCATCGGAATCAACCTGCCACTTGCCCGAAATAATGAGCGAGGGTTTGCCTAATTGCATAGCGATAAGTCCGGCATGGCTCAAAATACCGCCGCCAGTGGATATAATACCATCAGCATAGTAAAGAAAGGTCGTATCTTTTGGTCTTATAGAGGAGGCCACCAATATATATCCCTTGAAATCCTGAGGATTATGTCCTTCAGTCCCGAAAATAGCTTTGCCCACAGAACTGCCCGGTGAGGCTTTCATCCCTGTTACTATACGCTCACCACGTAAAGGCACTTTTTCCGGAGGCAGGACACTCTGTTTTATTTCTTCTAGAAATTGAACAGCTTTTGCTTCATTATTAGTGCTAATTTGCGCGGTTAGGGTGTCAACAAAATCGTTAGCGCGCAGCAGTGCTGCAAGTATGGATACTTCATAACTGGCATTCGAGGCCCATGCCATAGATTTGTTTTTACGACTTTTAAATACTACATGGTCACGAATAAAGAAAGCAAGCCTGATCATACCATTTGCTCCCCGCAGGACGTAAAAACATATTCTTTCACTGCGCAAAGACAGAACGGCACTCTGAACGAGAAAACCGTTAAGGCTTCCGGTTGTATTGAAAGTTAAACCTCGTTCCATCTGCCGTACAATACTGGCTGTGCCAACGGCTGCAGCCATTTTGCCTGATCCGGCGGCTAATAGTTCAGCAAATAACTCGGCTTCATGGACACGAATAAATAGATCAGGTGTTTGAACTTGAAGTCCTTCGTTGGTTTTAATTAGCTCCCCGCGTACAACAGCTTGTTTCAGCGGATTAAGAACCCATTCTTCTATCTCTAACTGACCTGGATGAGTGTCACTTTTCTTATTGATTGAAATCACAATCTCAAGACCTTGTTTGCGAATTATATTCATGAAATTTTGATAAAATCCGACAGGCGGAAAACCGGTATGTATATCTACATACTTGCCCTTGCCAGGCCAGACCTTTTCTTTTCGCCCAGTTGGTTCATCCACAAAACCGCTCAGTATGCCTAGCTTGTTTTTAGTCAGAATGGTTTTTAGCGGAATGAAACCCCAGCGCAGAAAAAAATCTATCCAGGCTTCAGTCACCTTCTGGCGCGCTTCACTTTTGAGATCCAGGGAACCAACTATCCAGTCTAAATCCATTAAATAGGGAGCTAAGCGGAATATTTGTCGTGCTTTCCGGCATAAGTCTCTCAGTGTGAGGGCACGTTCCTTATCATAACGTGCATGAATGCGGGTTGCGTCAATTTGGATTTCATACTCCATGCACTGAAAAAATGTTCGAATGGCATCCAGAGAAATATTTGGATGCTGATCCAGTTCGTAATTACTAACACCAAAATATTCCAGATCAATCATACCTCCACGTAATGGTGGAGCGTAATCGATTCGCAAAAAAGCAGGGTGATTGCGGAATCCAAAATAATAATGTACTTCATTACCATAGCAGAAAATATCAACATTAGGAAATTTCTCCTGACCCTGCAGCATCTGCCGGGCAAAACCATCGATAAGTAACTCCACAGAAAATGGAGTTCTTGAAGCTTTAGATTGATTCTGCGGGGATGATTCGAAATCGGAAAAGCGAATTTTATTAAGAACAAATTGAATGCCATCCTCAGTAGCTATAATAATATCCACAGTACGGTTTGGCTGCCGGCCTCCTTCGACTAATTTGAAGCCCATGCTAAGACCCTGCTGATGCAAATATCTCTTAAGACCATGAAGTGTGCGAACTTCGCCAAGTGAACGTGGCTCTTCAAAGAATTGTACGATTCGCATTAGATCCGCTGAAAGTTGTGGTTGATCTGTATATTCATCTAACTCAGCAATTATTTTATTTCTCATTTCCTGGTATAACCCTGGAAGAATAGTGCATTCGTCACTAAAAGACTTGAATAATGTTACATAGTCTTTCACAATTTGATCCATACGACCGATCATATCCCGGACTTTTTTCTCGGTAAGAGGACCAACATCAAGGAAATCACTCAACAAAGCAGCATGGTTTAGATTATAGGATCTAAAACGGGTGATTGGTCCATTCTCATCGTCCCTGCTGTGTTTTTCAGAAACCTGACCACCACAAGCAATAATGAGATACTTTATAGAAGTCCGCTTTGCACCTTTGCATTTTCCTAAAAGAAGTGCTTCACTTTCAGAAACCATGAAGGGAGGTGAACCATCTATAGTAACACCTGTTAAGGCCTGAACTTGAAATCCTAAATTAAGACGGCTCCAACCCAGTGTTGCAATAAGCTCATTTAGAAGTCTATTACCAATTATTTCTTTGGTACTGATAAAATCATTCTGTAAAGATGCCAATACACCTGGCTCAGATGGAAAACAGAGAAAATCCGTATGCGTAGCACGGGTATAGACAAGATAGGGTGAAAAGAATGCATATTCTTTTTTGCCGAGAATGGTCTCTGCCACATCCTGCTTAACTGTTTTTACCGATTCGTCTAATAGTCTGGCAGCCAAACGGCGTATTTCCATATTATCTTCTTCCAGATATAATATTAGTAAAGGATCTGTATAGTGGAACCCCTTTTCTGGATCATAATACTTGATAAGCAATATTATATTAAGAATAGCTTCTGTTTTGGTAAAGGGTGTTTTTTCCATGCTCATCCGCCTGGCTAGAAATTGTATAAAAGCACGGTTTATTATTAGATCTTCTTTTTCAGCTAATTGAACGGCGTATTTCAGCGCACGCAGAGCCAGTTTTTTATCCCTGGAACTGAGCATTGCTTTGATATAAGGAAGCGGATCAAGACAGGTCTTTGATGTTTCTTCCAGAAAAGAAAAAATATGCCCGGCAATAGGGCCAGAACGTTTTTGCAACAAAGGAAATAAAGGTTCTAAATTGGTGAGAACTGAACCTGGTAATGTGTTTTTTATCAGTAGGCGAAGTTTATCACAATCTTTTTGTACTTGATCGGGTTTTGCTAATATGAGGTTTAATTTAGCAATGATGGATCTGATAAGATGATCATTATTAGAGTCGGTCATCTTAACAAGCTGAACGGATTTTTGTTTTTTTTTAGCCATTTTGCTAATGAAGCAATGCTTATCAATGAACTCGAAATTCCAAAAGAAAAGCAGTATTTTTACAAGTTATAAAAAAGGCTATTCATAATCAATCATTTAGTAATAATATTTGAACACAGGAAGTGCTTTAAAACCTGATTATTTTAAAGGCCTTTCTATATATTTATCAATCTAAATTAATTATAAATTACCATCTGCTTTTGCATAAGAAAAGAAGATAAATATTTTTGTATCTGATAATCAATATATCTGAAATTTTGCATACAATAATCTTTTTAATCATAGTTGGTGTATTGGTGGCTTCAGGTTTTCTTATCGCCTTTATATGGGCAGTTCGAAGCGGGCAATATGAAGATAACTACGGTCCTGCAGTTCGTATTCTATTTGATGATCCTCCGGGTAATAAGGCAGAACGGGGCCAAACAAAAGATAAGGCAGAAACAAAGAACAAGATAGATGAAGCTAATTTAAACTCTGATAAAAACAATCAAAATTAACTGCATATGGAACTGGAAAAATTTTATTATGATAATAAAATCGTAAAGCAATTTGCGTTTGCAACCATTATCTGGGGAGCAATTGGACTGCTAATTGGGCTGTGGGTTGCTTTTAATATGTATATCCCGGGCTTAAGTTTCAACATTGAGTATATAACATTTGGTCGTTTACGGCCTATACATACCAATGCGGCAATATTTGCTTTTGTTGGCAATGGAATTTTCACTGCAGTGTATTACTCCATGCAACGGCTCCTAAAAACCCGGATGTTTAGTGATATTTTAAGTAAGATCCATTTCTGGGGGTGGCAGTCTATTATCACTGCAGCAGCTATAACCCTTTCACTGGGAATAACAGCAAGTAAAGAATATGCCGAAATGGAATGGCCCATTGATATAGCTATTACAGTTATCTGGGTTATTTTTGGCATTAATATGTTTGGAACTCTTCTCAAAAGAAGAACCAGTCATATCTATGTAGCCATATGGTTTTACATTGCTACCTGGGTAACAGTTGCAGTACTGCATATTGTAAATTCTTTTGAGCTTCCTGTCAGTTTATGGAAAAGTTACACGCTCTTTGCCGGCATACAGGATGCTTTAGTACAATGGTGGTATGGGCATAATGCAGTTGCATTTTTTCTTACCACACCCTACCTGGGATTGATGTATTATTTCATTCCTAAAGCAGCAAACCGTCCGGTTTATTCCTACAGGCTATCCATTATTCATTTCTGGTCCCTGATATTTCTATATATATGGGCAGGGCCTCACCATTTATTGTTTTCCGCTCTTCCCGATTGGATACAATCGCTGGGCGTGGTATTCTCAATAATGCTCATCGCTCCTTCCTGGGGAGGTATGATAAATGGTTTGCTCACATTGAGGGGAGCCTGGGACAAGGTACGGGAAGATCCGGTATTGAAGTTTTTTGTGGTTGCCATAACAGCATACGGAATGTCTACTTTTGAGGGACCCATGATGGCCATCAAGGAAGTTAATGCCATCAGTCACTTTACCGACTGGACAATAGCACATGTTCATATCGGCACCCTCGCATGGAATGGCTTTCTTACCTTTGGTATGCTTTACTGGCTGATTCCAAAATTATTTAATGTTAAGCTGTATTCAACCAAATTAGCAAATGCACATTTCTGGATTGCTACCCTTGGAATACTATTTTATACCATTCCATTGTATTTTGCAGGTATAACACAGGCCTCCATGTGGAAGCAATTTACCCCGGAAGGCTTCCTGGTATATCCCAACTTCCTGGAAACAATAACTCAAATACTTCCCATGTATGTTCTGCGTTCTATTGGAGGTAGTTTGTACTATATTGGCATATTATTTTGGATACGAAATATGTATAAAACTGTAAAATCAGGTTCTTTCGTATCCGAAGAAGCAGCAGAAGCCCCGGCTTTAATTCTTCAGAAGAAAAAAGCTGCCAATGAAGGATGGCATCGTTTTCTTGAGAGAAAACCCATACCTTTTCTGATTGCTGCACTTGTGGTTATCCTTATTGGGGGAATTGTAGAAATTGTTCCTACATATCTTATTAAATCTAATGTGCCTACCATTGAAAGTGTGAAGCCATACACTCCACTCGAACTGGAAGGTCGCGATGTGTATGTTAAGGAAGGTTGCTACAATTGTCATTCACAGATGATACGGCCCTTCCGTTCAGAAACCGAAAGATATGGGGAGTACTCAAAAGCAGGTGAGGCAGTTTATGATCACCCATTCCAGTTTGGTTCTAAACGAACCGGTCCGGATCTTGCCAGGGAAGGTGTTCAATCGGGACCTTTGTACAAACCTGATGCCTGGCATTTCAATCACTTAATGGATCCTCAAAAAATCAACGATAAATCTATTATGCCACCTTATCCATGGTTAAATAGTAAAGACGTCAACTTGAGGTTAACTCCAAAGAAAATAAGGGTCATGCAAAAACTTGGGGTTCCCTATCCTGAAGGATATGACAAACTGGCTGTGGGTGATCTCATGAAACGGGCCAATGAAATTACAGATGGATTGAAAGCTGAAGGAATTGATGTAGA
>JAUVKW010000098.1 GCA_030596025.1 Bacteroidota bacterium | reverse complement strand
TTGCTGCAGCAAGCCCATCTGTAGCGTCCTGCTGTTTAGGAAATGATTTTACCTGCAACAAGGATTGAAGCATACCCGCTACTTGTTCTTTTGAGGCACCCCCCTGCCCGGTTATGGCCATTTTAATTTTTCTGGGAGCATACTCAAAAATGGGAACCGACCTGTACAAGGCCGCTGCCATAGCAACCCCCTGTGCACGCCCAAGCTTCAACATTGATTGTACATTTTTCCCGTAAAATGGGGCTTCAATGGACAATTCATCAGGATGAAATTCATCTATCAGGCTAAGGCTTCTTTTGAAAATGGTTTGCAATTTGAGATAAGGATCTTTAATTTTTCTTAAATCTATGATCCCCAGTGCAAGAAGTTTAGGTTTATCTTCTATGATGCAAATAATTCCATATCCGGAAATATTTGTCCCCGGATCAAATCCCAATATAATTCTTTCTTTCTTCAAAATTCAAACATCTTCTATTCCGCACCAATTTCCCATTTCAAACCATATTTTTGTGGGGAAAGTGGAATATATGATTTTAAAGGCATTGAAGTTCCGGTAAGAGTTCCGGTATTCAAATAATATATGGCTTCCTTCAGAAAAAATTCATTTCTATCAGAGAACTCCCATTCCAGTCCGTCATCCATATTTGAATCCACCGGTAAACCTGCATAGTAATCTCCTTCCCCAAGGCTATTGACAAGCCTGAATGTTACCGGCACAAATACATAATAATCTTCGTAACTCCATACATTCATCCCAACCGGTTTACCATAGGTAGGACTTCCAATGGTAGTTACACTCATATATGGTTTTAAACCATTGATAATGGCTTCACTGGCAGAAGCAGTACTTCCCGATGTTAGTACAATAAGTTCAGAAAGATTCAATGAGTGTATTTCGCTCTTGAGCAAAACTTCAGAATTGTTATTTACTTGCTTATCATTATACATATATTTTACAAAGACCTTATCTGAATTTGCAGAACCTGCAATCAGGCTTGCCAGTTTCTGTGCTACATCCATCCGGCCCCCTCTATTGTACCTCATATCCAATATTAATTGCTGCACACCAAATTCTTTAAAAGAACTAAAAATACCATCGAGCTCATCTATGGCTGGTCCTATAAAACTATTAAAAACCAGGTGCCCCACAATCTTACCATCAATTTGCAAGGTATCAGCATGCAAAACTGAATTAATGGTAATCAGCTTCCGGGTAGAAGTAATTTCCTCAGTATTTCCATCCGGCTTTATGAATAAGAACACATCTGTGGTTTCACTCATGTAATCAGACAGGTTTGCCAGAGGAGGGATGGTAGTATTATTTACTTTCAGTATCCTCCATCCCCGTCGAACACCCTTGCTATAAAAATCACTGCTCTTATAAACGAATAATATCCAATAATTCCCCTCTGCATCTCCCCTGTATGAGAAACCATGTCCTTCATAAGTCCCTTCTTCAAAATAGCTTTTATACTCTTCGAGGGTGCTAACGTAACTCCATTTATCCTGTGGGAGATATCTCATTGCACTCATCATATCTTCCGGATTTGTATAATCCTCCTTATTGATAAATGGCATGGAATCATACCACAGGTACCAATCATCCATTAAGCCATACACCGCTCTGGCAGCCTGAAGCTCTAATTCTTTTCCGGTTGGCAGAATTTGGTCTTTGGTGCAGTATTGAAAACCAAGCAAAATAAATATGCTAAGAAATAAAACCCCTGAATATCTAATCAATCTTTTCATCCAAGTATTTACAAATTTTGATAAGTGTCCTAAAAAATTACGATGGGTTTTTTTTACCCTCTTAACGGATCTTTTGATATAATATTCCGGCTACAATCAGAATTAATCCCACAAAAGTAGTCGCAAAAATATTTTCTCCCAGAATATAGTGAATAAAAACAAGCGACAAAAATGGGGCCAGATATACCAGATTGCTAATTAAATCAGAAGATTTGCTATATTTTAGGGCTTTTAGCCAGAATAAAAAAGTAAATCCCATTTCAAAAAATCCAATATAAACAGCAGCTAATAGTCCTTTTAATTCAGGAATTTTTAGATTTCCAGTCACTGAGTTAAGCCCCAGGATAAATAAACTTGCAAAAAAGAAGTTCAATAGAAGTTTTAGTTCTACATCACGCTTATCCCGAACATTAAAAATAAAGAAAAATGACCAGATCAATGAACTTCCCACTGCCAGTATAAGTCCCAGGGTATTGGAATTTCTTAACCCCAGGAAACTCCCTTGTGAAGAAATAAACATAACCCCGACAAAGCTAATAGACAAAGCTACATAACTCCGTATGCCAATTTTCTGCCCGAGAAAAGGTCCTGATAAAAAGACCAGAACAATTGGCCATATCATATTCAGGGGCTGGGCAACCTGCGCAGGTAAAAGTGAATATGCTTTAAAGAGTATTAAATAATACAGGAAAGGATTCAATAAGCCCAAAATAAGCGAGCTGGAGTAATCCCGAACAGAATAACTCATTAGCACTTTAAATTTATTCTGTGAAATAACTACAACCAGCATGAGCAGGAATGAAGTTATGCTTGCATACATTACCAGGAGCTGGGGATTAAGATACCTGAGCCCTATCTTAAATGCTGTAGCAACTGTAGACCAGAAGAAAATGGCCAGACCTGCATAAATATATGCCTTTTTTTGATCGTTCATACTCAACATTCTATTGAACAAAGATAGCTTTTAAATAATCTCACATAAAGTGGTTTGGGACTTGCACCTTTAAGACTTATATTTGATCCAAATGGATCTTTTTGTTTTTAAAAAAAAATTGAAAGAATGAAAATTTTTAATTATGTATTTTTTCATTCCCGGCGACTGCCAACCAAAGGCATTTTTTTTATAATTTTCTTTGCACTTATTTCCTGTAGTATATCAGCACAATCTGATTTTATACCTTTCTCCAATAAAAAAGCATACATATCTAATGAGTTTACATCACTGCCAAAGTCATTGATAAAGCATTCTTCTTCCGAATATCTTGAGATAGAATATACATTTCCCGGGGCTTTTTTAACTCAGAGCATAAATGATGGCATACAATTCCAGAGTCTGAATATACAGGGATTTGGTTACCATGATGAAATTGGAGAACCTGCTATCCCTGCACACAATGACTTAATCAAAATTCCATTTGGGACAAGTCCAAAAATATCAATTATTGAATCGGAATATGTTGAACTCTCTGGCTATACTATTCATCCTGCCCAGGCTCCCTATATTGATAGTCCCGATGTAATAGATCCTGCTTTTAGAATGGATCAAACTATTTATAGTTCAAATGCATACTTTCCTAAAGATCTGGTTCATATCCTGGATATTCAAACACTGAAAAACACACAAATTGCCATTGTAAGAATTTGCCCGGTTCAATTTAAGCCTTCTAAGAAAATCCTCAGAGTTTATTCAAAAATTAGATATAAAATATCCTTTGAGGGTTTGGCCGAACAAAAGAGCTATACAGGTAATAATTCTAGAAACGCCAATCGGCTTCTCAATAAGCTCACAATCAACAGCATACCTGCGTTGCGGCATTCGTCTCTATCCTATTTAGAAGAATCAAGCACTTATTTAATTGTAACCAACGATAAATATTTATTAATTGCTGATACACTGGCTAAATGGAAAAGGCAGCTGGGGTACTCCGTACGAATTGTTTCAAAATCAAGTTGGTCTCAATTTGAAATCAGAGATACTGTTCGGGCAATATACCATGCATGGAATCCGCATCCGGATTATTTACTAATTATTGGAGATCATGAAGACGTTCCTGCTCAAGATAAGTATTCTCCCATAGATGATGAAAATGGTCGGCCCCGGGTTCCGTTTGTTACGGATTTATATTACACCTGTATGGATGGCCCGGAAGATTATTTCCCGGAGATGGCACGTGGACGAATTCCAGCTAAAACAGAAGAGCAGGCATTGGATATTGTACAGAAAATTATTCAATATGAAAAAAATCCACCCTCCAACCCCTCTTTTTACGAAAATGTATCTAACTGCAGTTATTTTCAGGACACTGATTCTGATGGTGCAAGTGAACGTAGATTCACTCATACCAATGAAGAAGAAAGAAATTATCTCATCTCAAAGGGTTATGTTGTAGACAGAATCTACTCTACAAAAAATGATGTAAATCCCCTTTCTTACCAGAGAGATAATCATACGGGGATAGGGTTTTATTCCGAAGATGTGATTTTCCCTTCCGAACTAAAGCGATCCAATGGTTTCGCCTGGGATGGAAATTTCCATGATATAACAGATATGATTAATGAAGGACGCTTCCTCGTATCATATCGGGGACATGGTTATTCCGATGGAACCGGTTGGGCAAATCCGGAATTTATAACATCTCATTTTGATCTCTTACATAACGGACCCTTGTTACCGGTTATGTTTAGCATCAATTGTTACACAGGAACTTTTCACCTGGAAAGCTTCGCGGAAGATTTATTGAGAATTAAAGATGGTGGTGTTGCTGGAGTAATAGCTCCTACCTGTTACAGTTTTAGTGGATACAACGATGGACTTTCCATTGGATTTTACAATGCAATCTGGCCGGATCCGGGACTAATCCCGGCTTTTGGTACCGGAGGTATTACAGATCCAGAATTAACAGACCTCGAATGCACCTATACCCTGGGTGATGTTATGGACATCGGACTAATCAGGATGACGGAAACATGGGGAAAAACAAAACATATCAATTACCAGTTTGAACTTTATCATTATTTAGGTGATCCTGCAATGAAGATATGGACCTCAGCTCCGATAGAAATTGAGGCAATCATACCACAGACAATCTTGATGAACCAGGTATCCCTTAATATCTCCTCATCCAATTGTCCTAAAGCAAAAGCAAGTCTTATGGTGGATGGGGAACTTAGAGCAGTCTCCAATCTATCCGGAGGAGAAGCCACAATGATTTTTTCTCCTATTAACCAGTACTCTGATAATGCTATCTTGACCCTCTCAGCTCATAATTACAGACCCCTTATTGTTCCGATAAATATAGTAAATGACCTGGCAAATGATGAACCATGTAGTTCGGTTTTTATCCCTGCAAACGGAGTAGATCATTCTGTTACAAACCAGAATGCTACGGGTTCAATTACTATCCCCAATCCTTCTTGTGCAACGGGAAACGGAACTGATATCTGGTTCAAAACAGAAGTCCCCGAATCTGGTAAGATCCTGATCAGTACCTGGAAAGATGCTGGTGAAGAGAACCCCGGAATTCTGGAGATTTTTTCAGGTGAATGTTCAGCATTAATTGAACTGGAATGCTTTAATGGTTTTAGCAGGAATGTTATGCCCGAAATATATTTCTGCGATCAAACTCCAGGGGATACATTATTCATCAGATACTGGATCCCGGAAACTGAAAACCAGGGAACATTTTATTTGAGAATAGAGGAAAACTACTGTCCAATACCTTCAGTTTTATGCGGGGAAAATTATCTTAGCAGGATTGAGTTAGAAACTATTGATCATATATCGGGCTGTGATGGTTATCTTAATTTCAGCAACAGTGACAGCACAGAACTGATTCTCAGCAAGAGCTATACTCTTACACTTACAAATCCTGGTTCAGGTGGAAGCCATAAAATGGGATGCTGGATTGACTGGAATCAGGATTTTGACTTTGAGGATGAAAACGAATCTATTCTTATCACAGAAATTTTTGGAGGAGGTACTACCCAAATCATAGTTCCTTCCAATGCTCCAACCGGCGCAACCAGAATGAGAATATCCATACAGGACGAAGATAATCTGACTCCCTGTGACTCAATAAGTTCAGGTGAAACAGAAGATTATAAAATTGTTGTCAAACTGGTTTCGACAACAAAGAATCCTATTATCAAACCTGATTTAATACTATATCCAAATCCCTCTCCTGGTATTTTTACACTGGAATTTAAAAATCAGATTAATTCAGATTGGGTCATTGAGGTTTATTCAATTCTTGGGAAAAGAATTTACAGTTCTGTGCTAGAAGGGTTTTCTCATAGCATTGATCTTTCCAACCAATCGAATGGGATTTATTTTCTCACCCTCTACTCAAAACACCAGAAAATCACAAGAAAAATCCTGATTGCCAGATAAGTTTTCTTTGCTTAATCAATCATTTTGAATCCGGTATAGGGAACCAATACGGCGGGAATTTTGATCCCTTGAGAGGTTTGATTATTTTCCAGCAAGGCCGCAACAATACGGGGCAAGGCCAGTGCACTTCCATTTAAAGTGTGAGCAATCTTGTTCTTTTTCCCTGATTCTTCATGGAATCTTAATTTAAGCCGATTGGCCTGGAAATCTTCAAAATTTGAAACAGAACTAACTTCAAGCCACTTTTGCTGGGCTGCAGAATATACTTCAAAATCAAATGTCAGAGCAGAAGTAAATGAAATATCTCCCCCACAAAGTCTCATAATGCGAAAAGGAAGCTCTAATTTCCGAAGAAGCTGCTCAACGTGACTTACCATTTCATCAAGGCAATCATAAGACTTATCAGGGTGGACAATCTGAACAATTTCAACCTTATCAAACTGATGTACACGGTTCAATCCTCTAACATCTTTCCCATAAGATCCTGCTTCTCTTCTGAAACAAGGGGTATAAGACGTGTTTTTTACAGGAAGGTCCTTTGCTTCAAGTATTACATTACGATACATATTGGTAATTGGGACCTCTGAAGTTGGGATAAGATAATAGTTCTCGGAGGGAATATAATACATCTGCCCTTCTTTATCGGGCAATTGTCCGGTTCCAAAACCTGAAGCTTCATTTACCATCAAAGGTGGTATAATCTCACGATACCCGGCCTTGATTGCTTCATCCAGAAAAAATTGAATCAATGCCCTCTGTAGTTTTGCCCCTTTCCCTTTAAATACCGGGAATCCTGCGCCTGTTAGTTTATTGCCAAGCTCAAAATCAAGAATATCGTACTTCTTCCCCAGATCCCAGTGAGGAATTGCACTTGCTTCAAGTTCTGGTATAACTCCATATCTTCGCTCTTCAAAGTTATCCTGCTCTCCTTTCCCCGGAGGAACAGATTCATGAGGGATGTTAGGGATTTGTATAAGAAGGGATTCCATTGTGGAAGATATTTCCTGCATCTGGTTATTTAATGTTTTAATCTCCTCCTTTAGTCGGGATGAATCTGTTTTTGATTTATTTGCGTCCTCTTGCTTTCCTGAATTAATCAGGGCTCCAATTTTGCCCGACAATCTTTTTCCTTCAGCCTGTTTATTATCCTGTATATTCTGAGTTTGCCTTCGTTGGTCATCGAGTTGAATAATTTTAGAAATTAACTGGAATGCATCAAAATTTTTCAATTTTAATCTTTCCACGAGCAGAGCCTGGTTTTCTCTAATAAATTTAAGATGAAGCATAGGATAAAACTTAAAATGCTAATGAAAGCTATGAGTTACTGATATAGTGCCTGATTAATGGTAAAAAAAAACTCCTGAAATTTACAGCTTTTAAGCGGCAAATTCATCAGGAGTGTCCTAAACTTTATATAATACCGCTACTCAGCTTCAGGAACCACTGAAACAAAGGATTTATTGTCTTTTTTCTTTTGGAACTTAATTTGCCCATCTACCAATGCAAAAAGAGTATGGTCTTTACCAATCCCAACGTTTGCGCCTGGGTTATGTCTTGTCCCTCTTTGACGTACAATAATACTTCCGGCTTTTGCAAACTGCCCTCCATACAATTTCACGCCTAAGCGTTTGCTTTCCGATTCTCTTCCATTTCTGGAACTTCCTGCTCCCTTCTTATGTGCCATTTTATTTCGCTTTTAGAAACGAACCAAAATCAAATGATTCAAAATTATTTTTTCTTGTCGCTTGTCTTTTTTGCCGCCGGCTTAGCCGCTGCGGTCTTCTTCGCAGGAGCTTTCTTTGCTACCGGTTTAGCAGCTGCTGCTTTTTTAACACTTGCTTTGCCAGGTGCTGCTTTTTTAGCCGGAGTGGTTTTAGCTTTAGGTTTAGTAGTAGTAGCTTTTTTAACCGGGGTCTTTGCTGCTGCTGCTTTCGGAGCTTCTGTTGTTTTAGGTTTCGCAATTGGTTTATCCGCTTTTTTCTCTTTCTTTTGGGCAGTCTTCACTTCTTTTTGTTCAGAAGTTTTTACAGCCCTGGTGGTTGATGCAGCTTTGGGAGTTTCATCTTTCTTTTTTGCTCCTTTTTCTACTATAGTGTTAATTAAAACCTGTGTAAAGTCCTGACGATGACCTGTCATAACCTTATATCCTTTTCTCCTTTTCTTCTTAAAAACATTTACTTTGTCTCCCCTTGGGTGAGTTAACACCTTTCCGGAAACAAGGGCACCTTTGATATAAGGCTCTCCGATAATAACTTTACCATCCTGGTCAATCAATAACACCTGGTCAAAATCTACAACATCCCCTTCATTGTTATCCAACCTGTGAACAAAGATTTTTTGATCTTTTTCGACTTTAAATTGCTGACCTGCTATATCTACAATTGCATACATCTGAAACTATATTTTCTAGGTTTCCTTATTTTGGACTGCAAAAATATAAAAATTAATTGATATAAAAACTTTTTTTATCATCATTCTCCCTATCTATATAGTATTGTCCGATTAATGTTAAAAAACAAAAGAACCGTCCCTTGCGAGGCGGTTCTTTTTTATTATTTATAATCTAAACTAGTAGGTAGTACCAGTCTGGGTCATATTCAAATTCACATCAAGTTCTCTCTGTGGAACCGGGAAGATAAACCTGTCGTTTGGATAAGTAATAGTACAAGCTCCTAATGCTGTACAATCAACAATCCTTACCATATCCATCTTGTGTCTCATCAAGGTCCATAGCCTGTCACCTTCAAAGCAGAGCTCAAGCCTTCTTTGCAGAAGGATGTCATCAAGTACTGCACCTGCAACAACAGGATGAGCCGGGTAACGGTTATCCAGAAGATCGTTTAACAGACCATCAACTATAGCGCTTCCTCCATTCTGCATGAATTCAGCTTCAGCAAGGTTCAGGTATATCTCTGCCATGCGTATAACCTTGGTATAATTCCTCCCAAGATTATCAGGATACTTGGCTACACGTGTAGTACCATAAACTCCACCTCCGATAGACAAGTCTTCAACAAAAATGTCCCCCCTTACATCACCAGCAGGAAAGAGTACCAACAGGTCGGTTGCAGGAAGGTAGTCTCCATAACCGGTACCATTGTACATTCCACCCAGGGCATCTGAACCATTCCTGTCGGTTTCTGTCATCCCAATCTCAAAAATACCCTCACTCAAAGGATGAATAATCTCAGCCCATTCTGTTGAATAAGCAGCTGAGTCCATAAGTGATGGCCCACTGTTGATCACATCATTTGACAATGTGATACAGTTGGGATAGTCCTCCATATAAAGGTACACCCTTGACAGAAGAGCCTTGGCTGCAAGTTGTGACATAAAAGTAATAGAAGAAGGATCTACAACCAACAATGGAATTGCAGTAGTGAAATCATTTATCACCCGGGTGTATACTTCATCTACAGTATTCGCTGATGGCATAGCCAGGGGATCTACCTCGGTAACAATGGGTACACCCTGGTGAGATGCATCTGCAGTATAGGTATAGTGCTGGCTAAAAAGCCTTACAAGGTCAAAATGAGCCAGTGCACGCAAGGCATAAGCCTCTCCCAACAACTGGTCATATGTATCTTGGGCGGTAGAGGGAACATCAATTGTATTATGAATAACCCTGTTTGTCCTGTCAATTATCTGGTACAGGTTAGCCCATGCGCCCTCGGCTGTACCATGGGTAGCATCCTGGTTGTATTCAGCAAATTCACGGGCCCGGTTGGCACTGGCATTTTGCTTTACATCATCAGATTGCACATCAGGAACCAATACAAAATACCTGCCATAAGTGGTGGGAGATTGCATTTCATCATATACACCTGTAACCGCTGCTTTCATGTCATCAATTGTGACAAGTGCAGCATCGGTGGATAAGGACTGCTGCGGTTCAAGGTCTAAAAAACTTTCTCCACAGGATAGTGCAAAGAGCACCGGAACCAGCAACAGATATTTAATCGAAATTTTTCTTAGTATATTCATTTCTTTATATATTTTAAGTTTTTAAATATCTTTATTAATTAAAAGCCAATATCCAGGCCTAGTGTGAAAGTCTTAATAAGTGGCTGAACACTGTTTACATAACCACTTATGCTCTGCTCAGGATCGACGTAGAGATCCTTATCCCTTGTCCATGTCCACAAATTCTGTCCCCTGAAGTATACACGAACAGAGCTCAATTTCGCTTTATTTGTGATATTTGAAGGAAGCATATAGGCTAGTGTAAGATTTCTCAACCTCATATAAGTAGCATCCAGGAGGTAACGAGTCTGGTACCTGGAGTTAGAGTTTGATCCATTTCCCCATACAAATTGTGGAAATGTTGTTTCATCACCAGGATTGATCCAGCGATTATCATAGGCCCACTTAGAAATACTTCTTGGAGTATACCTACCGTCGCCATGATAAACAAAGGCAGAAGCATCATACATATACTTATCCCATACCCAGCTAAATTGGGCATCCAGGCTAAGTCCTTTGTACGATAACCTTGTGTTCACACTTCCAAAAGAGCTGGGAGTTGCAGTTTTTCCTGTATAGAATTTACTGGCATCCCCGATGTCATTGGTAATGGTTTCCATGGTTTCATCGGTGTACCATGAGGGCTCTCCTGTTGCAGGATCTACACCAGCCCAGTGCCACATCCAGAATTCATAATAATCCCGGCCTTCTTCCCTGCGGGTATAATCACCAACAATGGGCTCTTCAAGCTTGGTTATTTCATTCTTAAACATGGAGAAATTAACTCCCAGGTTCCAGGTAAAATCATTTGTTCGTACCACGTCTCCATTCAGTTCCACTTCCCAACCCTTATTTTGCATTGCGCCAAAGTTCTGGGTATTATCATAGAATCCTGTGGTAAGAGACAATGGTCTGTCAAGTATCAGGTCTGTATTATCCCTTGTAAAATAAGTAACAGTACCATCAAGCCTGTTAAAAATACTGAAATCAAATCCAATATCCATTGTGGCCTGTGTTTCCCATGTCAACATAGGGTTACCAATCTGGGAAGGACCACTACCGGGAACACCTTCATAATCCTGTCCGAACCCGGTCAAACCCTTGGAAGCAAAGTTTCCAATATCAGCATTACCGGTGATACCATAGCTAAATCTTAGTTTAAAATCATCCAGCCATCCCATATTTTCCATAAAGCTTTCCTCAGTAACTCTCCAGGCAGCACCAACCGACCAGAAATTACCATACCTCTGCTCTGAACCAAATCTTGAGGATCCATCCCTACGGAAACTGAAAGTAGCAATGTACTTGCGCTCATAGTCATAGGTAAATCTTGAAAACATAGATACAAAGCTGTACATGCTTCCTGAACTCCAGGCTGAACTTGGTTGAGCAGCACTTGCAAGTGTTCTCACATAAGGATTTGGGAACTCAGTACCACTTGCATAGTTCGACCTGTCATCGCTTTTTTGAGCTTCATAACCCAATAAAGCATTAAAGCTATGCTTTTCTGCAAAGGTCCTGCGGTAATCCAGGGTTTGTGTTCCAATCCAGCTCAAACGCCTTGTAGCAGCTTCCTTGGCATAACCATTACTGTTCCTGCCATCTCCATACCTCATATTCCTGTATTCCCACTCGTAAATATTGAGAAGGTCAAAACTCCAGGCTGTCTTAAAGGTAAGGTTGTCAATAATTTCAACAGCAATAGAAAGATTGTCAATAATCCTCATTTGTTGCTGAGTACGTTCATCATCTCCGCTCAATTTTCCAACAGGGTTATTGCCACCCATAAAGAAACCTTTATGATCGGCATAAAATAATCCCTCATCATCATAGATAGGAATTGCCGGAGATAATAGTAAGGAGTTATACATTGGGTTGGCCCATGCCGTTCCGTCAACCATTCCATTTGATTCGGTTGTGGAGAACATCAAATTGTTAGAAACGGTCACCCTGTCTGAAACT
>JAUVKW010000168.1 GCA_030596025.1 Bacteroidota bacterium | reverse complement strand
TAATCAAATAAAATATTAAGACTCCCAACTTAGAACAGAGCGAGTATACTACGTAGTTCTTGTATGTTAAGAAGCTTTGTAATATTATGATTAGCAGGCATTAAGGGTATTGATTCATTTATCTATTTTGCCAGGCCCTCTTTGTTTTCTGTTATTTCGCCTCCACCTTTGGCCTCTTGGTCTTTCGTCTTCGTCTTTTGCTTGCTCACTCCAATTATTAACAACACTTTTACTTAAAATTGAGTTCCCGATCTTAATTCCAAAATAGATAGCTCTTGGACTAACCGGACCATAAATATAACCCGGATCGCGATTTATACCTGTATCAAAATCACTCTGATAAGAATTGAAAATGTTCTTAATGCCCAAATACATTTGTAAGGTGGTTCCATTTAACTTAACATTCTTGCTAATTTTGCTCCCAAGATCAAAAAAGCTTTCAGAAATTATTAATTCCCCGGTTTCCGGATTCTGAGCTTCCGGGCCAAAATAGGGAACAAGCATTTTACCAGTATAAGTGCCACTGACTGATAGTTGAAGGGTTTTAGTGAATTCCCAATCCACTGTAAGGAATCCATAGTTTCCAGGCGTACGTAGATAACGGGTTTCATTAAAGTCCTGGGGCTCCAGGTATTGACTTTTCTGTATGGTAAAACCCGAGTTGATTGAAAAACTCCTGCCTGGAACAATGCTTAGTTCCATGTTCACACCACTTACATGAGACCCTTTTTCCGCATTTGAGCGGGTATATATTATAGTGCCAAATTCATCTGGAATACCAATCTTTGTGACAAAAGGGTTAATTAGTTGAGTATAAAACCCCTCTATAAGAAAGTCGAAATCTATTGTTGATAAATTACTATTGAGATTTACTGATGCCAGGTAACTTCTGCTTGATTCCTGTTGAAGGTCAGGATCATTTTTGAAAATAATCTTACGTGAGCCAGATGTTTCAATGTGCAGATCTTCATCAAATATCTGTGGAGCCCTGTAACCTTCTGAATAACTGGCCCTAAATTGAAGAGAACTATTTGGTTTGTAAAGAATATTTAATCTTGGACTAAATACATTGCCTGTATTATTCCCAGAACTGTTAATTGCATCGGATATGGAATAATGATCATATCGAAGACCTGCAGATAGTTTAACTTTATTTATGTTGTGCTCATATTGGAAAAATAGTCCTGCAACTCCAATGTTTTGATCTGCAATTGTTGCATTTGGAGCATGAGGAATAGAAATGATAGTATCATTAACAATAATTGCATTTGTAATGTCAGGATATCCCAGTTTAACATCTTTTATTACTTCACCTTTCCATTCAAAACCTAATACAAGACTCGAATTTCTGAATTGACTCTCATAGTTTATTCCGGTGTTATATGACAAATTATTGGTGTTGCCATAATCTGATAGTGATTGATTTGCTCCATAATAAGAATCTCTGTTAATGTACTGACCTGACAAAAATAAGGATAGCAAGTCAGTTTCCCGGATAAAATGATCATAGGTAAGAGCAGCTGTTGAAATATTATGATTTATAGCTTCGGCTATTCCGGCTTCATGAACAGGGTAGGCGAATTTGTCTCCTCCACGACGTTTTTCATTGATATGAAAAAAATCGGCTATCAGCTTACTTCTATAACCAAAACGATGATAAAACCTGGTGCCTAATGTAGTGTTAGATATTTCAGGAAGCTCTGAAAAACTATCATTATTTGCATCAAATGGTTTTTTTGTACGATAGAACCCATAAAGAGACATTCCTGTCTTATTGTCTGCAGAAACCAGAGATGTGTTCAAACTGATATTCATATCATATGCAGGTGTACCTGATTCTTCCAATCCAATGCCTGTAAATCCATTACTTATACCAAGCTCATAGGAGTCATAAATAGGATCTTTAAGGATTAGATTTACTGTTCCTGCTATTGCATTTGAACCATAAAGGGCAGATCCACCTCCTCGGATAATTTCTATCCTTTCAATCATATTTGTGGGAATCAGCTCAAGCCCATATACTCCTGCAAGCCCGCTAAATATAGAGCGTCCATTTATCAATATCTGAGAATACGGGCCCTCAAGACCATTCATTCTCAATTGATTAAATCCGCAATTTTGACAATTGTTTTCTATTCTTAAGCCCGGAACAAAATTTAAGCCTTCGTTTATCGTGATTGACTCGGTACTATTAAACAATTTCGGAGTTAGTGCTGTAACAAGAGTTGAAGCATCTTTTTTCTTCATATTGTTTCGGTCGGTTGTAATAACCACCTGTTCCAGCTCGAGAACATCTTCTTCCAGTTCAAATTTTATTTCCCTGGTTTCGTTTTCTTTGATGCTTATGACATATTTCTGCGATTTAAACCCTACTGCTCGTGCAATGACAGTTAAAGTTCCGGTTGGGACATTTACCAAAGTATAATGGCCAGTTTGATCAGTGGCTATACCTATTGTAGTCCCTTTAATTGAAATGGTGGCGAAGGGTATATGATCGCCTTTACAGGTTACATGACCCACTATGACAGCATCTGATTTTGGTTGGGATAAAGCAGGAATAGCCCAAAGAAGGAGTAATAGCAATATAGTACTTTGTCTTATTTTATTTACAATCATAAACGATTTAAAATAATTCAATAATAAAGTAATAGCTCATTACAAAGGAGGAAACCAGCTTAATTCCAATTCCCAGGAGAAAACCAATCAGCGATCCCATACCTGCTTTAAAAGATTTTTTAAATTCTTCTCCTTTAATAAATTCTGCCAGGATAGCTCCAACCAAAGGTCCGATGATTAAGCCTATGGGCGGGAAAAAGAATATACCAACGACCATACCAATAGTGGCTCCCCATATTCCTGCTTTGGACCCCCCCATTTTTTTTGTCCCCCAGATCGGAACAATATAATCCAATATGGTTACTATAAGAGCTATAAAAGCCATTAAAAAGAGGAAGCGGGATTCAAAATCAGCAAATTTTGTAAAATGAAGCATCAGCAGGCCCAGGAAACTAATGGGAGGACCAGGTATTACAGGAAATATACATCCAATAAGGCCAATTATCATAAACACAATGGCAAGGATGAGTAAGATATAATCAAGCATTTATCTTTATTAAATAGTTAACACCAATTTCCCTGTAAAGTAGCAAACCTAAACCTCCGATTTGTATCACAGGTAAACGATTTTTGAAATGGATTCAAATTTACAATTTTAATTTCATTAGTGTCCGTATAAAATTTGTTTATCCCTTATGCAGAATTCAAGGCTGGCTATGATACAATTTGAGGTATTAATGCTATATAATAAGGTATAGTAGGACTAAAGGAACTATGATCCCTGCTATAGTCAGCCAGGCACCTCTGCCAGTAATACCATTTTTTCCTTTAAGGATAAAAAGTCCAGTGATGGCAAGCAGGGCGAGAGACCCGGCGTATATGTCAGAAAACCATGTCCACCATTTTCCGGGATTGTAATGCAGGTAATTTGCTTCGTAAAACAATCTCCTCCTGCGGATTGTTTCAATAAATCCAAATCCTGAATCTAAATCAACAAGAATTGATCCTCCATGGAGAAATACTTTTAAGCGATTTTCTTTTGGGAAGTAAAATTTCTTGACATTATCCCTGTCATCATACCGGTCTACCAAATCAAACACCCAATCTTCACTTATCTCTTGCTGAGGGGGAACTTCAGTCAACTTGAATTCCTTGCTATTGACGACGTAGTTTGGATTCCAGTCATTCATGTGATTCAAGGCAATTCCTGAAAGGGCATATATTATTGTTGTGGCTGTGAAAAAATAGCCAAAATCACGATGAAGTACCCTGTTAAGTTTTCTCCAGCTCATATCTAAAAAAAATTAAGGCTGGTATTATAACCAGCCCGATTCATTGTCTTATGTTTCAGAGAATTACTTGACCTCTTCAAAAGCAGAACACTCTATTACATAGAAAGAGAGATGATCATAATCGCAGGCATCGAGTTGTTCTTTCAAGTCCTCAATTTTTTGTTTCTCTCCTTCCAATTCTTCCTGACTTTTTTTAGAGTCAGCAGAGCTTAATTCTTTTTCACGCTTGGCGAGATATTCCTCATCAACCCTTAATTCTTCAATCAAAGTTCCCTGAACCAGGATATCACTTCCTTCAAGCTCAATCTCAAAGCTATTCATGTTTTGGTCAGGAATAATTTTGATTCTATCTTCCGGAGATTCCCCAAAAACAAACATTTTTTTTCCGCCATGTTCACAAACATGTTCAACGGTTCCTTTAATACTGACCGTTTTTCCCAGAAATGCTTCTGAATCTGCCAACAGATCATGAATATTAACTTCAGCAATTACACTTTGGGTTGAAGCATCTGAATTATCAGATTCTTTGGATGATTGATTTGTGCAGGAAACAAAAAAGAGAGGAATAAATAGAAATAAGAATAGCTTTTTCATAGTTGTATATTTAAATTATTTTTTTTACGCATGCAAATTTAATATTTCGGAGAACATAATCATGTTTTCCGGGCCTGTTTTATATCATAAGAGGATGCTATTTAATTTTGAACATTTGGCAGTGCTCTTAAGTGCTCGAAACAAATCAGTAGCATGGTTTCTATATATTAGCTTTTGAGACTACAACTTCCAATACAGTTTCCACACCCTGAGGCAGGTTTGGGAGTAATAAACAGGTAAGCAAGTTTGTATATCGTATACAAAGCAGCTGATAGAAATATGATTAAGGCGGTGACTTCCTGCATTTATAAATAGTTTTTATAAGTTAAAAAATTTGCCCGTTTGATAAACCAGAAAAGACATGATCCAGGCCAGTGAAGTGGTATAGAACATTGTAAATAAGGCCCATTTCCAACTTCCGGATTCCTTTTGTATTGTTATTATTACAGCAATACATGGAAAATACAGTAAGATAAATACCAGATATGAAAGGCCTACAAGTGGAGAAAAAACTGTTTGTCCCTTCCTGGGACCTGAGGTGTATCTTTCTGATTTTAGGTTTTGGATTAGAGTTTCTGATTGTTTTTGGCTTCCTTTTCCTCCCTGATATAAAACGCCCATAGTACTAACTACTACCTCTTTAGCAGCTATTCCTGTAAGAACACTAATACTCATTTTCCAATCAAAGCCTAAAGGGCTCAATACGGGTTCAACAAAGTGACCTATTTTACCAATGTATGAATTCTCAAGAGGATGTGTTATGATTTCTTTTGAAGATTTATCAGGAAATTGCAAATCCTGTACATTCCCTGATGTACCTGTGGTAGCAGGTAGCACCTGGCTTAGATTTTTATCATCCGGATTTTCATTATTTCTCGGGTAATAACTTAAACCCCAGATTAAAATAGAGGCAATAAAAATAACACCTCCCATTTTTTTTAGATATTGACCTCCTTTACTCCACATATGCATTAATGTGGAACGGAAAGTAGGGATTCGGTAAGGAGGAAGCTCCATTACAAATGGTATTTCTTCAGATTGAAAGATGGTTTTTTTGAAGAGAATAGCAATCAATGCAGCAATCAATATTCCAAGGGCATACAATGAGAATAAGACCACTCCCGGATTATCGGGAAAAAAAGCGCCAATTATAAGGATATAAACCGGTAATCTTGCACTGCAAGACATAAAAGGATTAATAAGCATGGTAAGAAGGCGATTATTCCGGTTTTTAATTGTTCGACTTGCCATGATTGCCGGGACATTGCATCCAAATCCCATGACCAGTGGGATAAATGACCGCCCGTGCAGTCCGATCTTATGCATTATTTTATCCATAATAAATGCAGCCCTGGCCATATATCCTGTATCCTCCATTAGGGAAATAAAAAAGAAAAGAATTAAAATGTTTGGTAGAAATATAATGACACTTCCTACTCCTCCTATGATACCATTTACAAGTAGATCAGTGAGAGGTCCGGGTTTAAGTGTATTGCCCAGCATTGAAGAAATAAGAAACACAAGTTGGTCCAGCCAGTACATTGGGTATTTTCCAATTTCAAAAGTAGAGTAAAAAGTAAGAAACAATATGAACAGTAAGACAGGAAAGCCAAAAAGTTTATGGGTAAGAAACTCATCAATTATTTCAGAATTTTGTCTTCTAAGGATGGGATTCTTAGTGTAAGTTTCTTTCAGGGCTCCGGAAATATACCCATATCTTGCATCTGTTATAAGGGTTTCAGTATCCTCCCTGAGCACTGATTCCAATCTCTCAACTTCCTTATTTGCAATAGATTCAATTTCCGGAAAATTATCCCAACGTGTAAGTGAAAATTTTGCAGCCCTGTCTTTTTCAAGAATTTTCAGAGCATAATATCTTGAAGAAAACTTATCTGTTAAAGTTTTGTTTTTCCAGATGGCGTCCTGTATAGAATGAATGGATCTTTCAGGTTCTACACCATAGTTTATATGAATATGTCTTACGGATTCGTCCCTATCTTCAAAAACATCAATTATTTTATCAAAAAGATTATGAATTCCTTTCCCTTTTGAGGCTACTGTAGGTACAAAAGGAATTCCCGTCATTTTTCCCAGGGATTCATGATCAAACTTATCACCTGATTTT
>JAUVKW010000050.1 GCA_030596025.1 Bacteroidota bacterium | reverse complement strand
ATAGTGCTCTATCTGAAGATCTCCCAGTAACTGTATCTTCTCTTCAGTGTTTAAGCTTGATATTGCCGCTTTTATCTCTTGAATGGATTGCATAGTCTTTTTTTCTTTAAATATACAAAATAAGACGTTTATATCATAACAGAGCGAGTATACTACGTAGTTCCTTCGGTTTAAGAAAATGTTAAATGCTTGATGTAGAACGAACCTCTGGTTCGTTTCTCGATCCGGAGGATCGATGTACTATGAGATATTCAGGCTTATTCGTAAAGGAAGGTAACCGCCATAGTTTTGTTTCCTACATGCATTCCTATTGCTGGCGATATATATTAAGAATTGAAAGTGGTTCTTTCCCGGCAACAATGGGTTTGATCCGTAACACCTGCTTTTGCTAAAATTTTAAGCTTTTGTGGAGTTTCTTTCAAAGGAGTTCTTTAGAAAAAAGATGTAATTCTACTTTGTGATACTTAGTGTGTACTTTGTGATACTTTGTGGTTCTGTTCTTTAAGATTTTACCACAAAGTTACACTAGGGAGTCACAAAGGAACACAAAGGCTTTTGAGACAGCCCCAAATTTTTTGGTAATCAAAAAAGGTTGGATTTTCTCAAACTCCGCTCAATAGTTGGGTCTTTTCTTCCGAAAAATCGAGAAAAGGATACTTCTTCTTAAGCTCTTCCATGTCATTCAGAACTTTTACCTGAAAGGCTCTAAAAGATTCCGAGCCGGGATCGAAAGGCCTGTGTCTTGCTGCTTTAAGAATTTTTTCAACTTCAGGGACCAGCTTAAGGGCATTATTGTCCAGGAGTGCATTCTGAAATTTATCCCAGATATAATCAACTGCTGCCGGTGAAATATGGAGCATATCCTCAGCATAAAACCGATAATCCCTGAGGTCATCCATCATTAATTCGTAAGATGGAAAGTAGGCTGCGTTTGGGAATGTATTTACAAGTCTATGAATAGCTACTAATAAAGTTGCCTTGCTCAATTGATTCCCTGTGGCACCATCTTTCCAGTGCCTGACAGGACTTAAAGTAAAAATAATTTTCAATCCCGGATTAAAACGAAGTAAGTTGTGTATTAGCTTTTCATAAATTCCTACAATGTCCTCAGAGTCTATAAGTCTGTAATTAAAATACTTTGATGGTAATTTATGACAATTTGAAACTACCTGCCCCGTTTCTGCCAGTTCATATACACGAGCCGTTCCAAAACTTAGAAAAAGGAATTCTGCTTTTCTGAGGAATTCCGATGAATCATGAATTTTTCTATTTATTTTTTCAAGACAAAGCTTTTTGTCGTGGTGAGAAAAACTGGTATGATGATAAAAACTATACCAATGACCATTGTGAAATTTTAAATCTTCCTCCTGAAAACTGTCGTTTGCAATTAACTTTTCAAGACTGTTTTTTACTGATACAGGATTATAAATGATTCCAAAAGTATTCACGTCTGTCTTAAATTTCAGCTTCTGCATTCTCTCACCAATATGATTTGTGAAACAGGAACCCATAAAGATGAGTCCGGATTGATAAGAAATCTCCCAATCAAATTCAGGAATCTTTACTTCTGTTCTAAATTGCTTCATTTTTCAGCTTTCTATGAATATAAATTATCAAGCCATTGAATAAGAAAAGTAATTACTTCATCCTTTTCAGGTTCATTATGTGTTTCGTGATGCAATCCATCAAAACTCGTTTCAGTAAAATTCTCGTACTTCATATTCAATAATAATATACATAAAAGGTTTATAGAATTACACCAGAAGCCCTAACTTTGGATTAAGTTTTTAAATGTAAAAAAATGCAGGAAGTAATACAAATAAGCACAGCTCATCAAAATGGTCTTACTGACATTACGCAGGAAGTAGCAGGAATAGTTGCTGAAAGCAAAATTAAGGAAGGATTAATAAATGTATATGTAAGAGGAGCTACCGCTGCAATAATGATACAGGAAAACTGGGATCAATCAGTTCAGAATGATGTGATCCATCTTTTAGGTAAATTGATCCCGCACGGAGTATGGGAACATGACCGGCAGGATGGGAATGGAGATTCTCATTTGAAAGCCGGTCTGGTGGGACCCTCTGAAACTATTCCCATAATGAATGGAAAGATGGGACTTTCAACCTGGCAAAATGTTTTCTTATGTGAATTTGACGGACCCCGGAGTAAAAGAGAAATTGTTGTCACAATTTTATAATTTAGCAAAATAAATCATTCAGGTACTATTTCGAAAGCAACCTAATGGCAGCATTCCATATTTCCTGTCTTTGTATCGAAAATGTATGGGGCTGAAGCCCGTTGTTAGCAGGAATTCCATAATTCCAGGCTAAAGAGACTGTCTGATTTTGACTAACCCCGGCATTTATGCCGGGGGGAAGTATCAAGTCAAAAATGGGCTTTAGCCCTAAATATGAGAAAGTTGGACTAAAGTCCGTAAAATATTGCATGTTCGATCTCCGGCATAAATGCCGGAGTTAGTCATACACAAAGATTTTTTCACACAGCCACTTATGCTTGAGATTAATAATACCCCGTATTAACTGGGCTTTAGCCAAAATTATTATGCTTTTTCAAGGAATTTCAGGTTTCGTTTCAAGCCATCATAGCCAGTTCTTTTCAGGGCTGAAATCCTGAATATTTTTTGGAATTCTTGCTCGCCCAGATAGTTCCAGTCTTCTTTTTCCATTTCCAGGAGCCTGCCTTCCGGATTAAACTCCTTAATTTTATGTGGACGTATTTTCCTGTTCCACGGACATACATCCTGGCAAATATCACATCCAAACAAGCGGTTCCTGAATTTGCCTTTGAATTGATCGGGTATTTCCCCTTTCTTTTCAATGGTAAAATAAGAAATGCATTTACTACCATTCATTACATAGGGTTGAACAATGGCTCCCGTGGGACAGGCATCAATACACATCGTGCAGTTACCACAATAATCCTTAACAGGAATATCTGCTGATAGTTCCAGATCAATGATCAGTTCCCCGATAAATACAAAAGATCCGTGTTCTTTTGAGATCAACATGGTATTCTTGCCAATCCATCCTAAACCTGCATTTCTTGCCCACGCCCGGTCCAGTACCGGAGCAGAGTCCACAAAGGCTCTTCCGGTAACTTCGCCAATTTCCCTGTGGATAAATCCAAGAAGCTCTTTTAATTTTCGTTTTATCACAAAGTGATAATCATTACCATAGGCATATTTTGAAATTACCGGCGCTGCTAAATCTTTCTGCTCTTCCGCAGGGAAATAGTTCAGAAGTACAGATATTACAGATTTTGCCCCGGGAAGGAGTTCCTCAGGATTTGTTCTTTTCTCAAAATAATTAGCCATGTAAGACATTTCTCCATGCATGTCTTTTTCCAGCCATTCGCCAAGTTTTTTTGAATCTTCCTCCAAAAAACGAACCCTGGAAATGCCGCAGGCATCAAACCCCAATTCAAGAGCATGGGATTTAATTTTTTCTGAGTGAGTCTTTTGGATGGACATTTAGCTTATTTATTATCTAAACTCTACGACAAAATTAAAAACAATCAAGTGAGTCAGTTACAGACAGATATCTTCTTATGTTGAGGCGTGTATACCCTACCTGGCACAAGGGTGATAGACATACAATCCTACAACAAACCCAAAGCCAGTGCAGCTTCTTCAGAAAGCATGCTCTGATCCCAGGGGGGATCAAAAGTTAACTTCAGGTCCAGATCTTTAACTCCTTCCATCTCCTTGACTTTTTGGTTTACCTCTCCTAAAAGATCATCTGCCATAGGACAGTTTGGAGCAGTCAGGGTCATTGAAATATGAACTGTACCATCTTCATCCACCACTATTTCATAGATCAGTCCTAATTCGTAAATATTTACAGGTATTTCAGGATCATAAATATTTTTTAAAACCTCAACAATCCTTGTCTCCAATTGTAGGAAATTATCTTTGTCAGACATTTTTGAACTATAATTTTTGTTGTTTTGTAAAATAAGCCAGGGCATAAAGCTTCATTTGCTTTACCATAGAAAACAAACCATTTGCCCTGGTAGGACTCAGATTATCCTTTAAACCGATTCGATCGATGAAGAACAAATCTGCGTCTTTTATTTCTTCAGGACTTCTGCCAGACATTACCTTAATGAGCAAAGCCACAATTCCTTTTGTAATTATAGCATCTGAATCAGCAGTATACCGAATTATATTTCCATCCATTTCGGCGTATAGCCAGACTTTCGACTGACAACCATCTATAATATACTCCCTGGTTTTATATTTATGATCCAGAGCGGGAAGACCCTGACTAAGTTCAATCAGATAATTATACTTATCCATCCAATCTTCATAGATCTCAAACTCTTCGATAATCTGTTCCTGTACTTCTTTTAAAGTCATTATTTAAACATCTGCTTAAGTTTAATCAAACCCTCATACAATCTGTCAATTTCTTCTATGGTATTATAAAAAACCAATGATGCGCGTACGGTTCCATCAATTCCAAACCTGGTCATTACCGGTTCAGCACAATGTGTTCCGGTTCTGAGCGCAAGCCCCATTTTATCAAGTATCATCCCCGTATCTTCCTGGTGTATTCCCTCAAGCAGGAAGGATACAATACTTATTTTATTGGCAGCGGTACCAAATATTTTCAAACCATCAATGCCGGAAAGCCTGGAAGTAGCATAGTTGAGCAATTCTTTTTCATAAGCCGTAATCCGGTCTTTTCCAAGTGTATCAATATAGTCAAGAGCTTTCGCCAATCCAACAGCCCCGGGGTAATTTGCAGTTCCTGCCTCAAATTTAAAAGGCAAGTCTGCATAGATTGTTTTCTCAAAGCTCACTTTTTCTACCATATCTCCTCCTCCCTGCCAGGGAGGTAGTTTTTCCAGCCACTCTTCTTTACCATACAAAACCCCTATCCCGTTTGGCCCATATACCTTGTGTCCTGAAAATACATAGAAATCACAGTCCAGATCCTGTACATCTACAATCCCATGAGGAATAGCCTGTGCTCCATCCAGCAGTACAGGTATATTTTCTTTATGGGCTTTTTGTATGATCTCTTTTACGGGGTTGATAGTACCCAGTGCATTGGACACATGATTTATGGCCAGAATCCGGGTACCTTCATGCATCAAATCGTCTAGCTTTTCCATAACAATTTCTCCCTTGTCATTCATGGGAATAACTTTCAATATGGCAGATTTACGTTTTGCAAGAATTTGCCATGGAACAATATTTGAATGGTGCTCCATTGCAGAGATAAGAATTTCGTCACCTTCTTTTACAAACTCCTCTCCAAATGTTGAAGAGATGGTATTTATTGATGCAGTGGTACCGCTTGTAAAAATAATTTCTCTATCAGATCCGGCATTGATAAATTTCCTGACTCTTTTTCTGGCCTCTTCATATTCTTCTGTCATTCTGAGGCTCAGGTAATGAATCCCCCTGTGTACGTTACTGTTTCTTTTTGAATAGATCTCCTTCAATGTGTCAACCACCACTGTGGGCTTCAGTGTGGTTGCTCCATTATCAAAATATACCAGTGGCTGCCCATATACCATCTGGTCAAGGGCAGGAAAATCATTTCTTATTTTATTTACATCAAGCATAGTCTCACTGAACTAAGTACACAGTCTGGAGCAATTTTCACATTTGGCAAGTTCCCCTCTCAAGCGTCTTTGCACAAAATCTTCAATCCTCTCTCTTAATGAATCAATCCGGATCTTGCTAATCACTTCATGCGTAAATCCATACATCATCATCAACCTGGCTTCTTTCTCCGGGATTCCCCTGGACCTTAAGTAAAACATAGCTTCTTCATTAATCTGTCCTACCGTGGCCCCATGAGAACACTTTACATCATCTGCATATATCTCAAGTTGAGGTTGTGTATGCATCTTTGCATCCTCTGTGAGGAGGATGCTATTATTTTTTTGGTAAGCCTGTGTTTTTTGAGCATCCTGCCTTACCAGAATTTTACCATTGAACACCCCTTTGGCCCTGTCATCAAGAACACCCTTGAAAAACTGTTCACTATAACATTGTGGAACCGCATGATCGACAAATACATAATTATCAAGATATTGATCTTTATCTGTAAGGTAAAGACCTCCCAGATAATTCTGTGCACCAGTCCCATTCAATCTTACAAAATGATTATTCCTTATCAATCCTCCATGAAGTGAAATGGTATTAGTATCAACGCGACTATCCTTCTCCTGTTCAATAAAATGATAATTGATTTGTGAAGCAAAATTATGATCATTTTGCAACACAGTAAAATCAAGTTTTGCATTCTCTCCCACTACTGTTTCAGTCACAGAATTTGACAATGACCTTTTCTTCGAAAGCGCATGATCGCAAACTACCAGTTCTAAACCTGCACCTTCTTCAAGAACTACCATATTTCTTGGCTGCAAAAATAAATCCTTTGCTGACAAAATTAAATTCACAACCTGAATTGGTTTGCCGGCAACTGTATTTTTTGGCACATATATAAAGAAGCCATCTCTTGAGAGAGCTGTATTCATATCAACAAGCCCATCAGTCTTAATAGCTGGTATTTTTGAATAATATTTTTGAAAAACATCAGGCATTTCTACAGCTGCCTGCATCATACTTCCGTACTTCACGCCTTCGGGTAATTCAATCAACCGGTCTTTGCCCCCATAATAAAACCCATTTAGTAAAATTACAAGATGAGTATTTAAATTGGGGATGTCACATCGAAACACATGATTGATATCAAAATGGACAATCTCCTGGAGAAACCTGTAACTATATTCTTGCGAAAATAAAGAATCCAGCGATAAGTATTTGTAATTCTCATCAGCCTTTCCGGGCAATCCTTTTTCCATAAAGGTTTTTGCGGCATTTTCTCTTACCGTTTTCAGGAATGGTACAACATGCCCATTTGTTTTTTCTGACTGATTGAACAGATTTTGAAAATCAAATTTTTGATTCCTGTATGTTTCAACTTCATTCATGAATATTCAATCTCCTGGTAAATCACTTATCATTTTCCTTCTTTATCCAGTCATAGCCCTTTTCTTCGAGTTCAAGAGCAAGTTCTTTTCCACTGGATTTAACAATTTTTCCCTTATACAAAACATGCACCCGGTCAGGAATTATATAATCCAGCAATCGCTGGTAATGAGTTATCACTATACTTGCATTCTCAGAAGTCTTTAACTTGTTCACTCCATTGGCTACAGTTCTGAGAGCATCTATATCCAATCCTGAATCGGTTTCATCAAGAATTGCAAGATCAGGCTCCAGCATAGCCATTTGAAATATCTCATTGCGCTTCTTCTCTCCTCCAGAAAACCCTTCATTTACTGACCTGCTTGTCAAAGAAGAATCCATATCTACCAGGGCCTTTTTCTCTCTCATAAGCTTTAAAAAATCGGATGGGTTTATAGGTTCCAGTCCCTTGGCTTTACGTTGTTCATTTATGGCAGTTTTCATAAAGTTGATCATACTTACACCCGGTATCTCTATGGGATACTGAAACCCAAGAAAGATCCCGGCATGAGCTCTTTTTTCAGGACTCATCTCAAGCAGGTTGTTCCCTTTATATAGCACCTTGCCTTTGGTTACTTTAACCAGCTCTCTTCCTGAAAGCACAGCAGCCAATGTTGATTTTCCAGACCCATTGGGGCCCATAATTGCATGAACTTCCCCAGCATTTAATTCCAGGTTTATCCCTTTTAATATTTCTTTGCCGTCAATTTCGGCATGTAAATCCTTTATGATAAGCATCTGTATGTTCTAATTATATATGTTTTGACAAAGTTTCCGTCCAATTTCCCTCTGCCGTTTGTCTTGCGGTCCGAAATTGTATTTATTTCCATTTTGCGTTTCGGTACGGACCTCTTTTAGACACCAGGCTAAGCCTGGTGCTATTTTTTCTTTCACCTAAACTAATTTGTTAATGATTACTCTTACCTCCCTTTTTCTTCCAAATATTCCATTCTTCCAATATTCCAACTTTTATCTTTTATCTTTATTACCCTACACTACCTTCCAGACTGATCTGAAGCAATTTCTGAGCTTCCACAGCAAACTCCATGGGTAATTTGTTCAATACTTCTCTGGCATATCCATTTACAATAAGAGCAATTGCATCTTCTGTTGAAATTCCTCTCTGATTGCAATAAAATATTTGATCCTCCCCAATTTTAGATGTAGTTGCCTCATGCTCAACAATTGCTCCTGGATTGTCTGCTTCTATATGTGGAAAGGTATGAGCACCACAACGATCTCCCAGCAGCAAAGAATCACATTGAGAAAAATTCCTGGCATTTTCTGCATTTTTCAAGACTTTTACCAGGCCCCGATAACTATTGTCACTTTTGCCTGCTGATATCCCTTTTGAAATAATAAGGCTTTTTGTGTTTTTCCCAATGTGTATCATCTTAGTCCCGGTATCAGCTTGCTGATGATTATTGGTAACAGCTACTGAATAAAACTCTCCCACTGAATTATTGCCTTTCAGAATGCAACTGGGATACTTCCAGGTAATAGCTGATCCTGTTTCTACCTGAGTCCAAGAAATTTTCGAATTATCTCCCTTGCAGATTCCTCGCTTGGTAACAAAATTGTAAATTCCACCTACACCATTTTTATTTCCGGGATACCAGTTTTGCACCGTAGAATATTTAACTTCTGCATTTTCCATGGCAACAATTTCAACAATTGCAGCATGAAGCTGATTTTCATCCCTTTGCGGAGCTGTACATCCTTCAAGGTAACTCACATATGATCCTTCATCGGCAATAATTAATGTCCTTTCAAATTGTCCGGTATTAGCCGCATTGATCCTGAAATAAGTTGAAAGCTCCATAGGACATCTAACCCCCCTGGGAATATAGCAAAAGGAGCCATCACTGAATACCGCAGAATTTAAAGTGGCAAAAAAATTGTCGGAATATGGCACCACAGATCCCATATATTTCTTTACAAGGTCAGGATGTTCCTGAACAGCATCGGTGAATGAACAAAAAATAATTCCCAATTCAGCAAGCGTTTCCTTAAAGGTAGTTTTTACCGAAACACTATCTATTACCGCATCCACTGCAACCCCGGTAAGCCTTTTCTGCTCATCCAAAGAAATTCCCAGTTTATCAAAAGTCTCTTTTACTTCAGGATCTACATCATCCAGGCTGTCCAGCACAGGTTTATTCTTAGGGGCAGCATAATAAATTATATCCTGATAATCAATTTCAGGAATTTTTAAATGGGCCCAATCAGGCATCTTCATAGATTGCCAGTGTCTAAATGCTTTTAAACGATACTCAAGCATGAAATCGGGTTCATTTTTCTTTTTTGAAATCATGCGTACAATATCCTCATTTAATCCTTTTGGAATAGTTTCCATTTCAATATCCGAATAGAAACCATACTTATAATCTCCCTGAGTTATATCATTTAATATTTTATCTTGCTCTTTTTGCATATTTTTGCCTCGCGGGGAACTTGTTTTACCTGAACCTCTCCTTATTAGTATTTAATCTAAATAAGGACAAAGATAAGATATTTTTTATCACATAAAGATGATATTGGCTTATTCATAGAAAATTTATAACACAAAAATGGAAGACAGAAACAAGTTAAAAACAGATCTTTCTGAAATTGGAGAATTTGGATTAATTGATATATTAACCAAAGATCTAAAAAGCAAAAATACAAGCACTGTGTTTGGAGTTGGGGATGATGCTACACTGCTGAGATACAGGGATAAAGACATTCTGGTCAGCACAGATCTATTACTTGAAGGGGTTCACTTTAATCTTACTTATACTCCTCTAAAACATCTTGGATACAAAGCTGCAATTGTAAATTTTTCAGATATCTATGCAATGAATGGGAGGCCAAAACAGATTACTGTTTCGCTTGGCATTTCTTCGAAACTTATGCTTGAGGATATAAAAAGCATTTATGAAGGAATCAAGCTGGCTTGTGAAAAATATGGTGTTGATATAGTGGGGGGAGACACTTCCACATCTCTAACCGGATTGACCATAAGCATTACAGTGATTGGAGATCCTGTTGGAGAAAATGCGGTCTTCAGGAATTCGGCAAAAGAAAACGATTTAATTTGTGTAACCGGAAACCTGGGAAGCGCCTACCTTGGATTGCAAGTTCTGGAAAGAGAAAGAGTGCTATTTGAAAAGGGGAAAGGGAGTTTACCCAGCCTTGAAGGATATGAATATATTGTTGGACGACAACTAAAACCTGAAGCACGAAAAGATATTATTGAAGCTCTTTGGGAGAAAGAAATTCTTCCTACATCAATGATTGATATCTCTGACGGACTCACTTCAGAACTTTTACATATAAGTAAGTCTTCAAATTGCGGATGTCATATTTATTCAGAGAAAATTCCAATATCTGAGGAGTCTGCACAAACAGCTGAAGAATTTAATATGGCAGCTTTAACTGCTGCTCTAAATGGAGGAGAGGATTATGAATTGTTATTTACGGTAGCTATTCATAAGCATGAAAAAATCCGTCAATTGAAAGATGTAAGTGTTATCGGTCATATTGTTAAGCAGGAAAAAGGCAATAAACTAATTACTCCTGATGGGCAGGCTGTGGAATTGCAGGCCCAGGGATGGAAGCATATATAAAATAGAAGGATTAGGGAAGAAGGCTAAGGCTAAGGAAAGTGAGTATTGAATTGTAAGAAGCAAAACCACAGATTTTGATCGTGTCATAACTGCGTACTGCCTACTATTTATTATTCCCCGTCAAATCGTCAAACATACCTTTTGCAGCGCGCCTGGAGGCTCCAACTCCTCCAAGTTTTTTCTCGAGCTCTTCGTATTTATGTATCATCTTTTTGCGATAAGAGGACTCATATAGCAATAGGTTTAATTCCTTTTCAACATTTCCCGGGTTCATTTCTTTCTGGATCAATTCTTTGATGACAGAATCATCCATTATCAAATTTACAATAGAAATATATGATACATTAACCAGGTGTTTTACGATGAAATAGGACACTGCCCCGGCCCTATAACAAACTACCTGTGGAATTTTAAATAAAGCCGCTTCAAGGGTTGCGGTCCCACTTGTCACCAATGCAGCTTCTGAAAACTTCAACAATTCATAAGTTTGGTTCCTAACAAGTTTTAGCTCATATTTTCGCAAATATGGTTCATACATCTCCTCATTTATAGAAGGTGCTGCAGCAATAACAAATTCATAATCCCGGAATTTCGTACTCATCATGGCCATAATTGGAAGCTGGGCTTTTATTTCCTGGTTCCTGCTTCCAGGGAGAAGGGCTATTATGGGCTTCCCGGATAATTTGTGCAGATTGTGGAACTCTTTTTCAGGTAGTTGATTACCTGAATTAAACTCCTGAATAGCATCCAGGAGTGGGTGACCAACATACTCAACATCAAAATCAAATTGCTTGTAAAACTCCTTTTCAAAAGGAAGAATGGAGAATAACTTATCCACTACACTTTTTATAACATGTACCCTGGATTTTCTCCAGGCCCATACCTGAGGAGAAATGTAGTAGTAGATTTTCAAACCCGGGGTTTTTACCCTTTTTGCCACCCTTAAATTAAACCCTGAATAATCAATCAGAATAAGAGCATCCGGTTTGTAATTATGAAGATCATTCTCAACCAGCTTGAAATTTTTCTGAATGGTTCTTAAATTCCACAACACCGGGAACAAACCCATAAAGGCATGTTTCCTGTAATGCATTACCAGGTTTCTGCTTGCAGCTTCCATTTTATCACCACCCCAAACCCTGAACTCGGCTTTCGGATCCACTTCTTTCAGGGCAAGAATCAAATTCGATCCATGCAAATCTCCGGAAGCCTCACCTGCTATAATATAATATTTCACGATATTTTTTCGATATTTACAAATGTAAATCAATTATTTTTAGATTTCTTTAAATCCACTATTTTTGATAGATATTAAAAACAAATGAGAATTCGAATTTTCATATTATTTGTTTTCATACTTCCGTTGCGGATACTGGGGCAACTTGATCAAAGCTCTTTTCAGGACAATATACAAATCTCTCAGTCTGATTCAGGCAAATTGTTTCTTGGTATTCAGAATTATAACCTGTTTAAGAACAATGAATATTATAATAACATTGATCAGGGATTTACCATTTTCGGATCTGCTGTAAATACTTCACTGAAATATTATCCCACAAGCAGAATATTGATTGAGGGCGGAATACATATGCTTGCATATTATGGCACAGGGAAACTCGACAGGATTACACCTATAATTCGATTTCAATACCAGCCTTATAGAAATTTCAGCATTGTAATCGGGAATCTGTATGGCGGATTGAATCATGGATTTATCGAGCCATTTTACAGGTTCGAGCGTTTTATTGAGGACTCTCCGGAAACAGGTTTACAACTACTCTATAATTCAAGCCGTTTTGATTCGGATTTATATCTTGACTGGAGGGAATATATTTTCAGGAATAGCTATTCAGAGAAAGAAGAATTTACAGTTGGCTGGAATAATAAAGTCAAGTTTTTAAATTCTGAAAACCCTTTTCAAATTGATCTACCTGTTCAGATTTTATGTATACACAGTGGCGGCCAGGTTGACACAACTGGTACTCCTCCTGTAACTCTCATGAACTTTACTGCCGGAGCAATTGTAAAGTACCGGTTTAACAGCATTATTTCAGAGGCCGGTGTAATGTTCTATTATGCACTATACAAGGATCTGTCGCATGAAAAAAATCAGACCTTCAAAAATGGAAATGCAATTTACCCAATGGTATATGCAAAATCAAAATGGTTAAACGTATATTTTGGTTACTGGAATGCTTCCAATTTTATTGCACCCCTTGGAGAACCAATATTTTCTTCTATATCATATAGTGATGAAAATTTGAGTTTTCCTGAAAGAGAGTTAATTTTGATTAAAATTGATTTCCATCATCAAATAACCAGGGGTGCTTTTCTAGGAGTCAGATATGAAGGATATTATGACATGTTAGGTACAAATATCAATGAAAAAGAGACTCAATATGATTTTTCATATGGAGTTTATATTAATTTTAACCGGGATTTTTTCATTAAGGAAATAAAGAAATTCAAATGAGTTTAAAAGTTGGCATTATTGGAGTAGGTCATTTTGGGAAAAATCATATTAGATGTCATAAAGAAGGAAAATTCAAATTTGTTGGATTTTATGACATAGATAAAGATGTATCAGACAGTGTAGAAAAGGAGTTTGGCATCCCACAATTTCCAACTTATGAGGCATTGCTTAAAGAGGTTGATATGGTGGATGTTGTTGTACCAACTAATGTCCATTTTGAAGTAGCAAAAAAAGCAATCTTAGCCGGGAAACATGTGTTTATAGAAAAGCCCGTTACATCTACACCTGATGAGGCTCTGGAATTAAAAAAACTTGCTGTTAAAAACAATGTTAAGATTCAGGTGGGCCATATTGAAAGATTTAACCCGGCTTTCACTGCCATAAAAGCCCATATCCGCAATCCAAAATTTATTGAACTACACCGACTGGGGCAGTTTCATCCAAGAAATAAAGACGTCCCGGTTGTTATGGATTTAATGATTCACGATATTGATATTATATTAAATGTTGTTAACTCAAAAGTAAAATCTATTCTTTCAAGTGGAGTTCCTATCATCAGTGACACACCAGATATTACAAATGCCAGGGTAGAGTTTGAGAATGGATGTATAGTCAATATGACTGCAAGCAGAATAAGTTTAAAACCAATGAGAAAGCTGCGCTTGTTCCAGTCTGATGCTTATCTTTCAATTGACTTTCTTGAAAAAAAATCAGAAGTCGTAAGAATTAAGCAGGTGGATAAAACACCGGATGATCCTTTTGCTATGATCATGGATTTGGGAAAAGGAAAGCCGAAAAAGCAAATCTTTTTTGATTCCCCGGATATCGTAAATGTAAATGCCCTGGTGGAGGAATTAAATAGTTTTCATGATTCCATACTTAACAATTCAGTCCCGGTAGTTTCTATTGATGACGGGTACGAAGCCCTGAAACTCGCCAATAAAATAATGGGGGAAATGAACAGCAATATTCAGTAAAAGAATTATTTTGTTGAGGTACGGATTACCCCCCTTGAAGAATTACGAAAAAAGTTAAGGATCTCATCTCTTTCAATAGATTCAGAGAATTCCTTTTCTACCTCTTCAAGTGCCTGTGTAGTATTTAAATTTTTCAGATAAATGGCCCTGTATATATCCTGAATTTCATTGATCTTGTCATTTGAGAATTTTCTTCTTCTCAATCCCACCGAATTCACTCCAATATAGGCCAATGGCTCACGATCGGCTGTAATATAGGGAGGAACATCAATACGCACTTTAGATCCACCACCAATAATTGAATGTTTCCCGATATGCACAAACTGGTGAACCATGGTTGAACCTGATAAAATTGCCCAGTCATCCACTACTACTTCTCCTGCAAGGCCAACATTATTTACCAGGATGCAATTGTTGCCAATCATACAATCATGAGCCACATGAACATAGGCCATTAGCAGGCAATTCTTTCCAACAATAGTTTTCCCGGCAGCAACCGTACCCCTGTTTAGGGTAACACATTCCCGAATAATAGTATTGTTACCAATCTCTGCCGTTGTTTTTTCCCCCATATATTTCATATCCTGGGGTATTGCAGAGATAACTGCTCCTGGAAATATCTTGCAATTTTCCCCAATTCTGGCACCATCCATTACAGTAACATTTGGGCCAATCCAGGTTCCCTCTCCAATTTCCACATCGCTGGAGATAGTACTAAAAGGCTCAATAACTACTCCCTTGCCAAGACTGGCCTCCGGTTGAACAAATGCTAGGTTATGGATCATAGGATTTATTCTTTGTTTTTTGCAACTTGGGCTATTAATTCGCCTTCCACTACCAGCTTGTCGCCAACAAATCCTTGTCCAAACATATTCATAATTCCTCTTTTCGTAGGAGAAGTTTGCTCAAGTTTAAAAACTAATGTGTCTCCGGGAACAACTTTTTGCTTGAACTTCACTTTATCAATTCTCAGAAAATATGTTGAATAATTTTCGGGGTCATTCACCCTGCTCAATATCAGTATACCGCCAACCTGAGCCATTGCTTCAATCATTAAAACTCCCGGCATTACATGTTCAGTGGGGAAATGCCCTTGAAAAAACGATTCATTAACTGTAATATTTTTAATCCCAACCACAGAATTTTTATCCAGGGAAATAATTTTATCTACAAGTAAAAAGGGATACCTATGTGGCAGTAGCTTCTTAACACCCTCAATAGTATAAACCGGCTCTTTTGTTGGGTCATATTCCGGAACATGCTTTTTTGAAGCAAGTTCCCCAATTTCTCGTCTGACTTTCTTTGCAAGCTCAGTATTGGCATGATGTCCTGGACGTGTTGCTACAATTTTACCAATAATAGGCTGACCAATCAGGGCCAGATCTCCTATAATATCAAGTAATTTATGTCGGGCCGGCTCATTGGGAAAATGAAGATCCACATTGTTCAATACTCCCTCAGAATTTACTTTTATATGGGGTTTATTAAAAAGATCTGCAATCCTGTCTACTTCCTTCTGTCTAACAACTCTGTCCATGATCACAATTGCATTGTCAATATCCCCACCTTTTATCAGGCCCTTGCTTGCCAGATATTCCAGTTCATGAAAAAAGACAAAAGTACGACACATGGATATGTCCTTTTCAAAATCAGCCATATGATCAAGAATAGCATACTGATTGCCCAGAACTTTAGAATTATAATCGATCAAAACATTTATGCTTAAATGATCATCAGGATAAATAATCATATCCACACCGTTTTCCTCATCTGAAAAGACAATCTTTTCTTTAATTTTTAAAAAGTTCCTATCAGCATCCAATTCTTCAATTCCTGCCTCTTTAATGGCCTTAACGAATTTATTGGAACTTCCACCCATAATAGGGGCTTCGGGTCCATTTATTTCAATTAATACATTGTCAATCTCCAGGCCTACAAAAGCTGCAAGCACATGCTCGATGGTTGCAACCTTGTTTCCATTCTCTTCAAGTGTAGTTCCCCTGGAGGTGTCCACAACATTTTCGGCCAGAGCCCTTATTTCAGGTGCACCGGCTAAATCTGTACGAATAAACTTAAACCCATGATTGGCAGGAGCTGGTTTAAAAGTTATTTGAACATTAATCCCCGAATGCAGTCCCTTTCCTGTCAGGCTTATTTCGGTTTTTAGTGTCTTTTGTTTTGCATCCATATTCAACGAAACTATAACTTAAATATAAAACGGGCACAAGATACAAAAAATCAACAAAACGGAAATTTCAGAATCCCAAAAACTCCATTAACAAAATGTATTTGAGTAAATTAGTACCGGCTATTTAGCAATTAATTATCCTGGCCCAGCTCTTTGAGTTTTTTCTCCAACTCATCAATCCTGGCAACCATGGAGGGTAGTTTTCTAAAATAAACATAAGATTTTTGATAATCCATGATTGGAAAAGCAGGGGACCCCTGCAGGATAGCTCCTTCATTTTTAATACTGGAGGGTATTCCAGATTGTGCAGCAATCATTACTTTATCAGCAACCTCAAGGTGACCAACAATTCCCACCTGTCCACCAAACATACATTCCCTGCCAATTTTTGTAGACCCGGCAATCCCACTCTGAGCAGCAACGACAGTGTTTTCTCCAATAACCACATTGTGAGCAACCATTATCAAATTATCCAGTTTAACTCCTTTTTCAATGATAGTAGATCCAATCATTGCCCTGTCAATAGTGGTATTTGACCCTATTTCTACCCTGTCTTTTAATACTACATTCCCAATCTGGGGAACTTTTACATAGTCTTTCGCAGTATCCGGAGCAAAACCAAAACCATCACTGCCAATAACAACTCCGCCATGTAATATGCAGTCATTCCCTATCTTGCATTCATGGTATATTTTTACTCCCGGATAGAAAGTGCAATTATCACCAATCACAACATTATCTCCAATAAATACATGAGGATAAATTCGTACATTTTTCCCAATTATACAATTCTCTCCCACGTATGTATAAGCACCCAAAAAAAGGTCTTTCCCGGCTTTTGAGGTCTTTTCCATCCAAGATTTCGGATGGATTCCAACTTTCTTTGGCTTCATAGACTCTCTAAGCTGCAAAAGGGAAGCAATTGCCTGGTAAGCATCATCCACCTTTATCAGGGTTGATTTTAGCTTTTTCTTTGGCACAAAACTTTTATTGACAATAATAATTGAGGCTTTGGTAGTGTAAGCATACTCCGTATATTTCGGGTTTGCAAGGAAGGTAAGAGTCCCTTTTTCTCCTTCTTCAATTTTGGAAACATTGTTTATAACAACATCAGGATCTCCCTCAATTTCACCTTTCAAAAAATCAGCAATAACTTTAGCAGTAAATTCCATTTGATTCTATGGTTTAATAATTTTCCAATTCTTTTGGATAGCACAAACAATATTTCTTTACAGTTTTTGATAAAACTGCCGTATTTAGCATATCTGATGCCTCACTAATATCACGTAAACTTCCATCTTTATAAAGAATCTGTATACTATGATCGTCAGGGTCGTAGGCATAATTGCTTATTATTTCCATAAATACAAAGTAAGAAGTCTGATCAATGGATATTTTGTATTCATTCATTACCTTTTTACTCAGCGTCTCCAACAATTTGTGGTCAAATTCTTCTTTCTGTAATTTTGCCCGAAACAAATGCCTGTTTAAAAGCCTCTTACACAATAATGAAAGAACAATGTCATTTTCTTCTGCCCAGATTTTTGCAGAAGTTAATATGTCATTATCATCCAGGGATGCAAAGTTCTTCAACAAATCAGCCTTATGATGAATTGCTTGCTTCCCAAAAACACTGTTATAATTTACATTTTGTTCCAGGAAATAATTCATTGCGGAGGTTGCAAATAATGAAACGCCCTCACTGGTCAGGGCCTTTGCTCTTTTCAAAATCTTCATCAATAATAACTCAGCAGACAAAACAGTTTTATGCAGATAAACCTGCCAGTACATTAACCTGCGGGCAATTAAGAATTTTTCAATAGAATAAATACCTTTCTCATCCACAACAAGCCTGTCATTTTTAACATTGATCATCTCTATTATCCTATCCAGACCAATAGTGCCTTCTGTAACACCTGTGAAAAAGCTATCCCGCTTCAGGTAGTCCAGCCTATCCATATCAAGTTGACCTGAAACAAGCTGATGAAGAAACTTTTTCTCATATTGATCTTTAAATATCTTAATTGCCAGATCCAGTTTCCCTCCAAACTCCTCGTTCAATTGTTCCATAAACAATATAGATAAATTCTCATGGCTTATCCCCTCAACAAGGCTGTGTTCAAGGGTATGAGAAAAGGGACCATGCCCTATATCATGCAGCAAGATTGTTATAGATACGGCCTCAGCTTCTTTCTCAGAAATAATTACCCCTTTTCCCCTCAATACAGCAATTGCCGAATTCATCAGGTGCAGAGCTCCCAGAGAATGTTGAAACCTGGTATGCTGGGCCCCGGGATATACCAGGTGGGTTAATCCAAGTTGTTTTATCCTCCTTAATCTTTGAAAATAAGGATGTTCAATCAGATCAAATAAAATCTGAAATGGTATATGTATAAATCCATATACCGGATCATTTACTATTTTACTTACGACTTCTTTCACTGGAGCATAAAGGTAAGGATTGTTCAACACAATTTTCATACCAGTCTTTGTAAATTTACGGCGTATTTTTTATGTTTGTCCAATCTTATAATAAAAATGTCCTTTTTAAAGGAGGCAAAACTTAAAATAATTGTTTTAGTCCAGGTTTGAATATTTAATCGTACAATTTAAGCTATAAATCAATCAGCTATGAGGTATTTTTTTAACAATACAATCATTATCCCTCTGTTTATTATCAGTCTTTTTGTCACTCATTCTTTTGAGTACAATTGTTTCAAGAAGATGGATAATAATATAAGGTCTGCTCCGAAAATAATTACCCCATCACGTACTGAAATT
>JAUVKW010000125.1 GCA_030596025.1 Bacteroidota bacterium | reverse complement strand
ATAATTAGCATTACTTTTGATGCTTAACACTTCCCTAAAACTTCGTATGTCTTTATACTTCAAATTCCTGAGTGACACAATTCCAAGCATCTCAACATATTATTATGCGGTTTTAATATGGTAATATTACACTTGCATCTTTACTGAATACTAAACTCATTCCTTCACCGGAATTTGCCACGAAGTGGATAGTCTTATCCTTTTGTTTATAATCTGGTTCTTTGGAATTTGCCACGAAGTGGCTAAATTTGAATAACCGTCCCTGAAGGGGGCAGTTAAAACAAATACAACAAATGATCCCTGAAAGGGGTCAATATGGTAAGCTTTAGTACCCTATACCCTTTGATCTCACAAGCTCTCCTTATGCTTTTTAGACTTTATATATGGAATATTTAGCAAAGTACTTATCTTTTCCGCCTCCCTGTTTGCCTGCTCATAGCTCTTGAACTTTTGCAAAGGAACTCTCAACTTCAAATGATTTCCAAGTAACATGATCCTATAATCCTTTTTATAAATATCCAGGCTTCGATTACTGCGACTATATGTTCTGTAATGAATTACCGGTTCAGCTATTTGAATCTGATCATACAAATCAAGACCCTGCCACTTTCCTGATTTTAAGAAGCCAAAAAACGCAGTATAGCTTCTTACCTTCCTCAACTCAAGATCCACCTGTGTTCCTGTAGTTGAAAAAGCAACAAAAGCACCAACCAGGACAGGAACCAGTGCACTCACCGGGTTTTCCATGAAAAAAAAAGCCGGCACCCCTGTAAGAATGAGGACATATCCGGCAAATGTACCGGAAGGGCCAAATACTTTATCCAGTTTATGTTCCATACATAATATTTTATGTCCAGTCCAGCAGCCTTTTCTCCCCTTCCAGCTCCTGTATTTCAGAGACCTCCTGGGAGACTTCTATAACCCCTTTGTATTTACCCTCATTATCATACATGGCAAAATACCGGATTAAAATCAATTCGCCCTTAATCCTGATCCAGAAACTTGCCTTGTCCTTTTTGCCGGATTTAAAAGCCTCAATAATTTCCTCCACAACATGAACGCTTTCTTTAGGATGGCAATTGTGAACATCACGGCCAATGATAGCATTGGTTCTGGGAAAGATTCTCTTTTTTGGTGTGGAAAAGAATTTAACCTTGTTGTTTTCATCAACAAAGGTAATATCAACCGGCAAATGATTAAAAAGCAAAACTATCTGCTCTACAGTTAAGTCTCCGCTTTTTAAATTGATATTAAACAAATCTGTATGATCTGAAGATTGCTCTTCACCTGTTTTCACCACAGGTGTATAGTAAGGAAAACCAATTTCAAGACTATCCTTAAACAGAGAGTTGAGATCATCCTCCGGAGTGATTTCCTCCACAAAAGGGAATAAGATTCTCTCTTCACGAAAAATAATTGCATACATATTGAAGAAAATATCTCCAAATAAGCGGTTAACGGGTTTCATCTCTATTTTTTCAGCTAAAAGCTGTTGGCCTAAATCCTTCAAATTTCTTCTTATATCATCATGAAACGACCACATTAGCTGAAGGCATCGATATTCATCCATATGGTTCTCAATAAAGGGGAAGAGAACATTTTCCTTTATCTGGTAATACTTATCATATTCCAGAACCCCAGAAATAATATCAGCTAATTGTTTTCTTATTTTAATATCCAGGGGAGTTTTATTCAACTGTTTAAGTAGAGGCCTGATTGACTTCAGGCGCTTGTCCAGCTCATTGTTGTTTTTTACGCAACAGTCAAAATAGGAGCCTGGTGGAGGTTCTGAATAAGGATAATTTTGAACTGCAGTATACAATATATTTAGGAGCTTGTTGATACCCATTTTTAATTCATCAAATGGAATATCTGATTTTACCAGTTGATCCACTGCTAAAACGATATCGGAAGGAATTACCTGGTCAATTAAATGCTGATTTTGTTTAATTGTTTCGGCAGTATTCCTCTTCTCTGAGATGATATAATAAAGGGACACAATAAAGTCCACCCTTTTTTCATTATGCTTTGTAAATTCAGACATTTCTAATAATTGTAGTATAGGCGCCCAGCACTTTGAAAGCGCTTGGCGCCTTAAATCAGATTATTTTCTCGTTTTCAGCATCCCACTCCACCCTGCGACCTTCTTTATAGGCAATAGTTCCCATATGGGCGGCAATTGCTTCTTCAAAGCCCCTGTCAATATTACAACTAGTACTACCACCTGTGCGTATTGCCTCAATCCATTCTTTAATATGCAGATGTGTAGTATCTACCCTTCTTCCATTCCTGTAAGTATATAAAAGTCCTCTTCCTGCAAAATACTGTTCTGTAGCCGAAGTCACCGCATCCACATTTTTTCTTCCGGGGATATAAGAAAAAATAGGACGGGAAGGATCAATTACCTGTTCCTTGATTTTTTCACCATAGCGGGTAGAATCTCTGTCCGCTTTAATGGTCAATGTATTCCCCACCTCCATACTTGCATCATGACCCATGATTACCTTCCCCCTGTTCTTGCTGCTGGCCAGGGTGGCACTATACAACATGGTAAGATCCCGTTGAGGAAATTCAAAAACTGTTTGTAAAACATCAGGGACAGTTCTGCCATCTTTAAAATGATAGATCCCACCCGAGGAGGTGGCATATTTAGGAATACCAAGGTCCAGAATCTGGTTCATGGCATCGAATTCATGTGTCAATAAATCTCCGGAAAGCCCGGTACTATAATCCCACCAACAACGCCACCTGAAAAACCGTTCGAGGCTAAACTCATGCCATGGTGCCGGTCCAATAAACTGCTTCCAGTCTATGGTTTCAGGATTGGCTTCAGCATGTATAGGATATACCCAGGCTCCATTCGGACTATTCCTGTTGGTGGTTACTTCAATTAAATTCACCTTCCCCAGGATATTTTTCTGAATGGCTTCGCGGGCTTTAATATAGCTTTCAGTCTGTCTCCCCTGATGACCCAGTTGAAAAACTATTTTGTTTTTTATTACTTCTTCCCGTACCTGGTATGTTTCAGGTACAGTCCAGGTCATTGGCTTTTCACAATATACATGCTTCCCCTTTCTGGCAGCTTCAATAGTTATGGGTCCATGCCAATGATCGGGAGTACCTATAATTACGGCATCGATATCATCCGCGTTCAGCAAATCCTGGTATCTTGTATATCTTTTTGCCTGGTGACCAGGTTTGGAATCTGTTCCCTTCCTTTCGGGATTTCCAGCTGCAGCAAGAGCTTTCTCAGCATTTATATCAAATACATCACAAACTCCATTCAACTCAACATTCAGGTATTCCTGCTCAAGATATTCCTCGTATCTCTTATTTGCTGAATCATTTTCTGCTGCTTCCCTTGTTTTATCTATCCATTGAGGTTCTACAAAACCCAGACCTTTGAGCAGATCCCTGCCTCGCCCTCCGGCTCCGATAATACCAATGCGGATCTTCTTGCCTTTTGTTATTGGTTCAGAGCGCAAAGAGGAGGATTGATTCATTCCCAACTCATCCAGAATGCTTGAATTCAGCAGCCTGTCGTAATTTGTCTTCTTATAAAACCCATATGCAAAGGCTCCAATAACCGGAATAGTTGCCAGGCTTTTTAACAATTCCCGCCTGCTGAACCTACCCCTTGAGCTCTTATTGTTTTCATCCATAATTTATCGAATTATTTCATGTCACAAATTTTCTTCAATCCCGGCTCGAAAAATAAACCTATCCAGGCCAATCTTTCTGCTTGTAGGAAAAACAAATAAAACTGCCAGCGCAGCCAGCTCAATCAAATTCTTATTTACCCACAGGTATTTCCCTTCAGAAGGAATAGCATATTCAATACCCACAAATGGTGGTTGTGAGAGATAATACATTGCCAGCAAAAGGATTCCACCCAGGATTGCCGGTCGGCTTAAAAACCCAAGAATCAGCGAAAAGCCAATTAAAATAAGCCCCCAGATATTTAAGAAATCTACAACTTTTAATGTCCCGGGATTATTGGCCATATTCTGAAAAATACCTGAAAAGACCCATCCTGAATCATTCAGAAAACCATAAGCCGTCCAATCGGGATTTACCAGTTTTGTGATTCCCTCATAGAGGAAATGCCAGCCAATAAATACTCTTAAAACCACTAAAAAGAAAAGCTGAGACATGGAATAGTTACCATCCTGTCTTTTATTTGCAAACAAGCCCATAGTTTTGATGTTAAATGAAACTCCCTGACACAAGCAGTGAGGAATATAACTTAATTAGATCCCGACGTGCTTCGCAGTCGGAATCCCTGCCTGCCGGTCAGGCAGGAGTTCACCTTAATGATTTTAATGCGTCTACGACTTTTAAAATCATAGCTTCACTGATTTGATGTCAAAAAAAGTGCATTAAAAAGTAATTTAAAAGAGCCTTGTGTAGATGCCCTGAATTGAGGACTAAATCCATACAAAACAATCTGACCATCCCCTTTTTTCAACCATACCATAGCTGATTTATTTGAGAGTTTTTCCGGTTTTGCTATATAACCGCTCATTAAAATACCTTTCTCCGGATAAGTGGCAATCACGCGCCTATCCATATCAAATCTTGGTACTGAAGTTTTGAAAACCGGTCTGGCTCTTGAGAAAATTCCAATCTGTTCAGGCAAACCATAAGTCAAAGGGTGATCCTGTACCAGATTAATCCTTAACAAAGAGCCGGCAACATAAAGGCCTTCCTTGCTTAATGATGAAGAGATATCACGTACCGGCAGCTGAAACTCCTCCTTGTTATCTCCATCATCTATCTTCAGCATGCCTTCAAAGAGTTGAGTAGATCTCCCCCAGGATAGTACCAAACCTCCCTTGTCTACAAAAGACATCAGTTTTTCCAGTCCTTTCTTGCCCATGCCCTTCACATATTCCGGGGCATAGCTGCTCATATAATAATTGCCTTCAGAACCAGATTTTCCTGTCATAAGTTGTGATTTAGAATCATCCGCAAACATTACAATATCATAATTAGCACTAAGGTCTGCCTTTCTTAGATCAGGTGGATGTAAAAGGGTAAAAGGAATTCCGTAATAATCCAGAACAAACCTGGTCCAGCCAGCATCCATATCGTGAAAATAGGTTTCTACAAAAGCGATACGGGGGCTTTTAACTACACTGCTCTTAAACTTAGCATCTGAAGGCAGGTAAGTGGGAGAAAACAATATCTCCTGATTGATCTTTTCCCAGCCGGAGTTAGTTTTCTTTGAAGGAAATACCACAAAACTTCCTTTTGGAAGCATCTCTCCATTTACTTCAATTGTTTCGTCCAGGCGATGTACTTCCATTCCATTCTTCATAGCAGCAAAAGCAGCCTTAAAACTTTCATTACTATTTACAGAGTACACTGCAGCCTGGAAGTTCTCAGGGACAGGAGACCTGTAATCCAAATCCTCTGTTAATAAGCTTAATCCTTTTTCCAGTTCAGGATACCTGACAGCCACTTCCACAGAGGCAACCTGCCTGTGCAAAGGCAATGACCAGCTGGTTATATCATAAGGTTTAATCAAATCTCCTCCGGGAGTATAGTGCCTTTCAGGAAATTCCTGGGCTTCCATAATTTCTTTGACAAGTGCACGATAAGGCTGTGCCAGAGGAATCACAAAATCACCTTTATAATATTGCCTGTTCCCCAGCAATATATTTTCATTCATAGTAGAAACCTGTAATCCATGCCTGCGGAGAAGATTTATCATATTCACCAGCTCACTTACATCATGCTGTTTCTTCGGGACAATATAATAATAAGGTGCTTGAGACTTTCCCTTCTCAATTTCTCTTCTACACATATCATTTCTGAAAAGGAGGATCTTCTCCTTATACAGGGAAGCGGTTTTAATAATAGACATGGTAGAAACCAATTCATATTCTACAATATCACCAAGCCTCCACCAACCACCTTCCCACGGAAGTGGCATATTGATACTTTTCTTATACTCAGATAAACCCTTACCACGTACAGCCAACTCATTAGGTTCTATATAAATCGGTGTAGCTTCACGTGCACTGGCAGCTTCTGTAAGAAAAGATATAACATTATTCCAGAGGCATGTTTCTGTGGATCCCGGCCAGTAATTATCAAAAATATAATGCTGCGACACTCCGGCCAATCCTGCATTGGTCATGTCGTTGAACATATTCTGACCAAAAATTCCAATCCATGTCCACATTCCTGCATCAATATTCTCAGCAATCGGATCATGATTAGGTGGTACAAAATAACGAGTTCCTGTAGATCCCATCTGGTGTTTTTCTACCATCACCTGGGGCAGCCATGTTTGATTGAATACTTTTGCAATGGCTCTGGTGTCTTCCTGTGAAAGAATAACAAAATCGCGATTGTTGTCGTGACCCACATATTTATGATAAACGCCAGGCAGGGAAGCCCCCTCATATTTTGTTCCCTTATATTTCAGATAATTGTGTACAATCATGTTCATCCCATCCGGATTATGATTAGGGACCATCATATAAACCACATCCTTTAACCATTTTACTTTTTCAGGATCATCAGTTGTTGCCAGATCATAAGCTATAAGGGGTGCAGATTGTGCAGGTGCCACCTCTCCTGAATGCATTGAAAGTGTAGCATATACAAATACCCGGCCTTCTTTCGAAAGGGATGTCCTTTCTTCCCCGCTTAAGTCAGGATTCAAAGCAAGCTGGTGATTTATTTTTTTGAGACTTTCAAGATTCTCAATATTTGAAGCATCAGAAAGAAATGCAATATATATAGGTTTTCCCATGGGAGACTTCCCTATCTCCTCCAGCTTTAACCTGGGAGATTCAGCATCAAGTTTTTGAAGATAATCAATGAGCTGCTCATAGTCCAATAACTGACGGTCATCACCGGGTGTAAATCCGAAATAATCTTTTGGCTTTGTAAATCCTGATTGCGCCATCATTTCGAGACTTGCTCCCAAAATAAAAAGGAAGAAAAAAGCTACTGTAATAAATTTTATTTTCATTTTATTTTAACTTTTTGGTGTCTTATTTTAATATACTTAATCATTGCCCGTAGGTCTTTGACCCGGACCATAAGCGTCAGGGGCATTAAGTTTTGTAGTTACATTAATCAAAGATCAGGTAAATACTCTGTAGGAGTTTAACATATTGAAGAAATCAAAAAGGGAGCCACATATTCAGATGCGTATCCCATGCCTGCCTACAGGAAAAACTAAAAATTAGAACTAATGCAACTACAATTCCTTTAGAAGAATATTTCTCCACAGTACCTTGATTCCACCTCCTGAATGAATCTGAAGTGCAATCACTCCATCTGCATTCCCGATGGTTTCGTCACTGAAATCTACCATTTGGACTCCATTTAACCAGGTTGTAACCTTATCTTCAAAAACTTTTATTTCAAGTGTATTCCATTCTCCTTCCTTCAAAATATCTTCTTTATCCTCGGGAATTTGCTTAAGCCATCCTCTGCCATAAGATTCATAAATCCCACCTGTATCATTTCCTGGTGGTGCCACTTCCACCTGCCAGCCACTTATAATTGTACCCTCCAATGAGGAACGGAAAAAAACACCACTATTGCCATCAGATTCTTGCTTAAACTCAAGTTTCAAGTGGAAATTTTTATATTTCTGGATTGTTGCGAGGTAGCCATATTCTTTATCAGGACCACTCTCACAGACAAGATTATCATTCTCAACATACCATTTTTCGGTCCCATGAATAGTCCAGCCATCCAGATCAGACCCGTTAAACAAAGATTGCCATCCAGGTTCTGTATTACCTGTTTTGCATGATGTGATGGAAAGTAGTAATAGTAGTGCCAGTAAATACCCGGGTAAATACTTTCTTCTCATAATATAAAATTTTGTTTGTGAATTTTCATGTAAATAAAAGATGCCTCAACATTTGACATTATACATTTGACCTCTGACTTTTGACATCATTTTTGCCTTGTCTTAATATATGTCTATTAGGTTTAGCATTCATCCATGCGAAAAAATTGTCATCGCGAGTGCCTTGCCTGCCGGCAGGCAGGAAACGAAGCGATCTCTACAAATTTCCCGCATGATTTGCGAGTCTTACTTTACCTCTTCTTTCTGTCTCATTTTTTTCTCACCTCTCACCTCTCACATCTTCTTTCACTCATCTCTCTTGCCCTGTGCCTTTCATCCACCGAAGCTTTAGCGAAGGTGGACTGTCTCTCTGTCGCCATTTCTCATCTCTTTTTCTCTCTCTTTCTCACCTCTCATCTCTTCTTTCACTCATCTCTCTTGCCCTTTTGCCCTCTGCCCTCTGCCCTCTGCCCTCTGCCATCCCTATAACTCTTTGATCTTAATATTCCTGAAACTGGTAAGGCTCCCATGATCCTGCAATGAAAGATGACCCTTATGGGCTTTCCCATAATCCGGGAAATCTTTCCATTTTGAATTTTCAACCAGCGTATTCCATTCTTCTGTCCACATTTCAAATTCCACAACCCTGGAACCATTTAAGAAATGTTTTACCATTGCACCATCTACAATTATTTCAGATGTATTCCATTCCCCTGCAGGTTTGATTTTAGAATTTACCGGAACATGCATTGCATAATTTGCTCCACAGGTCTGCCAATCCTCAAGCGTATCAGGATAACCAATATCATCAATAATTTGATATTCCGGACCGGTAACATATACTGCAGAATAATCACCTTCCTTGACATGATACAATATCCCACTATTCCCGCCTTCCGATATCTTCCATTCAAGCTTAAGATGAAAATTCTCAAATTCTTTTTCAGAAACAATGTCCCCGCCGATATCGCCACCCAATCCTAATGCTACCAGATTGCCATCCTCAACTTTCCATCCCTTTGGGATTTCTTCTGATTGGAAGTTCCTCCACCCATTCATGGTTTTTCCATCAAACAACAATTCCCATCCCTCCTCTATCTCAAGTTCAGAAAGAGTATTCATCCTTTCGCTCACTATGCTTATATCCTGATCTGCATTATCCTGAACAGATTCAACTTTCTTTTTTCCATGTGAGCAATCAAGAAGCAATACCAGTCCGAAAAACAATCCAAGAATAATTAATAAGGCATTTCTAATCTTCATCATTTATGATTAAGGTTTTTAAATAAAACTTATTTTGAAAATGAAAGCTCTAAGTTAATAATTTACGGCTTAACTTAAGCTCAACCCGGGGAAAAAGTAAAAATAGATCCCGGGTCTCTGCCCGGGATGGAACACCACCCCTATTCTGCATTCCTGCGTAAGCAGGAACCGAAGACCATAGGAATGAGTTCATCTCAGCTAATCCAAGACCGGGGGGTAGAAGCGTAGCGGAGACACTGACATGAGCTTTAAGAGAATCGTCAGTGATGAGTTCAACTCAACTAATCTAAAACCTAAGAGTCGAATTGTCGCAGTGACACTAACATAAGCTATATTTGCCACAAAGTGGCTAAATTTGAATAACCATCCCGGCCTGCCTTCGCAAGGTTTGCTATGGCAGACGCAGCACGGGGCGGATAAATACAAATCGGATAAAAGATCTCCAAAGGAGGTCAATAAAAACAATAA
>JAUVKW010000219.1 GCA_030596025.1 Bacteroidota bacterium | reverse complement strand
TTGAGGAAAAATAAAAACCCCAGGAAAACATAATAGGAAAATCTTTTCATGTTACAGACTTATTGATACTCGGGTTTTCGCTTTTCCATAAAAGCTTTCACTCCCTCTTTAAAATCATCTTCCTGAAAGCATTTTACAAATTCATCTATTTCCACCTGAAAACCATCATCCTTACTGTAATAGGCATTTATGCTTCTAATAATTGCACGTATTGAAACCGGAGATTGTTCCACTACTTTTTCTAAAAGTTCACTTCCTCTGGTTATCAATTGATCATGACTTACCACAAAATTAACGAGTCCGATTTTTGCTGCTTCATCAGCACCAATAGGCTCTCCGGTTAATGCAAGTTGATAGGTTTTGGTTTTACCTACCAATTGCAACATCCTTTGTAAGCCTCCCATGCCTGTTACAATTCCCAGTTTTGCTTCAGGCAGGGCAAATGTGGCATTTTCAGAAGCAATACGTAAATGACAGGCCATAGCCAGTTCGCAACCACCACCATATGCAATACCATTGATAGCCGCCAGTATTGGTTTTGGAAATTGCTCAATAAAATGCATCAGATCATTTCCTGCTGATGATAAAATTCTTGCAGAACCTGGATCCAGATTTTTAATCTCATCTATATCGCCGCCGGAAACAAATACCTTATCTCCGGCTCCGCTTATGATAATCCCTTTTACCTTATGATCATCCTGAATAGTTTTAAGTATGGACTGCAACTCCAGAAGAGTGTTACTATTTAAAGCATTTAGGCAATCCGGCCGATCAATCTTCAGAATCAGGATACTGTTTCTTTGCTCTGTCAACCAATATTGGTAATTCATATATCTTCTTTTTCAAAATACTTAGTCAAAGATATTAATAAAATAGCAAGCTGCTTATAGAAAACCTGTTCGTGTTTTAAATACACTAAAAGACTTAATAATGTAAAATGAAATTTGTATTTGATCCTTGAATTGAAGGGAAATTTAAGTAAATTTACTACGTAGTATACTACGTAGTAAATAAATACTGTAAAAAATATGGGACGTAGAAAGGTGGAAGACAGCAACATAAGAAGCCTCACGAAAATTGCAGGGGGCACAAGTTATGCAATAGTTATTCCTAAAGAGTATGTCAAAAAGCTCAAATGGAAAGAAAGACAAAAACTGGTTTTAAAGCTTCATGGTGAACGAATCACTATCAGTGATTGGAAACCATAGGTTTTTGCAGAATTCTTGTTATTAAGTACAGATTTTCATTTTTGTGCCTTTTAATTTATTAAAATACCATTACATTCCGTGCACAGAACTGGAATGTATTTCCTTCGTGATTTCAACTAATCCAATACTTCCATGAAACCACACACCCAAAATTCTTTTAAAATTATTTCTTTTTATTCCTTTCTCTTCATTTTTGCCATGTTTTCACAAGCACAGGATGTAGCCTGGGAAAAGATGTTTCTGTATGATGCAATGGGCATTTGGAATGAAAGCTCAGAACTTGATGATCGGGTTTCAGGACATGATGAATTAGGAAAATATTGTGCCTGTTGGTTATTTGATAAAGATTTGACCACTGCATGGGTGGAAGGTGTAAAAAGCGATGGCATTGGAGAATATGTACTTCTGGGACATGAAAAAGCACTTCCTGATAAAATTCATATTAACAATGGCTATCAGAAATCTGAATCTGTATATCGTAAAAATGGCCGACCTAAAGTCCTGAGATTAAGTCTTTATGTGGCTTATTATTTACCAGATGATTTTACAGAACTGGGAGGAAATTTCTACTGCCTGCCTTTTCCCGATTCTATTCTCCTGGAGCTAAATGATGAAATGGGGACCCAGGCAATTGAATTAGCTTTTAATAAAGAAAAAATAGGTTCCTTAAAGAAACTTGGAGATTTAAGCTTTAAAAATGAATTTGGCGAAATAATTGCAGAACGTTTGAATACTAACTCTGACAATGATTGGTATGAAGAATTTTATGGCTTTGTTGTAAAACTGGAAATCATTGATGTATATAAAGGAAGCAGGTGGGATGACACATGCATCTCAGATATATGGTTCAGTACAGAAAAAAAGAAAGATCCAGGAATTTCAGCCGATGAAAAGATTACCGAAATATTTAAAGGAGAAGATGGCAATATTTACTTTTCCACTTCAATGCGGGAAAGAATACTTCTTGCCAGTCCTTTGGATATTGAGAATGAAGAGGATATTATTAGTGGAGAGCCGGATATTGTATTAATGGATGTGAGTCCAGATAAAGAATGGGCCCAAATAGATTTTCTGTTCTCACATGAAGCCTATGTGCGTGTGGAAGAAGTTGCTTTCCTTTACAATGTGAGGCATGGGATAAAAGTAGACAAATCAGTATTAGGCGATTATTATTCTATGTATGGATTTTTAGAAGAAAATGGTAAAATCTTTGTTGATACAGACAAGGGGATGTTTGATCTGGAAGAAATTTTAAAAATGATCCGGGAATAATCATACAATACACTATACCGGAATCTGAAAGGTTTTCTTTTACATTAATTCTTTAACTCAATTTCCAAATTGCAATCACATTTTCTAGTCTAAGAAACATTGTCACAATTAGTCAATTTTAGATATGTCGGTTTTGTTTTAAGATCATGAAACTATATTGGGAATAAAAATACGAACGTTTATTGCGGTCCGGCATAGCTATTTACCTATATTAAGGCTATTACATTGAGATTTATTCGGGAAACAGGAATAATATGGTGGGCTAAAGCCCTATTATAACGCCTGTTAACTAACCCCAGCCTTAAGGCTGGGGTTAAGCAAAATCGGTCTATATCTGGACTTTAGTCCATAGTATTTTAAATTACTCCGATTTTGAATGTATAATACAACTACCTGATCTTATACCTTAAACCAAGATAAATATTCCTGCCAAACAGAGGGCCCCAGATCATTGAGCTATCAAAATAGGGCCCGAAAGGCTGATCGGCTGATAAAATTGGATCTTCCTGTTTATAATTTAATAGGTTTTCAACCCCGGCATAAACTTCGAACTTCTCCCACCATGTTTTGCTTATCTGAGCATTAAGCATAACAAAATCAGGGGAATAATCTTCTAAGCGGTATGCTTCAGGATTTAACCGGGTATCCGGAATTCTTTTCCTACCCTGCCAGTTCATAGTAAAATCAAACTTCCAGTGCTTCAAGGTTTCGTATCCTGCATTAATGAAGGCTCTATGATTTGACACCAATGGTTTTTCCTTCAATTCTCCTCTATAACTCGTTTTAACATCGTACCACCTGTAGGCAAGCCTCACATCCAGCCGTTTTATAAGCTCATAATCCACTTGGGCCTGAAAGCTGTTGGAATAGGATTTCCCATCCAGGTTATAAAAAGAAACCTCCCGGGGATTTTCATCAAGATCGACAACAATCTGATTTATAAATTCGGTCCTGTAAAAATCGAAACTTACAAACCCATTCTTGTAATCAAGTGTAAACTTCTGAGTAAAATTCAAACCAAAATTCCAGGCTATTTCCTGGTCAAGTCCATATGGTTTATCAGGATCATTTCCTATTACCAGGATCTGTCGTGAACTCGCCAGGATTCCGTTATTTTCAGAAATAATATTTGCTGTCCGCAAGCCCCTGCCGGAAGAAAATCTTAACACGGATTTCTCTGTTATTGCATACCTCATATGTAATCTTGGGGTAACAAAAGACCCAAAGAGGTTGTGGTAATCATATCTGAAGCCTGCTACAAGGCCAAACTTATCAAGG
>JAUVKW010000212.1 GCA_030596025.1 Bacteroidota bacterium | reverse complement strand
GAAGATTGCTGTTGTGGGCGAGGGTGCTGGGTTGTTTTACGGAGATATTCCTTCTACCAAATCTTTAAAGTTTGAATATCTTCGGGAAATCAGTTCTGAATAAATTAAAGAGAATTACGAGGACCTGGGTTATTATGGATTCCTGTTAATCTCTCCAAAAGTTGTATATATTCCAAATGCCATTCAGTTTTACTCAAGCAAACAACCTAACCTGGAAATGCTCATGTATATTTCCAATTCAATGGAAAAAGAAATTGAAAAAAGAAAGCTCCAGAGCTATAATATTGAAGATATTGATAAGATCATGAAGGAGGTAGAATCAACCGTTAAGGTTCAAACTATTCTGATTAGTGAAGAGGGGGAAGAAAAACAGACAAGCACCGGCCTTTCTATGGGAATCGCATATGTTTCAGGACTTCTTATTTATATCTTAACATTTATGTTTGGTGCACAGGTTATGCGGGGAGTTATTGAGGAAAAAACAAATCGAATAGTGGAGGTGTTAATTTCCTCGGTTAAGCCTTTCCAGCTCATGATGGGGAAGATACTCGGAATTGCATTGGTTGGACTCACACAATTCTTTTTGTGGATAGTCCTTACTTTGATTATTGTAGCATATGCACAAAGCACTTTTTTACCGGATGACCTTCCTATTCCAAACAATCAAATTACCCAGAGCATTATGTCTGCAGATCAAAACCTTGATATTGAAGCAGCCCAGGGTGCAGTATCTATACCGGAGCTAAATGAATTACAGCTTGTATTAGAATCTGCAAAAGCTATTAACTGGCCACTTATCCTTGGATCGTTTATCATATATTTTCTTGGAGGATATCTTCTTTATGCAGCTCTTTTTGCAGCCATTGGCTCAGCAGTAGACAATGAAACAGACACCCAGCAATTTATGATGCCTATTACCATACCTTTATTGCTAGGACTTTTTGTCTCTATGGCTGCTTTCCAAAATCCTGACAGCTCCCTGGTATTTTGGTTCTCTTTCATTCCATTTACTTCTCCCATGGTTATGATGGCACGTCTCCCTTTTGGAGTACCTCCCCTGGAACTTATCATTTCCATGGTGTTGCTCATACTTACTTTCTTAGGCACAACATGGATGGCTGCAAAAATATACAGAACCGGAATTTTAATGTATGGTAAAAAACCAAGCTATAAGGAACTGGTCAAGTGGCTGAGATATAAAAACTATTAGTGTCATGAAACTGGGTATTCTGGACCTTGGAACCAACACTTTCAATTTAATAATTGTGGATGCCCATTTGAATTCACAATTCACTATTCTTCTTGATAAAAAAATTGCAGTAAAATTGGGTTCCGGAGGGATCAATTCAGGAGTTATTGTCAAAGATGCTTACTCCAGGGCAATGAATGCTATTAAACAATATAGACAAGTACTCAACCAATTTGAGGTGGAGAAAGTAGCTGCCTATGCAACCTCTGCCATAAGGAGCGCACAAAATGGAGAAACCCTTATAATGGAAATCAGGGAGAAATATGGAATCCATCCTCAAATTATTTCGGGAGAATTAGAAGCAGAGCTCATTTACCATGGTGTTAAACTTGCCCTTCCTTTTAAATCCGGAAAGCCAATTCTTATAATGGATATTGGAGGAGGAAGTGTAGAATTCATTATTTCTGATAGTGAAAATATCCTATGGAAAGGAAGCTATAAGATTGGGGTAGCCCGACTTCTGGAAAAGATAAAACCTTCAAATCCTATTTCTGATTTGCAAGTCAGCAAAATAGAAGATTTGCTTTTTTCAGAACTCGATTCACTCTTTAAGGCTATAGATAAATATAAGCCTGAAGCATTAATTGGCTCTTCGGGTTCATTTGATACCTTTATTGATTTGCTATATCCTGGATATAAGCCGGGTTCGGGTATTGCTCAAGCTTCAACTGAAATTGGCATAGAGGATTTTCAAGTCTTATACAATACTTTGATAAATTCAAGTCTTGAAGAAAGACTGGCAATGCCGGGGATGCCAGATTTCCGTGCTGAGATGATAGTTCTGGCAATCATTGAAGTACAATATATTATTAAACGGGCAAATATTCAAAGGATTTTTCAATCTGCATACGCTCTTAAGGAAGGGGCAATACATTTAATGATACAAGATAATGGCTAAAATACTGGTAATAGACGATGAAAAAAGCATCAGGAATTCTTTAAAGGATGTTCTTGAATACGAAAAACATGAAATTGAACTTGCAGAAGATGGAATTGCCGGCCTGGAAAAGTTCAGGGAAAATAAATATGACATTGTTTTATGTGATATTAAAATGCCTCAAATGGATGGTATGGAGGTGTTGGACCAACTGATGAAAGAATCAGGAGATTTTTCTGTCATTATGATTTCCGGGCATGGCACCATTGACACGGCTGTGGATGCTCTAAAAAGAGGGGCATATGATTATATTGAAAAGCCTCTTGACTTAAATCGATTGCTTGTTACAATAAGGAACGCCATGGATAAAACCAGCCTTATAACAGAAACCCGGACACTCAAGAGAAAGGTAAGCAAGGTTTATGAAATGGTAGGAGAATCTGAACCTATTCACGAGATAAAAGAAATGATTGAACGGGTAGCACCTACAGATGCAAGGGTTTTAATTACCGGAGACAATGGAACAGGGAAGGAACTCGTTGCCCGTTGGCTTCATGAAAAGAGCGTACGTGCCCCAATGCCTTTTGTGGAAGTAAATTGTGCTGCCATTCCTTCTGAGTTAATTGAAAGTGAGCTTTTCGGACACGAGAAAGGTTCTTTTACTTCAGCACATAAACAAAGAAAAGGTAAGTTTGAGCAGGCCAATGGAGGGACTCTGTTCCTTGACGAAATTGGAGATATGAGCCTTTCTGCCCAGGCTAAGGTTTTAAGAGCACTTCAGGAAAATAAAATAAATCGTGTTGGAAGCGATAAAGATATAGATGTGAATGTTCGGATCATAGCTGCAACAAATAAAAATATTAAAAAAGAAATTGAAGAAAAATTATTCCGTGAAGACCTGTATCATAGAATTAGTGTAATACTAATAAGGGTGCCTACACTGAATGAAAGACTTGAAGACATACCCCTTCTTGCTGAATATTTCAACAACCAGATTGCCAAAGAATATGGATCTAAAAAGAAGGAAATTGAAAAAGGAGCAATTCAGGAATTACAGAAAATAAACTGGACCGGAAATATCCGGGAGTTCAGGAATGTTTTGGAGCGATTGTTTATTCTCGGCGATCAGAAAATAAGTGCAAAGGATGTAATTGCCTTTGCACAACCAATCTCCAAATAAATACTAGTTGACCAGTTGAAGCTTTGCCTGCCGGCAGGAGTTGAAAAGGATAAAAATCCAAGGTCAAAGAGTGTCTCGTCCTGAAATAGCTTTACACAAAAAGAAGGTGATGTTTACTACTCACTTTATAAACTAAAAGTACTATATTATTCTAAAACCTGAAATATATAAAAGGTTGAAATTCTGTAGATTTTACCTGGTAAAGCAGGAATACTAAAATAACAATTGCAATTGCCTTTAGCCAGAGTGGGGTTAGAATAAATTTTGCCCTATACCACTCTTTGACTCCTGAAGGAAGCCAGTGGATAATAAAGCCCGCTGCAATGAGTATAAAGACATATTTATAGGCTAAAAGAACAGCAGGAATCATTCTGGGATCAAAATGATACACTATCTGCTGCATCATATGAAGGGCAGAATCCAGGGAATCGGATCTGAAAAATAACCATAAAAATACCACAAAGTGAAAGGTGAGAAATACAGAAACAAATCTGGCAATCCTGCCAGGCTCTTTGTTTGCCTTTCTAAATCCCCTACATATTTTGGTAAAAATAAGTCCAAGACCATGCAAACCTCCCCATAATACAAAGCGAAGGTTTGCTCCATGCCATAAACCCCCCAACAGCATGGTTATAAATACATTTACATGCCCGCGAAACTTCCCTTTTCGGCTACCTCCCAATGGAATATATAAATAATCACGTAACCATGAAGACAAAGAAATATGCCATCTTCTCCAAAAATCAGTAAGATTCCTGGCCTTATAAGGAGAATGGAAATTTACAGGAAGTCTGAATCCCATTAAAAGGGCAATGCCAATTGCCATATCTGTATAGCCAGAAAAATCGCAATAGATTTGCAAGGCGTATCCATATAATGCTGCAAGATTTTCAAAACCTGAAAATGCAAGGGGGTTATCAAACACCCGATCCACAAAATGAATAGAAATGGTATCGGATATCAGAATTTTCTTAATCAATCCGCTTACAATTAAGAATAAGGCATGGCTCATTTCTCTCTTGCTCAAGCTATACCTGGCATAGATCTGGGGGATAAATTGTGCTGCCCTGACAATTGGTCCGGCCACCAACTGAGGGAAAAATGATACATAGAACCCAAAGTCAAAGATGTTTCTAACAGGTTTCAGTTTATTCCGGTAAACATCTATGGTATAACTAATGGTTTGAAAAGT
>JAUVKW010000068.1 GCA_030596025.1 Bacteroidota bacterium | reverse complement strand
AATTGGCACACTGATATGTTATGAATCGGTATATGGAGATTTTGTCACAGGCTATATTCATAATGGGGCAAACATATTACTGGTAATAACCAATGATGGTTGGTGGGGGAATACGCCAGGGTACAAACAACTTTTAAGTTTCACCAGCCTCAGGGCAATTGAAACAAGAAGGAGCATTGCAAGATCGGCAAATACCGGGATTTCTTGTTTTATCAATCAGAAAGGGGAAATTTCACAGGCTACAAAATGGTGGGTTCCGGCAGTAATAAAAGGAGAACTAAACCTAAATGAGGAAATAACATTTTATGTAAAACATGGAGATTTCATGAGCAGAATCCTTTCCTTTTTTGGCATTATTACCATCCTGTATACCATTGTAGCTTATCTTATCGCGAAAAAAAAGAATAAGGCTTAAAAGTCGAAGAATAACTTTATGCATTGCAATGAAATGGCCAATTCTCATATCGCTTATACTCTTACCTGTTTTCTTATTCGGGCAGGAAGCAATTAGCCCGGGAAAATCAGCCCTCAGCGGCTATATTAAAGATGAAGATGGTGAAGTACTCATTGGTGCCAATATCTATATTGAAGAATTAACAACAGGAACTTCTACCAATAATTACGGATTCTATTCCCTGAATTTAGATCATGGTACTTATCATATAACATGGTCATTTATTGGGTATAAATCTCAAACCAGAGTTGTGGAAATCCATGACAATCAGGTGCTTAATATTGAGCTTGTTGCTCAAGCTGAAGAATTAGGCACAGTCAGCATAGAAAGTGACCGGCCCTCCCAGCTGAGGATGCTAAGAATGAGTTCTATACAAATATCTTCTGAAACTATTAGTAAAATACCATCACTTGCCGGTGAAGCTGACCTGATTAAAGCCATTGAACTCCTTCCGGGGATTCAACCTGCCGGGGAAGGGCTTTCAAATTTTGTGGTCCGGGGAGGAAACTATGACCAAAATCTGATTATTTTGGATGAGGCCATTGTTTATAATCCCTCCCATCTGCTTGGGTTTTTTTCAATCTTTAATCCGGATGTTATTAAATCCGCAAGAATTTATAAGGGAGACTTTCCTGCTAAATTTGGTGGGAGATTATCTTCTCTTCTGGAGGTAAGCATGAAAGATGGGAATAGCTCCAATTTTTCAGGATCAGGGGGAATTGGCACTATAGCAAGCAGGATAACTCTGGAGATCCCAATAGTTAAAAATAAAGGATCTGTTCTTATCTCTGGTCGCAGATCATATATTGATATCTACCTGCCTTTATCAAAGGATGAAGATGTAAAAAACAACAATATATATTTTTATGATTCCTACCTGAAAGCAAACTATCAAATCAATAAGAAGAATAAGATCTTTATTTCAAGCTATTTTGGAAGAGACGTATTCAAATACAGGAATGAGTATTATGTAAACTGGGGAAACATTACCGGAACTGTTCGCTGGAATCATCTTTTTTCTCCCAGGCTATTTTCTAACCTGTCAATTGTTTATAGCAGATACGATTACAGATTAGGTCAGACTGCCGATCTGACAGGCGTGGAATGGAATTCTTCATTGTCAGATATAAGACTAAAATATGACTTTAGCTGGTATCTCAATCCGAAAAACACAATCAAATTTGGCCTTTCATCCTCCTCCAATACTTTTGAACCCGGCTATATTATTGCAGGTAGTGAAGCTTCGGTTTTTAATGACTTCTCAATTCCATCAGCCCATACTTTTGAACATTCCATATACCTGTCGAATGAACAAAAAATCGGATCACTACTTGCTCTATCCTATGGCCTCAGGGGCAGTTTGTTTCAGAATGTTGGCGAGGCAACTATATATAATTTCAATGAAAACTTTGAGAAAGTGGATTCCAGCTACTATCCCAAAAGAGAATTATTCAATTCCTATTGGGGTTTTGAGCCCAGGCTGGGTTTGAAAATTATTTTATCCTCAAAATCAGCTCTGAAAGCCAGCTATTCCCATACAATTCAATACCTTCATCTTATTTCCAATACTTCAACCGGAACACCACTGGATGTATGGATCCCTTCCGATCCAAACATTAAACCACAAAAGGCTGATCAGTATGCTCTGGGTTTCTTCAGGAGTATCCTGCAGGATAAGATGGAATTTTCCTGTGAACTGTATTACAAGAAAATGAAAAACCAGATTGATTACAAGAACCATGCTGATCTCATCTTAAATCCTGAATTAACGGGGGAGCTTCGATTTGGTGAAATGGAGTCGTATGGAATTGAATTCTTGTTTCAAAAGAATACAGGAAAATGGCAGGGGATGGCCAGCTATACACTGGCAAAAACTAATAAACTATTTCCTGACATCAATGAGGGAAGAGCTTTTCCGGCAGGATACGACAGACGGCACGATCTTTCACTACTAGGCTCATATGAAGCCGGGAGCCGATGGCGATTTTCTGCCACATGGGTATATCAGAGCAGTCCTCCCCTTACTTTACCCCTTGGCAGATATATTTTTGGCAATGTGGTTTTACCTCAGTACTCCGAAAGAAATGCATATCGCCTGTATTCATACCATAGGTTAGACTTAAGTGCCACATTAAAAAGCAAACAGCGTACAGATAGAAAGATCCATGGGGAATTGAACTTTTCCATTTATAATGTGTATAATCGTAAAAATCCCTGGTTTATATATTTTCAGGCAGATGACGATCAACCTCTTGTAACCGAGGCTTATAAACTATATCTTTTTCCCATCATTCCTTCTGTTAGTTACAATTTCAAATTCTGAGTAATGAACCCAACAAAATATATACTATTCCTTATTATTTCTTTTCCGGTACTTCTGTTATCCTGTACAGAGAAAATTGAAATACCATTGGATCAGTATACTTCAACTATAGTTATTGAAGGAGCAATTTCGAGTGCCATGACAAGTCATATTGTGAAGATATCACGCACCCAGGCATACTTTGATGACACTCCGCCAAAAATGGTTGAAGGTGCTATTGTAAGTGTTGAAGATAGCTCATCCATATATTATTTTACAGAAACATCACCGGGCATATATTTCTTGGGTTATCTTCGGGCTTCCCCGGGGCGGGAGTATGTATTGAATGTTGAATTGGGAGACAAGATATATACAGCCTCCACAATTATGCCACGCACTCCGGTCATTGATTCCATAAGTTTTGAAGTAGATGACTCTGATCATGACCGGGTTTTTGTAAAAATGTATGGTCAGGAAAATACTTTACCTGGAGATTATTACTTCTGGGGGGTTTACAAAGACTATATTTATCAGTCCGATAATATTACAAAATTGCATTTTCTAAGTGACATACTTATTAATGGGTCCTATCTTAATGGACTAAAGGTACAAACTGTTGAGGCAAAGCCAGGAAGTCGTGTAAGCCTCCAGATGGCCTGCATTCCCAGGGATTACTATAACTATAGTATCGCCATCCTTAAGGAAACGATTTATACCACCGGACCCTTTAAACCGGCTCCGGCAAGCCTTGAAGGAAATATCAGTAATGGTGCCCTTGGATTTTTTTATGCCTATAATGAGGTTTTTTATACTGCAATTGTATTTGACATAGAATAAATTCCATTATCTCTAAAACTATCGAAAAGAGGGGGGTGAGTTAACTAAAGATAAAAGATAAAAGTAATAAGATAAAAGTAAAAAAAGACAGCACCGGGCTTCCCGGACCGCATAAAACAGGGTTATGATAAATGGCGTTCTGTTGTTAATTATTTCACAGCACTTGCATGGGACTATTAGCATTTAGCCCTCCGGGCTTATTGAGACCCTAATATGAAATGCATATTAGCCCTGAAAGGGCATCAGATAATAGCCAGGGGCATCGCCCCTGGGACTAAACATAACACCAAACAGGTCCGCAGCATCTGGCTTAATAGCTGAATCATGCTTCCCGGATCGCATACAACAGGGTATAATAATTGCAGTCTTTTTTATAACATATGCTCATTGCGGTCAGGTTGCGATATTCCTTTATTAATCAATGGTCTATGACCGCCAAATTAATCGCCGAACTTAACCCCAGGTTGCACCTACTTATCTTATCACATTTCATTAAAGTCTGGTAAATAAAGTATATTATGGTTTTCCCCTAAACCGGATATTTCAAGCCGTGGGTTAACTAAAGATAAAAGTATGAATCGGGTTTTGGCGCAAATTTTGCCTTTTCTTGAACCTTTCGATATGCCCGGGTGTAAGGTTTATTGAACTCTGCAAAATTTGTGACAAAACCGGAGGAAAATGCATAAAACAGCGTTACAATAAAGGCCGTTCTGCTGTTAATTAATTCACAGTAGAACTCAAGGCCATATAGGCACTTACATCAGGACAGTATACTTACTTTATTCGTGGAAAGCATCAAGGCCTCTGTCAAGGAAATCAATATATTCCTTCACATTCAGGTTATACGACATGGGCTCCACAAGCTCCTCGCCATTATGATCTACAATAACATAATAGGGCTGGGAGTTCATTTCAAACATAGAAATTTGGAGATCTGCATTCACTTTTCCAATAGTCTTTTTAATCTTTCCGTCTGCTTTAGATTGAACCCATTCCTCCTCCGGCAATTTGGTGCGGTCATCCACATAAAGAGCAATAATTACAAAGTTCTCTCTCAATCGCTTTAAGACCTCAGGATCAGACCACACCTTTGATTCCATCTCCTTGCAATTGCTGCAGGCATGTCCCTTAAAATCAAGAAATACAGGTTTGTTGAGTTCCCTGGCACATTTCATGCCCTGCTCATAGTCATAGTAGCCATCAAGGTCATAAGGAAGGTGCAGGAAATCAGAATACTTTGCATCTTCACACTTATCAGATTTTTCAGAAAAGCTAAAAACCGGAGCACTCTCCTGAACTGAACTGGCTTTATTTATCCGGAAGCTTTGTTTTTCCATAGGAGGAATCAAACCTGAAACAGCATTTAAGGGAGCTCCGAATAGTCCGGGGATTAAGTAAACCACGAAAACAAACACTGCAATTACCAGCATGGCTCTGAAAAATCCAATATGCGGAAGATCACTGTCATGCGAAAATTTTATTTTGCCAAGGAGGTAAAAACCCATCATTGTGAAAATAACTATCCAAATAGCAAGGTAAACTTCCCTGGAGAAAATATCTAAGTGATATATCAGATCTATAGTTAATAAGAACTTCATTCCAAATGCCAGAACGATAAAGCCAAGGACAACTTTTATTGAATTAAGCCAGCCACCTGATTTCGGGAGCTTATTCAACCATGAAGGGAATATTGCAAAAAGGGTAAATGGAATGGCAAAAGCCAGTCCAAAACCAAACATCCCAACAGTAGGCCTGAGAATATCTCCCGATGCTGCTTCAACAAGCAATGCACCAACTATTGGTCCTGTACATGAAAAAGATACCAGAACAGTGGTAAGACCCATAAAAATTGCGGCAATATAGCCTCCTTTATCAGCCTGCTGATCTGCTTTGTTAACAATACTGCTGGGAAGAACCATCTCAAACAAGCCAAGGAAAGAAGCTGCAAAAACCATAAAAAGAGTAAAGAAAATAAGATTGGGTATCCAATGTGTACTCAGGTTATTTGCAAAATCAGCTCCTGCACTCGTAAGTGAAACAATTAATCCAACTGCAGTATAAATAAACATTATTGAAAAGCCGAAAACAAAGGCTTTAAGAATGGCTTTGGTTCTGTTTTCAGTGCCCTGTGAGAAGAATGCAACCGTCATTGGTATCATTGGGAACACACATGGGGTAAGTATCCCCACAAAGCCCATAAGCATGGCAAATAAAAAGAAACCAAGCAGTCCGGATTTTGTAGATTTACTCCCTGTATTTGCATTTATTGAAAATGAAAAATCTTCTTCAGAAGGTGGGAGACATCGCTCATCATCACAAGACATAAACTCAACGTATCCCTCAATTCGAAAATTATCCTGACTCAGAACTTTGATTTTCTGCTTAAACACCGCTTTGTCAGAGAACATTCCCAGTTCCATATCAAAGCTGGAATCATAAACTCTGTCTGCTTCAGAAACTTCAACAACTTCTCCTATTCTCTCATAATTATCAGATTCAACAAATACAAAGCTTGTAGGAATAGGTCCTCCTGCAGGAATGTCCAGAGAATATAAATGCCATGTTTCATCAATGCTTGCTTCAAATACCAAATCAACCTCTTCTGCTCCAGACGCTTCCAGATAAAAGGTCCATTGTACTGGTGTCAGTACCTGAGATAATATACTTCCGGAAATAAGGATGGATAATAAGGAGAGTGTTAAAAATCTCTTTTTCATTTTTTGTATATTAAATATGATTAACAAAAATAGGAGAGAGCTGTTATTGTCTTTCTTCTGAAATTCCATTCATAATTACCTCATCATCATATTTATCATGAATATGATATTCAAGGAAACCAAAAGAAGTATTGGTTTCAACAGCGATCTTACAATTGAGGTTTTTTCTCCACTTGCGAAGGATAGAAAATAATCCCTGATTCAGATAGGCACCAATAAAAGGGTGGACTTTCAGGCTAAGTTTATTGAATTTATGCTTTTCAATAATCTCCCGTATTGAATTCTCAATTTCGTCTATAAACAAAATGCTGGCTGAGACCTTGCCGGTTCCCTTGCATGCCGGACAGGTTTCCTGGGTTTCAATATGCATTTCGGGCCGTACTCTCTGCCGGGTAATTTGCATCAGACCAAACTTGCTCAGGGGTAAAATATTATGCTTGGCCCTGTCTGCTGACATACCTTCCTTCATTCTCTCCAGGAGTTGTTGCCTGTTGGCCTGGTTGGTCATATCAATAAAATCCACTACAATAATCCCTCCCATGTCTCTCAGTCGCAGTTGACGTGAAATCTCATCTGCAGCAGCAAGGTTTACCTGCAAGGCATTTGTTTCCTGGTCATCTCCTGATTTTGAACGGTTGCCACTGTTTACATCAATCACATGAAGGGCTTCGGTATGTTCTATGATCAGGTATGAACCACTTTTGAAGGAAACAGTTCTCCCGAATTGCGATTTTATTTGCTTGTTAATCCCAAAGTGCTCATATATTGGAGCCTTTCCTGTAAAGAGCTTAACAATTTTGGTTTTTTCCGGAGCAATGCTGCTGATATAATCCTTAATTTCCCTGTGCAGGGCTTTATCATTTACATAAATATTATTGAAAGACACATTCAGAATGTCTCTCAGCAGTGCGGCAGTTCGGTTTAATTCGCTGATGACCAGCTTTGGAGGCGTAGCATTTCTGATCTCAAGAAAAGAATCTTCCCATTTCTCAACTAAAGCCCGTAATTCAGAATCCAGCAAGGCCACTTTTTTCCCTTCTGCAGCAGTGCGTACAATTATTCCGAAATTCTTTGGCTTAATACTCTGGAGAAGCTTTTTCAGGCGGTTTCTTTCATCCTGAGATTCTATTTTCTGCGAAACAGAAACCTTATCTGCAAAAGGTATCAAAACAATATTTCTTCCTGCCAAAGAGATCTCTGAGGCAAGCCTGGGACCTTTCATAGAAATTGGTTCCTTGGCAATTTGCACCAGGATAGGCTGTCCGGATTTAAGAACATTTGAGATTTTCCCATCTTTGGGAATATCAGGCTCAGGCCTGAATTTGGGTAAAGGAATTGGTTTTCCCTTCCGGGAAAGGACCATATTCAAATACTTGTTTAAAGACTGAAACTGGGCTCCCAGATCAAGATAGTGAAGAAAGGCATCTTTCTCATAACCCACTTCCACAAATGCGGCATTTAAGCCTGGCATTATTTTTCGTACTCTTCCCAAAAATACATCACCGACTGAAAACTGTATATTGGCTTTTTCTTTGTTAAGCTCAATCAGTCTTTTTTCTTCCAGAAGGGCAATTGTAATTTCATCAGAAGTTGCATCTATTATTAATTCATTGTTCACAATTCCATATAGTTTATTTGAATGAAACGAAACAGAACAATTGCAACATGAAGAAATGCAATAAACCTAAAGGCCCTGGCGGATCTTTAGGTTTATCAGGAATTTCAAAATAAAATTGATAAAAGATTATTTCCTCTTCTTATGTCTGTTTTTTCTCAAGCGTTTCTTACGCTTGTGAGTAGACATCTTATGTCTTTTTCTCTTTTTTCCGCTTGGCATATCCTATCAAAATTTGCTGCTAATTATCTTTTAACATTGCTTTTTACCTTACCAACAAAGGATTTAGCAGGCTTAAAAGAAGGAATAAAATGCTCAGGAATAATAATTGTGGTATTCTTTGAAATATTCCTTGCTGTTTTCTTAGCTCTTTTCTTTATTACAAAACTTCCAAAACCCCTCAGATATACGTTCTTATCCTTAATAAGTGAGTCTTTAACAGTTTCCATAAAAGCTTCGACTGTCTTCTGAACTGTTACCTTTTCGATTCCTGTGTTTTTTGAAATCTCATTTACAATGTCTGCCTTAGTCATTTTCTAAATTCTTTAGTTATCAATTAATTACAATTAGTTTCATTTCGGACTGCAAATATAGAAAGATTTTTAATTATTTGTTCAAATGAGTAAGTTTTATTTTTTCCAATTGGTAATTTCACCTTTCTCATAGCAACAGGGTTTGTATTTGGTATAGAAAAGTCATACTTTTGCAGGGTACTATTTTGATAAATTGAAATGATAAATAAAGTGATTTTAGTGGGTAATGTTGGTCGTGACCCGGAAGTTAGATACCTGGATAGTGGTGTTGCTGTTGCCAAGTTTCCCCTGGCCACCAGTGAAACCTATACCAATAAAAGCGGTGACAGGGTAACCAATACTGAATGGCATAACATTGTGATATGGCGAAAATTAGCCGAAGTAGTTGAAAAATATGTTCATAAGGGCCAGCAATTGTACCTTGAAGGAAAAATCAGCAGCCGGTCCTATGATGATAAAGAGGGGATTAAAAGATATATCACTGAGGTTGTTGTTGACAATATGCAAATGCTTGGAAAAAAATCTGATGGAGACAGAAGCTCTTCAACAGATGGTGGAAGTGAGACAACAAAACAGGACAATGAAATTACGAAGGACCCCAACCCAATTTCATCCGGGACTTCAGAGACAAAGGATCTCTCCCCTTCCAGTGGTGAGGATGATCTTCCTTTTTAGTATTTACATTAATAATTTGTTTTGGAACCGGGAAACCTAATTCCATTAGCCCTCCTGGCTAATTTTCAAGTAATAGTGCATACGCCAGATTCTGTGATCATTGTCTGGATAATGATATTGCTTGTGCTTTTGCTTTGCTCTGCCTTGATCTCAGGATCTGAAGTTGCTTTTTTTACCCTTTCCCCATCTGATGTTACGGGCTTAAAATCAAAAAACACACCCTCCTCAAAAAAGATAACTAAATTACTGGCGAAACCGGAATATTTGCTTGGAACAATATTGGTTGTAAACAATTTTGTAAATGTTTCTATTGTAATTATCTCTGCTTATGTTACTAATTCAATCCTGGATTTTGGGGATGCAAAAATACTGGGACTTCTCATACAGGTAATATTCATTACATTTTTACTATTACTCTTTGGTGAGATACTGCCAAAGATCTATGCAAATCAATATGCTGTGAAATTTTCGTGTTTCATGGCTGCAACTATTTCATTCCTGCAGAGAGTGTTCATGCCCATAAGTTTTTTGTTGGTATCTTCCACAAAGCTTGTAAATAAAAGGCTGAATGTTAAGAAATCAAATATATCAATGGATGAACTGTCTGATGCTCTTTCCCTGCCTGAGACCAGGATCACAGAAGACAAGCAGATACTAAAGGGCATTGTTAAGTTTGGGAATATTGATGCAAAAGAGATAATGAAGTCTCGCCTGGATGTTTTTGCAATCACCATGTCTACTCCGTTTCAGGAATTGCCAGATGACATTCTTAAATCAGGCTACTCACGAATTCCGGTTTATTCTGATTCTTTTGACCAGATAAAAGGGGTATTGTATATAAAAGATTTACTTCCTCACATGCATAAAGGATCAACATTTAAATGGCAATCCCTTGTTCGGCCACCCTATTTTATTCCTGAAGCAAAAAAAATAAATGATCTGCTCGAAGAGTTTCAAAGAAGAAAGATCCATATGGCAATTGTTATTGATGAATATGGAGGTACCAGCGGTATCGTTACTCTGGAAGATATTCTTGAGGAAATTGTAGGAGAAATTAAGGACGAGTTTGATGAGGATGAGGATTTTTTCACCAGAACGGATGATTCTACATGGATATTTGAAGGAAAAACCCTCCTGAATGATTTTTATAAAGTTTTGGAAAAACCCGAGAATATTTTTGATAAAATAAAAGGGGAGGCAGATACCCTTGCCGGCTTAATCCTTGAAGTAAAAGGAGACATTCCTGAAAAAGATGAAATTTTTCATCTTGGGGGATTTGAGTTTAAAATTGAATCGGTGGACAAGCGCAGGATTAAGAAAATAATAGTATCAAGTATCAGGGGAAAATAAATTAGATTCAGATGAATAAGAAATTATTTCCATGCTTATTAGCAGGCATTCTTTTTTTTCTTGCTATTTCAACAGCCTGCCACCGGAAGCACATCCCTAAACCCCGTGGTTACTATCGAATCAGTTTCCCTGAGAAAAACTATCTCCGCTTCTCGGGTACATGTCCATATTCCTTTGAATATCCTGTATATGGTGAAGTTTTAAAAGACAATGAAAAAGGCTCTGAACCATGCTGGATAAATATAAATTTCCCTGCATATAATGGTACAATACATATTAGCTATAAACCTGTATCCAATAATTTAAATTCATACCTGGAAGACAGCTATGCACTTGCATACAAACATACTGTCAAAGCTGAATCTATCATGGAGCAATTGATTTTGAACAGCGATAAGAATGTTTACGGAATACTCTACGATATTGAAGGGAGTACCGCCTCTTCGGTTCAGTTTTTTCTGACCGACAGCACACAACATTTTTTAAGGGGGGCATTGTATTTTAAAACTGTAATTGATAAAGATTCACTGGCTCCCATCATTGAGTTTTTCAGGGAAGATGTTATCCATTTTATAGATACCTTCGAATGGAATTGAGATTATTTTGTATCTTCCTGCATTATAGCATGTTTTCGGGGCTGTATCAAAAGTCTTTGTGTTCCTTGGTGACTCCTTAGTGTAACTTCGTGGTAAAACCTTAAAGAGCTGAACCACAAAGGATCACAAAGTACACACTAAGGTTACACAAAGTAGGATTACATCTCTTTTCTATGAACAATTAACTTTTGAGACAGCCCCTTTCAATAAAGAGCGTGAAAGAGAGTTCCACAGGAACGATATGATTTAAAAAATGAAAAATAACAATATGGAGGAAAATTTTGTATTTAGTGGAACCGGTCATTCTCTCGGGAAGTATTCCGTGAATAACAAACATATTGAGGATGCAATCCACAACGGATATCTGAAAGGATTTAATGAAAAAAGAGTTAGTAACAGCAAGAATTACAAGGAGTTTTTAAAATCCAATCCGGGAACTTCTCCTTTTGAATATTTTGCCGGACACAAAATGGGATTTCACACCAGGGGACATGTAGCACCATTTCCTCCAAACAAAAATCAGCTTTCAACTCAAAGTGCACTTGACCTTGGCTTAGTCGCTATAGATAAGGCACTTAAAGATGCTGATGTGCACCCAAAAGACATAGGCTTGTGGATGATAAGTACAGTTTCCCCACACGAGCAGGCTCCGGGTATAGCCTCTACAATAAAAGGGTTTTTTACAGAATTTACTGATTATACACCAACCTTCACTCTTACTTCAGGATGTTCTGGTTTTTGTGTTAATCTTCAGCATGGAGTAGAATTCATGAAATGTAACCCTGATGTAAAACACATCATCGTGGCTCACACAGAAACCATGTCAAGCTTTCTTACCAAGCTAACAGATTTTATCCCCTTTGTAACCTTTGGAGATGCGGCAACTGCCGTTGTTTTATCCAGAAAGAATAGCAAAAAGAAAGAAGGAGTATTGTCGGTATTGAATTACCAGGATCTGAAAATGGTTGATTACGTGGGCGTTGACAAGGACTGGAATTTGTATATGGATAGTTGGATAGTACGAGAAAGAGCCACAATTGATATCATTCAGTCAGCCACTGAAATACTTGATAAAACAAATTGGAAGGTCGATGATGTGGACATGCTCTTGCCGCATCAAACTGGAAATGCTATACTTGAAGCTGCATGTGATCAGTTGGGATTTCCCCGGGAAAAGCTCTACCGGGAAGTACAAAAAAATCATGGGAATGTTTCCGGACTTGGAGTTCCGCTTGGACTTTCCTTATTGAAAAAATCCGGAGAGCTAATACCTGGAATGAAAATTTTAAGTCCGGTTGCCGGTGTAGGTGGTGAATATGGAGCTTTTACCTATCTGGTTCCTGAAGAAGAAAAAGCAGAAACAAACAATTATCAATTGGGCTTGTCAAATGAGTTGCAATCACGTATTGCCCTGGTAACCGGATCTACCGGGGCACTTGGACAGGAGATTGTTAAAGAACTGGCAAACAGAGGCTGTGAGCTTATTTTGCACTATAATTCAAATGATTCAAAAGCAAAAATACTAATAGAAAAGCTGAAATCAGAAAAAGTAAAAACTCATCTGTATAAGGCTGACTTTGGCAATGAAGAAGAAGTAACCAAATTCATTTTGAAAATTCAGAAAAATCATCCGAATATTGATTACCTGGTTCATTCCGCTGCCATTACAGGAAGCTTGAGCAGAGCCAGTGAAGTAAGCCGGGAAGAATTATCAAATGTGCTTCAGATTAACCAGTTTTCTGCAATAGAAATTTCAAAATGCCTGAAAGAACAACTTGCTGGTGAAGGAGCTATATTATATACCGGCTCGGTAGCAGAAATTGCACAATTTAATGGATCATCTGCATATGTTGCTTCAAAAAAAGGTCTTCATGGTTTCGCAGCAAGTTATGCAGGAGAAGCCAGAAGCAGTGGAATCAGGAGTATTTATTATATGATTGGCTTATTCGATGGGGGAATGACTGACAAGCTTGATCAAAAACAAATTGATGCTGTTAAAACAAGCATCAATCAGGAAAAAGTTGATAAAGCCAGCCAGGTTGCCGAAAGGATAGTTAAGTCCCTCTATATCCCCAAGGTAATGAACACAAATGATACTTACGAGGGAGTATTAATTGTCCGGAAAGATGGCTTTTTCCTTTAAGATATGCTAATGAAAAAACTTTACAAATTACACCTATTTTTACTTTTTCTTCTTTTTTCAGTCGGAATCCATGCCCAGGATTCTTTAAAAGTTGTTAGTTACAACCTGCAGGGAATGAAACCCGGGACTTATCCTGAAACCCGACTACCACAAATAATAACAAGGCTAATAGCTCTAGATCCGGACATTATAGGACTGCAGGAAATCAACCAGGATAGATATGGCAATGGCCTGGATAATCAATGTGGGGTTATTGCAGATTCTCTTAGCTCTTATTTTGGTATTCCATACTACTATTACCAGGAATTCACACATTACTCCTGGGATAGTCAATACAATGAATATATTGGAATAATTACAAAACTACCGGTTTTAGAAACCGGCTACCACCAACTTGCTACAGGCGTTTTTCCAAGAAAAGTAGTATGGAACCTGATTGACACTCCCCTGGGAAAAATAAATTTCCTGAGCACGCATCTTACATATAACAGCTCAAGTGTAAGACAACAGCAGGTACAACAAATTATGGATTATATTAGCTCATTAAACCAGAACAATGAAACAAAAGGAACAATTTTATGTGGGGATTTTAATGCTATTCCCAGTTCTACAGAAATCAAGAAGCTGACGGAAACAGGAACTTCAGACTTTTATTTTGACACATTCCGGGAAAACAATCCTTCAGAACCCGGATATACAGTTCCTTCAAATGCTCCAACATCAAGAATCGATTACATTTTCCAAACCAGTAAAAGCTATCTGGGTATAGATACTTCTTATATAGTTATGGATACACCTTTCTATGGGTATAATTATTGTTCTGACCACCTGGGAGTAATGACAATTTTCCGGGAAGGAACACCCGTTTTTGTCAATACACTTATGGAAGAAGAGAATTCATTGTTTACTTTAAATCCTGCCTGGCCCAATCCTTTTACTCTGGAAACCAGGATTGAATTTGAGCTCTTCAAATCAGCCATAGTAAAATTAAGCATACATGATGTAACAGGACGTGAATTATTCATTCTTACAAATGAACAGAAACCTATTGGGAAACACCAATTTATTTTTGTCCCTTCAGATATGGAAGGTAAATTTCTTATTTGCAAATTGCAGGTGGATTCTAATTACAAGTATTTAAAGCTTGTAAAGGCGGATTGATTTTCAATTATTAGATCTTTAGACTCTCCTAATCTTCAAAAAAATCTTCCTCCCTGACTTCCTCAATTGCAACCTTGAGCTCTTCTTTTAGCCTGTTAATAATATCTTTAACAGGCCTCACCTCATCTATTAATTCAACTGTATGACCTGCTACCCATAGATTGTTATAGTTTCCAGGCTGAATCGATTTCTCAAGCATTGAAATTCCTTCTTCCAATCTTTCCAGTTTAGTCATCTGGTTCTTTGAAGCCGTCCCGGCTTTCTCATCCTGTTCTTTCAGCTTCCTGTAAAATGGTGTGTTAATGATAGACACAGGTGCACCTGACAATCGGGCAGTCATAATAATGTCTTTCATCCCTGAATCAACTATTGCCTTTTTATACTCATCACTCACTCTGGCTTCCGTGCTGGCAATAAAGAGTGTTCCCAGGGATACCCCAACAGCTCCGAGGGCAAGCATGGATAGAATTCCTTTCCCGTTTGCAATTCCCCCTGCAGCAATAACCGGCTTATCGGGAAAGTGTTTTTGTAATGCAGGGACAAGCAACTGGTTAGAATAAGGGCCTGCATGACCTCCCGCACCACTGCCCACTGCAACAAATCCATCTACCCCTATTTCATTAACTCGTTGTGCATGCCTGATATTGGTAACATCACAAAAAACTTTCGCTCCATAAGTTCGGGCTTGCTCCACTACTTTTTCTGGATTTCCAAGGGAAGTAATATAAAATGGCACCTTTTTCTCAAGACAGATTTTGAGATCCTCTTCCATGCGTATGTTTGTGCTCTGCACAATCAGGTTAACACCATAAGATCCACGGTTTTCATTTGAAGATTTGAATTCATTCAAATCATCCAGGGCCTGTGCAAGCTCTTTCCCAGTCAGGTAATTCAAGCTGGGAATAACTCCGGCAATACCACTTCTCATTGCTTCTACCACCATATTCACATTAGAAACCAGAAACATGGGGGCCATAATTATTGGAGTTTCTATGCTCAGAAGCTCTATTAATTGATTCTTTCTACTCATTTTCTTTCTTTTTCTTGTGCTTCCATCTTTTGTGTGACCAGAGCCAGTTTCCTGGTTTATCCTTAATGATTTTCTCAAGGGTTTGCATATACAGGCCGGTAACAAAACCCGTTTCAGTTTGAGCAGGGTTTTCGTATAAGTCCCTTATGTATAAAGTATAATATCCTCTCTTTACACGCTGAACATCAAAGTACACAAGAGGGGTATTATATCTTTTTGCATAACTTTCAGGACCATGTAAACATGCTGTTTCACGATTCAGGAATGGAACCCAGATAGCCTTGCTTACCTTTCCCGGATTCTGATCTGCTGCCATAATAAAAAGAGTCGGATTATTGACAGACTCTTCAAATATTTCACGCGTTTCGGTAATTGGAATAAGATACATTCCCCCCATTTTTCTTTTCTCATCCAGGTACTTATCAATGTACATATTTGAAAGTGGTTTGTATAAGGCCACAACTTTTTCTTGAAATACCGGAGCTACGGCTTCAATTCCCCATTCCCAGTTCCCATAATGACTTGCAAGAGCAATGACTGTCCTTCCGCTTTTAAGATAATGTGCAACAAATTCGAAATTTTCAATTTTATACCTTTTCCTGAAACTTTCCGGACTCATAGAATAGCCCTTCACACTCTCTACGAGTATATCACTCAAATTCCTGTAAAATGCTCGGACAATTTTTTTGATTTCATTTTCGCTTTTCTCTGGAAATGAATTTTTGAGATTGCTGTAAACTACTTTCCTTCTGTATTTTAGAATATAATACATGAAGAAAAACATCAGGTCAGAAACCAGATATAACAAGAAAAAAGGTGTGATCTTGAGGAAAAATAAAAACCCCAGGAAAACATAATAGGAAAATCTTTTCATGTTACAGACTTATTGATACTCGGGTTTTCGCTTTTCCATAAAAGCTTTCACTCCCTCTTTAAAATCATCTTCCTGAAAGCATTTTACAAAT
>JAUVKW010000107.1 GCA_030596025.1 Bacteroidota bacterium | reverse complement strand
ATAACGAACCACCTCCCCCCATTCTGATGAATGCTCTGTGAAATCATCCTACATTTCATGGAGTCAACACCACAAAGTCAACACCAATCAGAATGCGGTACTCCTCCTTGAAAACAAGGAGGAGAATTTAAGAATGCATTAGTTATAAATAAAGACGTAAATTCCCCTCCTATATCTTCAAGGAGGGGTGGCCCGAGTATCCGAGGGACGGGGTGGTTTTGATTAAAACAGCCCTTTCTGTACGGAATTCAGCTTACTTTACGTAAAAGTCAAGTAGCTTTTTATCGCCTATATATGCTTCCAGATGATCGTTACGATTCACAGGCCCCACTCCTGCCGGGGTGCCAGTAAAAATAAGATCACCATTCTTCAAAGGGAAAAATTGTGAAACATAAGAGATCAGGAAATCAAAAGAAAATATCAGATCTGCAGAATTTCCTTCCTGCATAGTCTTCCCATTGATATCCAGGTGAAAGTCAATGTTCGCCGGATCTGGAAAATACTCTGTGGGCAGGAATTCACCAAGTGGTGCTGAACCCTCAAAAGCTTTTGATATCTCCCAGGGCAGGCCATTTTTCTTGCACTCTTTTTGCAGATCCCTGGCTGTAAAATCGACTCCCAGGCCTATTTCATCGTAATAGCGGTAAGCAAACTTCTCGGCAATCCCCTTTCCCAGTCTTCCAATTTTTAATACAAGTTCAATTTCATAATGTATTTCCTGTGAAAAGTCAGGGTAGAAAAATGGCTTGCCATTCCTGATGATAGATGAATCAGGCTTCATAAAAAAAACCGGTTTTAGGGGAATAGGATTATTTAATTCCTTTGCATGCTCCCTGTAGTTTCTTCCAATACAAATAATTTTCATTTTATTTTCCGAATGAGCGTAATTTTATTGCAGTCAGGACTTTTTTGGTGTGCAGTGGAAAATCTCCATTCAGTATCCAGCTAAAATATCCTGGCTCCTCTTTCAGAATTTTCTCAACAGCCTGTCCCTTATGCTTCCCGAAGTTAAATATTTCCACCCCTTTATCATTTAAAATAATTCTTCCGGCAAAATCAACATTTCTGGTATGGGCTGAGTACCCGCTAAGGAAAGATATATCATTATCAAGATCATCATAACGATCGAGCTGAGCTTTCAATACTTCGTAAGTAGCCCGTGTATCTGCTTCCGCACTGTGTGCATCCATCAGATCTTTGGAACAATAAAATTTATATGCTGCACTTAATGTTCTTTGTTCCTGCTTATGAAAAATTACCTGCACATCTACAATTTTACTTTTCTTCATGTCGAAATCAATTTCAGCTCTCAGGAACTCCTCTGCAAGTAAGGGAACATCAAACTTATTACAATTGTATCCTCCAAGGTCACAACCTTCAAGGTAATGAGCCAGGTTTTTTGCAACCTCCTTAAATGTAGGTTCATTCTTAACATCCTCGTCAGTGATACCATGTATCTCCGTTGTTTCCGGCGGAATGGGCATTTCCGGATTAAGGCGCATAGTCAGTATGTCCTCCTTTCCGGAAAGGTCTATCTTCAAGATTGAGATTTCAACAATTCTGTCTTTGGCAGTATTAATGCCGGTGGTTTCAAGGTCGAAAAAGGCAATGGGATTTTTCAGATTAAGATCCATAAATCAGGTAATTAAGTAAATTATGAATTGTTCAGATACACAAAATGTTTGATCAAATATTCCGAAAAGGAACTCAGGCCGACAAACATGTTACAGCTTTAAATTGTTTCATAAGAAAATGGGCATAAAACCATCAAGGCCCTATCATCATAGGCATCAGGAGCATTAAGACATCCTCATCCTCATTTTCTTTTTCAAGGGGTAGCATGATCCCGGCTCTTGAAGGGTCAGACAATTCTATCACAACCTCCTGAGAGGAAAGATTTGCAAGGATCTCGATAAGGAAAACCGATTTGAAGCCAATTTCCATGTCTTCACCTTCGTACTGGCAATTTAATCTTTCATGTGCAGATATCGAAAAATCAATATCCTGAGCCGAAATGGTGATCTGGTTTCCTGTAAGTTGCAATTTCACAAGATTGCTGGCCTGGTTAGAAAATACCGATATCCTTTTCAGGCTATTGTATAATTCAATCCTGTCAATTGTAAGCTTATGGGGATTGTCCTTAGGAATAACAGAATTATAACTAGGATAATTTCCTTCCACAAGCCTGCATACAAGTTTAAAATCAGACAGGGTAAAGAAGGCATTTTTATCATCGAATTCAATATTCACCTGATTTTCTTCCTTGGGAAGGATAGATTTAAGCAATGAGGCGGGCTTTTTAGGCAAAATGAAAGAAGCTTCTTGTTCAGCTTTTGCATCTGACCGGCCATAGCGCACGAGCTTATGAGCATCGGAAGCAACAAAATTGATATTATCCGGCGAGAGCTCCATAAAAATACCATTCATAACGGGTCTCAATTCATCGTCAGCAGTAGCAAATAAAGTTTTTGCAATTCCCTGGAGCAAAACTTCCGGATTCATCTGAAGGCTTGCCTTTTTCTCCTCCTTTAAGGCTGGTATTTGTGGGTAATCAAGCCCTTTTTGTCCCACAATATTAAATTGCCCATTCTCTGAAATAATCACCACAGCCATTGTATCTACATTAATATCGAAGGTAAGGGGCTGCTCAGCAAACTCCTTCAGGGTATCGCTCAGTATCCTGGCCGGTAAGGCAATACTCCCTGATTCGTTTGCATTTTCAACACTTAATTTTGTAGTCAGGGTAGTTTCCAGGTCAGATGCAGTAATTTCCAAATCATTCCCTTCCAGCCGGAACAAAAAATTATCAAGAATAGGCAGAGTATTTTTTGAACTGATTACCCTGCCAATCGCCAAAAGGTGACTTAACAATTCAGAACTTGATATAACGAATTTCATATTTTAAAGTGTTTTTAAAATGAGTCAGGGAGCCTAAAAAGTCCTTCCCTAATTAGATATCAATATTACAAAAAAATTAAGAAGCATCAAAGATCTTAAGAGGCCTTTTTTAAACCCCTGTATAAAGATATTTAAACTATTTATTGATTTTCGGAACAAGCTCTGTCAAACGATCCTGCCATATTTTCTTTTTCGCAAGTATGTGGCCAGAATTCCGGCGAAGGCAACAATAAACAAAGGTAACAGGGTATTGATGAGCTTCCAGAATATTTGAGATCCCCCAATCCTTGCCCTGTCCAACAGCCTGATACGCATTTCTCTTGTACGTAGTTCCATCAGACCGGAATCATCGATGAGATAATTTACTGCATTCACAATAAAATCTTTATTCCCGTACAACTCCTGGGTCAGACGGTCTCGTCCCAACTCAAGCGGGATAGCTTGTCCCCCCTGAATACGGACATCATTTCGGATAATGTCTGCATCTGCAACTACAATCATTCTGGTGGAAAGGCTATGAGCCTGAAAATCATCTTCTATGGCAGGCAAAATTCCAGAGATCATCCTGTTTTTAAATGCAGACTCAAATTCACCCTCAAGAAGCACAGCAACAGGTAAATGCTGCCTGTTAAAATCATCTTCTGTCAGAGGGCTCCCCGCATCTCTTAGATTTATTAGATTTGGCACTCCTACAATCCTTGAATAGGGAGATGTTTTCAATAAAAATGTTTTGTCAATTCTGCCATTTCCTTTTACCGTATCCAAAACACTTACAAATTCAGTTCTTACAAGATTCAAATTCCTGGTAACAGGGTGGTTTTCTCCCTGGAGAAGAGGGAAATATGCCCATGGCAATGGTGTATACTGAGGAGAATTCCCAACAAGAGCAGTATTTACCGGGATAAAAGAGCATTGAATATCCTGAATCAGGTTGGCATTGATTCTTACACCATATTTGAATAAAATATCGTTGATGTTCAGGTCCCGGATATAGGCGGTTGTAATACTTGAATACATTAAACTATCCATATCTACGGCTACAGGATCAACCAACCATAGTATACCTCCCCCATTCATCAAATACTGGTCAAGAATTAATTTATCTTCTTCGTTAAACCTCTCGGTTGGCCTTGCAATAATTACCGCAGCGTAATTATCCAGGATTCCCGGATTTCCTCCTATCTGTCCCCTGTCAATAGAATAATACTGAGCAAGTGCCCGGGATGCATCTGCTACCTCCGGATCATACAGTTCACCATGCCCTTCAAGGAAAGCAATTTTATAAATAGAGTCACTGCTGATAGTTCTAATGACACTGATCAGCTCATACTCCAATCCCTCTGCCGATTGGTTAAGATTTTCAGTTCCTGATAAACCTGGATTATTCCTGAGAAAATTAACCGGCATTTCTATTCCTTTATAATTGACCAGAGCACCAGGGAAAATAATTTTTTGAGACATTCCACCTTCCCGGTCGCGCCATTGTGCATTGGAAGGTCGTAAACCTTTCTCCAACAATAGCTCCTGTATCATTTTCCTTGCATCCTCATCCTTCTCCTCAGATGGATTAATAAATTCAAACTTAAGCTTCCTTCCTGAATACACCCGAAACTCCTCCAGTATCTCCCTGGTGGAAGTTTGTAATTTCCTGAACCCAATGGGCAGATCACCATCCAGATAAACCCGAATATAAACATCTTCCGGAAGTTCGTTTAAGATCTTTTTGGTAGCGTCTGATAAAGTATATTTTTTCTCTGATGTAAGATCAAGCCTGAAGAACCAGGTGGAAGAAATAAATCCTGCCAGAGCAATAATCACCAAAGCGACTAAAAGCTGCGACACATTTTGAATTATTCTTTTCCTGGTATTCATAATTCCTTCTGTTTCAATTCTATTTCCATTTCCTGCTTTGTAAAACAAACTTTGTAAATAGAATAAAAAGTGAGATGACAATAACAAAATATACAATATCCCTTGAGTCAATTACTCCCCTGCTCATAGAACTATAATGCTCATTAATACCAATTCCTATTAACCATTGATTAGATGATTGAAATACAGGTAAAGAGCTCAAATAATCCATACCTGCATAAAGGATAAAACTCAATAACATGGCAGAAATAAATGCAATGATCTGATTCTCGGTAAAGGAGGATGTGAAAACTCCAATAGAAACATAAATTGCTGCGAGAAAAAACAAACCGATATACGAGCCCCAAAACCCTCCCACATCAATATTTCCAACCGGATTTCCCAGGTACCACACCGATGCAAAATAAACAAGAGTTGGCAGGAGTGAAAGCAATACCAGTGTCAGGCCGGCAAAGTATTTTCCTAAAATAATCTGAAGATCCCCAAGAGGTTTAGTAAATAAAAGTTCAAGGGTTCCTGTCCTTTTCTCATCCGCAAATAAACGCATTGTAATAGCAGGTATAAGAAAAAGAAAAACCCAGGGAGCAATAATAAAAAGTGTTTCCAGATCGGCATAACCACTGTCAAGAACATTTAATTCGCCTGGAAATACCCAAATAAACAAGCTGTTGGCCAGCAGAAAGACAACAATCACAACATAACCAGACAGGCTGCTAAAAAAGGTATTTATTTCTTTTCTTAAAAGAGTAAACATAAAATTCAATTGATCTACAAAAATAGAATGATTTTTGGCCAAACAAAAGTATGGTCAATATCTTTATTGCAATTTCACTTTACTTACAAGGTAACCTGTAGAATCAGGATCACTATGGCAGTTATAATTGTAGCTCCAACAACTCCACGATATGAATACTGAAAATTTTTCCAAATAAAAAAGTAAAACAAAAGAAGGTTGGGAATTACCGAAAGACTTAAAAACTTGGTCAGAATGTGGTAAGAAACCAGTCTGTTCAAATAATCCGCCAGGCTTTGAGACCCGGACATTATAAGAAAAATCACCAAAAAACTAATTACAGGCAGAATAAGTCCTGTAATAAAACCCAGTGCCTGGCTATTGTACTTACTTTTCATTTAGATCTGTGCTTTAATTAAGTGTCTGATATTTGGAGTGACTAAAGTGTCTAGAGTGACTAAAGTGACTAAAATTTAAAGTGACTAAAATTTAAAATGACTAAAGTGACTAGAGTGACTAAAGTGACTAAAATTTAAAGTGCCTAAAATGACTAAAGTTAGAAATTTCGTTTTTCAAGTTCCTTTATGTAGTCAAAACAAGTGAAATCAACACGTATGGGAACTATTGAGACATAGCCATTTTTAAGGGCCCATTCATCAGTGTCTTGTGCCTCGGGCTCATTATTATTAAAATAACCTGTGAGCCAGAAATAATCCCTGTTAAAGGGGTCTGTTCTTTTATCAAATTCCTCCTGCCAATATCCTTTGGTTTGCCTGCAAATCTTTACCCCTTTAATTTCAGCTTCAGGTATGGCAGGGATATTCACATTAAGACAAATTTCTGTTGGAATACCATTCTTCAAAACTTCCTTGAGAACCCTTGTTACTATTTTTCCGGCTGCCTGGAAATTTGCATCCGGGGAATAATCAAGTAATGAAAAACCAACCGAATGAATGCCATTTACTCCTCCCTCAATTGCAGCAGCCATTGTTCCTGAATAAATCACACTAACAGATGCATTGGATCCATGATTAATACCGGATAAAAGCAAATCAGGTTTCCTGTCAAGCAATTGATTTAAGGCAAGCTTCACACAATCAACAGGTGTCCCTGAACAGGTATATATAATTAGCCCATTCTCTTCTGATTTTTTTGTTACCCTGATGGGCTGCTTTATAGTAATTGCATGCGACATCCCGGACTGGCTATCTTCAGGTGCAACCACTATCACATCACCTAATTCACGGGCCGCCTCAATTAGAGTTTTTAGTCCCCCTGCATGTATGCTATCGTCGTGTGTTATTAGTATCAGTGGTCTTTCCTTTGCCATAATCTCGCTTCTAATTAAGATTTACAAAGATATTTAAATAATGGAACCTTTGAGCCCGGAGGGCGAAAAGCTCATGAGCAGCTTTTGAGAGGTGGCCCTTTGGGTGCGAGTAACTAAATAATTGGAATAATGGAATAATGGAAAGAAAATGTCTCGTCCTGAAATAGGTTTACAGAATTTGTAAACTAAAATCAGGACTATGAGAAATGCACTAATGTTCCTGAAATCTTCTGCCAAAGCCAGATTAGATTTTTGTAACATTCGTGCAAAAGAAAAGGTCGTACCCCGATATACAGCCGGGGCACAACTATCATAAGAGATTAACCAACACTAATCTGCTACTAAGAGACTTTCTTACAGGAACAAATCATAGTTCCAACTCAATAGAGAATTCAAACTGTATAGGCCCATCAATTAAGGGTTCTATTTTATAAAATCCGATCAAACCTAGCTTTTCCTGTGTTCCCATAAAGTGTGTTGAAACATAGAACTTGTTTCCGTCAAAATACCCTTTATAATACCATGTCCCCTTATTAATGCCTGGTCCGTAAGGAACACAACCTGTATGTAAATAAAATTGATCAAGTAGATTCATTGTATTCTCCACCAGCTGGAATGTAGCAAAATCAAGTTCCATCCATGATTCCGGCCATGAAAATTTTACAATTCCGCTGGGGGTTATTTTCCCGTTAAATACAACTTCCCTAAATAACATAGGGCCAAAATATTCACTGGTAGAAAGTTCAAAATTCTGACCCTGTCCCATAGTAAAAGTTGCTTCACAGTAGAGTGTATTTAATTCCCAGGGAGAAATCACCCGATGCTCCTTTACTGCATAGGATGGGAAGTGTGTGGATCCTGTAAGGTGAATTGGCACATCAACAAGCACTTGACTTTTCAACATAACATCAGAGCTTTCGTCATTCATGGCAAGAGGACTCTCTTCTTTACTGCAACTAAATACAAATAGTACAGCCAGCAGGAAACTGCAGAATTTAATGCCTGAGGCACTTTTAATAACTACCTTTTTCATAATTGTGGTTTTAATTAAAAATAAGTTTATTTCAATATGTAACTTATGAATTGATTATGTCAATAACTATAACATATACTGCAAGTTCTGCACTATATGTGTTAGTTTTTGTATATTTACTAAATAAGAGGGTAAAACTTCTCTGATATCACACCGGGCAGACTAATTTGTGAATAAGGAACATCCCAGGAAGGAAAACATTCAATTAAAGGAACTTATTGATTCTATATGCTGTGGCAGACAAATAACAGTTATTTGTAAAAAAATACTCGATCAGTTGGGCAAAACAGCTTCATTCACCAATATGTTTGTACAAAACATCAATAATAACCTCCTGAGATTAATCATTTCAATCATTAGCTTTTTTTATTTTTCCCCATTAAGTGCGCAGGAAATCCACACCGATCTTGCCCAGCAAAAAGTTGAATTTGAGCAAATAGGAGAGAATCATGGGGTGAATAAGTTTATATCTTGGATATATCGTGATAGCAGAGGGTTTCTTTGGTTTGGTTCAGAAGGAGATGGATTGTATAAATACGATGCATATGAATTTGAAAATTTTATTTACAATTTTAAGGATTCTGCAAGCCTGATAGGGAATGATGTAAATAGAATTATATATGAGGATAGTGCAGGAGATATATGGATTAGAGCTGGTGATCAATTGCACAGGTATAACCGTTCTACAAATAACTTCACTCGCTTTCTGCACAATCCTACCGACCCATATAGTGTAAACGATGGAATAATAAATTCTGTAGTTGAGGACCGGAGAGGAAATATTTGGATTGGGTCTTATGGAAGCAAAGGTAAAAAGACTGTTGGTGGACTTTCCATGTTTGAAAAAGTATCTGGAAAGTTTATACGATACAAAATCAAGCATGAAAAACCGGATGGTCTGCCATTTAATGGTGTTACCAGTTTATATGTGGCTCATTCCGGGGCATTATGGGTGGGTACATATTCTGGTGAAGTGATAAAGCTTTATGCAGATTATGATGTTACTGTTGAAGAATTTATTCACTATAAACATGAATCAGACAATCCGGCGAGCCTGTTAAATTTTACGGTTTGGAATATAATCGAAGATGAGTTTGGGTCAATCTGGTTCGAAACCTTTGGTGGAGGATTGTTACGGTACGAGAAGAGTAAGGATAAAATCAGTCGTTATTGGATTCATCCGGATATATTTTCCGAAAAAAATATCGTTAACTTATTATCGCTGGATCCTGAGGGAGAATTATGGTTGGGTACCGGAGGGGGGCTTGCCAGATACGACCGGAAAAATGACACCATTATTCTGTATTGTCATGATCCGGATGATCCTTCCAGTATTACATCAGGACCTGTCTATACAGTAGCCCATGGCACTGAAGGTTCGTCCTGGATAATTACCGATGGTAACTGGTATTCGAAGGGTATAAACAGGTTTGATCACAAAACGGGTAAATTTTATTTATATCAACATGATTCGCAAGATCCTGCCAGCTTATCAACCAATTTGCTTAACACTGCGATTGTTGATAACAATGGAATTCTATGGGTTGGCACCTATGATGGAGGCATTAATAAATTTGATCCGAAAAAAAGGAAATTTAACCTTTATCAATGCAGACCAGATAATACAATTGGCATGCCTGAGGGCAGGATTCATGTTATTTTTGAAGATCGTAGAGGTATTTATTGGATTGGAACACATGATTATGGCCTGTTTCGATTTGACAGAAAATCGGGTAAAATTTCCAATTATATGTTTAATCCGGATAATCCGAAAAGTATTAATAATAACACAATTTTAAGTATATGTGAAGGTCCTCCGGGTATTCTCTGGCTGGGAGGACTTGACGGACTGAAAAAACTGGATATGGAAACCATGGAATTCAGGCATTTTATTCACGATCCTGATGATCCTAATTCTATAAGTGCAGATCATATCATGTCTATTTGTAAAGACAGGTCAGGAATATTATGGATTGGGACCTTAGGAGGAGGTGCCCTTAACCGTTTTGATCCTGAAACTGAAGAATTTGAAATTTTAAAAAATGATCCGGATAATCAGGATAGCCTCAATGCCAATATTATATTCTATGTTTATGAAGATTCTGATGGGATAATTTGGATTGGTAGTAACAACGGACTCTTTAAATATATTCCCGGTAAAAACGGAAATTATGATAAATTTCTACATTATAAGCATGATAATAATAATATGAATAGCATTAGCTCTAATGTGGTACGAACCCTTGTGGAGGACAATTCAGGTAATTTGTGGATAGGAACTGATGCCGGGGGACTGAATAAATTCAATTTGAAAAATGAGACTTTCACCATTTTTACCATGGAAGATGGCTTACCAAGCAATAGTATTTTGGGTATCCTGGTGGATGAAAAGGGCAATTTATGGATAAGCACAGAAAATGGCCTGTCAAGATTCAATCCTGAAACTGAAAGGTTTTCCAATTATGACCAGTCAGATGGATTGCAGAGATCACAATTTAATTTTAATGCATATTATAAAAGCCGATCCGGAGAGATGTTTTTTGGAGGTGATAAGGGAATTAATTATTTCTATCCTGATAGTGTGAAAATTAATCCACATATCCCTCAAATTGTCATAACCGATTTTAAGCTTTACAATAAATCTGTTCCCATAAATGAAAACTCCCCACTAAATAAATCAATAACAGAGTTGGGGGAGCTTGAGTTAAAGTATAACGAGAACTTCATTTCATTTGAGTTTGCAGCTTTGAATTATACCAATTCACATAAAAACCAGTATAAATACAAAATGACCGGTCTTGATCCTGACACTGTTTTTGCCGGAACCAGGAGATTTGCTGACTATACAGATATGAAACCCGGGGAATATACATTCTGGGTTACCGGATCCAATAATGATGGTGTGTGGAATAAAGAAGGGGTGTCATTGGATATTGTCATATATCCTCCCTGGTGGAGAAGTGGATTGGCGTATAGCTTATATTTTTTCTTTCTTATTTCAGTGATCATAGGATTCATCCGTTGGAGAACCTGGAGCCTCAGAAAGGATAAAGAAAAGCTTGAGAAACAGGTCAGGGAAAGAACCCGCGAAATTGAAAAGAAGGATTTTCATATCCTTGAAATGGACAGGATGAAAAGCCGTTTCTTTACCAACATCTCACATGAATTTCGCACGCCCTTAACTCTTATTCTAAGTCCGCTTGAAAAGATAATGGCAAATAGAACCTATAAGGATAAGGACTATAATGAATTAGGTGTCATTCGCCGAAACGGACTGAGATTATTGGATCTTGTTAATCAACTACTGGA
>JAUVKW010000046.1 GCA_030596025.1 Bacteroidota bacterium | reverse complement strand
ACTCGTGCCTGAGAGCCGTTACAGGATTGGTGATTGAAGCTTTATAAGTCTGGTATCCAATAGTTATCCAGGCCAGAAGAAAAGTTGCCAGAGTTGTAAGGATAAATAATAAGTAGGGCATTTGAATCTTGTAAGCATAGTCTTTAAGGAAACCTGAAATAAGATAAAATGCAACAGGCCATGCAAGAATATTTGCAATAAAAACCCAGAATGTGAAACTCAGGCCCAGGCTTGTTAGAATTGAAAAAGAACTGGCTCCCAAAGATTTTCGAATTCCAATTTCCTTTGTTCTTTGCCTGGTGGTAAATGAAGCCAATCCAAATAAGCCCATACCTGCAATTAATATTGCCATCACTGTTAGAAACAATAGTAAACTACTGGTTTTCATTTCTTCTTCATACATCAATGATAAGTCATCAGACAAGAAACTGTACAAAAAAGGTTCTTCCGGAAGAATGCCTTTCCATTTTTCTTCAATCGTTGTGAGCATAGCTTTCAAATCGCTTGAATTGTACCTGATGTTTAAAATGTTGTAGCCAATATATGGTTTCATGGTAAAAATCAATGGACGGACTGATTGTTGCATAGGCGAAAAATGAAAATCTGCAACCTCACCTATCACTTCGTGCAAACCGTCTCTGGAAATATTCTTGCCAACAGCATCATCCCAGGCCATCTCTTTTGTTAAAGCCTGATTAACCAGATAAGCATTTTCATCATTTCCAAATTCCTTATTAAATCCTCTTCCTGAACTTATCTTCAAATCATAAGTCTGAATAAAATCATAGTCTACATCAAGTACATGAATCATAACAGGGTTCTCCTGTCCGTCAGGCAGGTAGCCATTGCTGGTCAAACCTCTTCCCGGGAAATTGGATGAGGCACTTACCGATAAAATTTCAGAAATACTTTTTAGTTCCTGCTTGACCAAAGCAAAATTATCGCGGGCTTTTTCACTTACTAAATCCAAAATCAAAATATTTTCTTTTGGAAACCCCATATCTTTACTGGTCATAAAATGAACTTGCTTGATCAATGCCATTGTGAAAATGATAAGAACAACCGAGATAAAAAATTGGAATAATACAAGTATATTTCTAATTCTTTGTTTCCCCGGTCCGCCATATATTTTACCATTTATAACAGCCAGGGGTTTAAAAGCAGAAAGGTAGAATGCAGGATAACTTCCGGAAATGAATCCTACGAAAATGACAATAAGAGGAAATCCCAATATAATAATAAGGTTGGAACGAGTAAAAAGGATAAGATTTTTGTTAATAAGACTGTTTAATTGAGGCAGAAGAAATTCAATCAATATCAGAGCAAGGAGGAAAGCAACAATGCTCATTATCATTGATTCATTTATAAATTGTTTTATCAGGGTTCTCCTTTTTGCACCAAAAGTTTTTTTAATCCCAACTTCCCGGGCTCGTGAGACACCCTGTGCGGTAGTCAGATTGATGAAATTTATGCAGGCCAGCAATAAGATGAATAACGAAACAGATGAAAATATTAGAATATTAGCAACAGAACCTCCTGGATCATTGCTGTCTTCTGCCTGGGAGTTGAGGTAAATGCTGGTAAGAGGTTCAAAAACAGGTTCAAGTCGTGCTCCGAATGCTTCATATTTTTTATTGATTTTCTCGTACATGAAAGCAGGCATCTTTGCATCCAGGTTTGCAATTGAGGCTTCTGGATTTAGTTGAATATAGGTAGGATATTGCCATCCTCCATCCCATCCCAGGTGCAGCCTGGAATCTTCGTACAAGGAAATGAATGATATTAGACTGCTAAATTGGATGTGAGAATTTGAAGGCGGTGTTTCACATATACCTGTAACAATAAAAACATCCTTGTTATTTAAACTGATCATCTGACCCATGGGATCTTCTTCTCCAAATAGCTTACTGGCTAATATTTCTGTTAATACAATTGAATAGGGTAAGGAAAGGACAGTTGCAGGGTTTCCTTTAATAAGGTTAAAAGAAAATATCTGGAAGAAGGCGGAATCAACATACCTTATGTTATTATCATATATGCTATTATCCTTATAAATTAGTGAACCAGTCTGTGGATTCCTTATTCTGACGGAGTGGATTATTTCAGGGAAGTTTGATTCCAGTGAGGGGCCGACAGCTGCAGTTATACCGGCACCCACATCCTCCCTGTCCTTCGAAATGGATCTCATAGACACACGATATATTTCATCCTTATTGGCATGGAATTTATCATAGCCCAGTTCATAGTTAATAAACAATAACATCAACACCGTGCAGGTAATACCAAAAGACAGGCTGATTATACTTATTACACTACTTAGAGGATTCCTGTATAATTGCCGGAAAAATATTTTTAAATATTCTATAATCATATTTTTATAATACCTTCTTTGTGATACCTGGTGTGGTACTTTGTGAGACTTTGTGGTTAAAAATCTTATTTCGTATAAGTTGTTATTTGTATTTTTTCCTCAGGATCTTCATTAAAGCCAGGGCTGCAATTTCTCCTCTTTTTCGAATAACTTCCCTGTCAGTATTATCTCCGACCTCATAAGTTATTGCTTCAACTCCCAACTCATGAAGAAACCAGTTTGATGAGTTCTGGCCTTCTATTCCTGAAGGAACCGGTTCAAAAGGATTGTCAGGCATCTTCTTATTGATGGCATTGATAAAGGTCATAGAGATTCCCTTGTCAAGCTGGAGACTATCCTTCGGATTAATATAGAAAAGGTCGATATAGGTTGAGTGAAAATCTATTCCATAGCGAACCTGCGCATTGGTTTTTTCTATCTCTTCAAGTATAAATTTTCTGAATGCATAAGTTTCAGGCTGATTAAAATGCCTCCAATCGCGATTGAGGTCAACCCCACCTGCACAATGACGCCAATGGCCATTATCTACTCCATCGGGATTTACCATGGGAACTACAAGAACCTTGAAATTTTTCCTGAATTTTTTTGCCATTCTGCTTTCCCCTGCAATTGTTTCTACAAAAGAGATCATTTCTTTATAACCGGTAAGTTCCGGTGGATGTTGCCTGCTTAAAAGTACCAGCAAATTACTCCCATCGGATTCAGAAATTGAAATTGCCTTAAGTGACCTTCCCTGGGTACTTTTCCCAAAAACATGGCTTTTGATAAAGGGTTTTTCTGTAAGACTTTCAATCCATTGGTATGCAGAGGCTGAGCTCATTATTTCCTGGCCTGAAACCCATAGTGTGTCCGGGTTGATATGGAGCTTAAAAAAGCCTGTGGTATCTTCCATTCCGGTATATAAATCAGCCAGATCCATTTGAGCCCAGTTCTGCCCATCCTTGCTCAATCTGGGAATATATCTATGCCTGCCATGTTTATAATTTAGTCTGATATAAATATCTTTTTCAGTATCCGCCCAGATCTTGAAAGCGTACCATGGACTCATATTAATTGGAAAATTCTCTGGAGTGATCCACCCTGATAAAGTACTATCGTTAACCTGAACCAGTTTATTTAATCTTGCACTGGTAAAGTCATTTCTTACACCAACGCCAATACCCGGGAAAGAAAATACCTGTTTGTTTTGAAATTCAACAGGTCTTGAATGAGTATCTACCAGGTTGATGGAGTCTTTAACTTCCGGCCAATTGATATTTATTGGTTGGCCAAAGGCAGCACCAATACTAATAAAGAGAAGGAGCCCACTGATAAGCTTAAAAGGATTCATTTGATTAGTTTTAAAATAATACTATGCAAATTTCTTTGAGGGAATGAAGATAATAGGAATTTATATTCAAAGAAATAAAAGGCTAATAAAAAAAGGAACCATTTACAAACACTTTTCTCTGGTTTGACAATATTTATTAGAGGAGTCAAATATTTAGTTGATATCTTTTGAAATAATTTCCTGGTGTATTTGTAAATTTGAGGAATGCTTAAATAATTAACTAATGGACTATTTAAAACTTTTTGAAAAAATTAGGGAAAAGAAAAACTTTTTGTGCATAGGATTAGATTCTGATCCCATGAAAATCCCCGGACATTTAAAAACAAGTAAAGATCCGGTTTTTGAGTTTAACAAGCAGATTGTAGATGCTACTCACAAAACTACTATTGCTTACAAGCCGAATATTGCTTTTTATGAGAGCCGTGGAGTGGAAGGCTGGATCAGCCTGCAAAAAACTCTGGAGTATATTCGTTCTGTTGATAAAGGTTTATTTGTTATTGCAGATGCAAAGAGGGGAGATATTGGAAATACCTCCCGGATGTATGCAAGAAGCTTTTTTGAAACAATGTCATTTGATGCTGTGACAGTTGCCCCTTATATGGGAGTGGATTCTGTGGAACCATTTCTGCAGTATAAGGATAAGTGGGTTATACTTCTGGCACTGACTTCCAATAAAGGTGCCGAAGATTTCCAGTTTATGAGGGATAAAAATCAAGGAGACAGACTGTTTGAGAGAGTGCTGACAAAAGGAAAAGAATGGGGGTCAAAGGATCAAATGATGTTTGTTGCCGGTGCCACAAGAGCTGAAATGCTTGGCGATATAAGAAAAATCATTCCTGATCATTTTCTTCTTGTTCCGGGAGTAGGTGCGCAGGGTGGAAGTTTAAAAGAAGTTGCTCAATTTGGAATGAATGACCATTGCGGATTATTGGTAAATTCTTCCAGAGGAATAATATTTGCAGATCAGGGGAAGAATTTTGCCAGGGTAGCTTCTGAAAAAGCAGAGGAACTCAAAGAGGAAATGAAGATACTCCTTGAAGAGAGGGGAATTTTATAGATCAAACAGTCCAAGTGTCGAAGAGTCAAAGATGCTTGACCTTTCGACACTTTCAACATTTTCTATTTGCATGCAAATGCGGTTTCATAATCCTGAATGAGACATGGATAATATACAGCAATAACTCTTCCACATAAAACAGGCTTTTTGCTTATCTTTATAAGGCATGAACATCTAATTTAACCGGTTATGAATGAGGCTTTTCTTCAGTTTCTTTGGAAAAACAAGCTACTTCTTACTGAAAATGATCATTCTGTTTTGGGAGATGAAATAAAGGTAATAGAGCAGGGAGAATTGAATCATCATTCAGGACCGGATTTTTTTAATGCCAGGGTTGAGATAGATGGAATACTCTGGGTTGGAAACATTGAAATTCATTTAAAATCATCAGACTGGTACAGGCACAAGCATCACATTGATCATGCTTACGATAATGTAATTTTACATGTGAGTCTGGATCATGATAAGGATGTACTTACTTTAAATGGCAGGCTGGTTCCCAACCTGGTTGTCAAGGTAAATGAAAATCATCTTAAGAAATATTCAGAATTGATGGAAAAACGTAGATGGGTAGCCTGTGAGGATGATTTGTTTAAAGTTGATCCGTTTCGAATAAAATTCTGGTTGGGAAATGTGCTGGTAGAACGACTAAAGGATAAGTCTGCTTCATTTGAAATACTCCTGAAAGCAAATAAAAATGATTGGGAGGAAACTTTTTACCAGGGACTGGCAAGGAGTTTTGGATTTAAGGTAAATAGCAACCAATTTGAAAGACTATCCAGATCTCTTCCCATCAAGCACATTTACCATTACCGGGATAACTTATTTCAATTAGAGGCTTTATTATTTGGTCAGTCAGGACTATTAAGTGACAGCTTATTTGGGGATGAGTATTTTAAGAAGCTTTCAGAAGAGTATTTATTTCTTAAAGCGAAATTTCAACTGAAAGCCATGGAATCTCATCAGTGGAAATTTATGAGGATGAGGCCTTTAAATTTTCCTACCATCAGAATTGCTCAATTTGCGGCATTGATATATTACTCAAAAGGTCTGTTCTCAAAGTTTATGGAAGCTACTGAACTTAGCGAATTATTACATTTGCTTAAATTTAATACTTCCACTTATTGGGATGATCATTATCGCTTTAACAAGCTTTCAAATCCGAAGAAAAAGTCCCTGGGGACAGATGCACAATATTCCTTATTGATAAATACTATAATACCATTCTTATATATGTATGGATTATCTTTGGATAAGCAAGACTTAATTAACAGAGCCATTAATTTTATGGATGAAATCCCTCCTGAGAAAAATGCCATTATCCGGAGATGGGAGCAGGTAGGGGTAAAGGCCGAAAGTGCTTTTTATACACAAGCCCTACTTCAGCTAAAAAATAAATATTGTAAATTTAAAAAATGTTTAGACTGCGAAATTGGAAATCAAATCATTGCCAGTAAAACCACATGAGAGATCGCCAGATTAAAAATATTGTTGTTGCCCTAATGCTTCTTGTGGGGATTGTTTTTGTGGGGACTATGGGTTTTATGTTCCTGGAGGATTATAATTTAACAGAGGCCCTTTTTATGACAGTGATTACAATATCTACGGTTGGTTTTGAAGAAGTCAGGCCTCTTGATAACACGGGAATGTTGTTTACCTCAGGCTTAATACTATTTAGCTTTGGGGTATTTATATATGTAGTAACATCTTTTACAAGGTTTTTAGTGGAAGGAGTATTTAGAAATTATTTTAAAGACAATAAAGTGAAAAAGCGAATAAAAAGACTATCAGGCCATGTAATTGTTTGTGGCTATGGCAGAAATGGAAAGCAAGCTGTTATTGAACTTCAGGACCATAAACAAAAATTTATTATCCTTGAATCTGACAAAGAAGTTTCTGAAGAGATTCGTGAGGAAACCGATTATTTGTACATAGAAGGGGATGCAACCCAGGAAGAAATACTAGAAGCGGCGAGAATTAATAAAGCCGGGGCTCTCATTACAACTATGCCAAATGATGCTGACAACCTGTTTATTGTTATAACTGCCCGGCAGTTGAATCCTGATTTAAAAATAATCAGCCGGGCTTCAGAAGACAAATCCGATTCCAAACTAAAACGGGCAGGTGCAAATAATGTAATTATGCCGGATAAGATTGGGGGTCAGAGAATGGCCAAATTGGTTGTGCAACCAGACGTTGTTGAATTCCTTGAGTATATTATGTTGCAGGAAAGTGATGACGTAACTCTTAAAGAGCTTTCCTGTAATAATTTAGCAGCCTGTTTCTCAGGAAAATCAATCAGAGAGCTGGGAATTCGAAATATTACCGGAGCAAATATTATCGGTTTGAAAAAAGAAGGAAAATACATCTTCAATCCCGATCCGGATATTATACTTTCCTCTGATGACAATCTTTTTGTGTTAGGTAACCCGGTTCAAATAGCTAAATTAAAGGATGTCCTGGTGAAAGGCAGGGATTAAATTTCTACATGAAAAAAATTCTGGTAACCGGAGCTGGTGGTTTTTTAGGAAATAAGCTTGTAGAACTTCTTAGCAAGCTTGAGGAAGTTGAAGTAATTCCTACTTCCCGCAAGCCTAATTCTGAAAGTGATGCATGGAAGGATCTGGCATATGATCATCTGGATATTACAAACCTATCAGAAGTTTCTGCCATTTTTGAGAAGTATAAACCCGATGTGGTAATAAATACTGCTGCAATGTCGGGAGTAGATGCTTGTGAGGAATCAAAAGCTGAATGTTGGAAAGTAAATACAGAAGCTTTGCAAGGCTTAAGTACCAGGGCTAATCAAATTGGAGCTCATCTGATCCATTTATCCAGTGATTTTGTTTTTGATGGAGAGCAAGGCCCATATTCAGAAGAAGATATTACGAATCCATTAAGTCATTATGGTTATTCCAAGTTGTCCGGAGAAAAAGTAGTGTCGGAAACAGCGAATAAGTGGACTATTATCCGTACAATTCTGGTGTATGGAATACCCTCTGTTCCTGGAAGGTCGAATTTCCTTCTCTGGGTAAAGGGAGAATTGGAACGAAAGCAGGCAATTCGGGTTGTCCAGGATCAACATAGGATGCCTACCCTGGTTGATGATCTGGCAAGAGCCTGTTTGTTTGCGGCCCTTGAACAAAAAACGGGTTTATACCATGTTTCTGGAAATCAAATGCTAAGTATTCTGGAGATGGCACATAAAATTGCTGACTTTTACAATCTGGATTCGTCTCTGATCTCTCCGGTGCTTTCCAGTCAATTAGATGAAAAGGCAAGGAGGCCATATAAAACAGGATTTATTCTTGATAAGGCAATTCGACACTTAGACATTCCTCTTCGTTCTTTTGATGATGGCTTAAAATACCTGGAAGAATACCCTCCTGCTTAGACTTAAATCAGTTTTTTACTTTTACAGGAATTAATTGATTTGTTTAAAAAAAAAACTATCTTTGCAGTTCTTTAAAAATCAGGTAAAACCTAATACTTATAATACTTGTTATGTACCTTACAGGAGAGAAGAAAAAAGAAATTTTCAAGAAACATGGGAAGGAAGCTGTAAATACAGGAAGTGCAGAAAGTCAGATTGCACTTTTCACATTCCGTATTGCTCATCTTACCGAGCATCTGAAAAATAATAAAAAAGACTATAGCACTCAAAGGGCTTTATTAAAGCTGGTTGGTAAGAGAAGAAGCCTTCTTGATTATCTCAAAAAACGGGATATTGAAAGGTATCGTGCAATTATTAAAGCATTGAAACTTAGAAAATAAAGGGAGAAGGCAATTTACCGATTGCCTTTTTTTATACCTTATATGTAGGTTAATTGTAGAAATTTAATGAGAAAATGATGTATAAAGTTGTAGAGAAAACTATTGATTTGGGAGATGGTAGAACCATTACGCTTGAAACCGGAAAACTGGCAAAACAAGCTGATGGCGCAGTAGTTCTGAAAATGGGAAAAACAATGATTCTTGCCACAGTAGTGTCAGCACATACTGCAAGAGAAGATGTTGATTTCATGCCATTATCAGTAGATTATAAAGAAAAATATTCAGCCATGGGGAAATTCCCGGGGGGCTTCATGAAGAGAGAGGCAAGGCCTAATGATTATGAGATCTTGATTTCAAGACTGGTAGATCGGGCATTAAGACCCTTATTCCCAGAAGGTTATCATGCTGATACTTTTGTAAATGTTACCATGTTTTCAGCTGAACAAGAAGTTCTGCCTGATGCATTGGCTGGACTGGCTGCTTCAGCAGCTATGACAGTTTCTGATATCCCTTTTGCTGGTCCCATATCTGAAGTTCGTGTTGGTAGAATAGATGGGAAAATGAAAATTAATCCCAGTTCCACTGAAATGGAAAAAGCCGATATCGACATAATAGTGGCGGCAACTATTGATAATATCATGATGGTGGAGGGAGAGATGGATGAAGTTTCAGAATCTGACATGCTTGAAACTATAAAATTTGCACATGAGGCGATCAAGATTCAGTGTCAGGCTCAATTGGATTTGGCAAAAGAGCTAGGAGTTGTAAAAAGAGAATTTGATCATGAAAGAAACGATGAAAAGCTTAAAGAAAAATTGACCAAAGAAACTTACGATAAGCTATATGAAGTTGCGAAAAAGCATATTTCTGATAAACACCTTCGTACAGAATCTTTCAATAAAATAAAAGAAGATTTCCTGGCACAATATAAAGATGAGGAAGAAGTAGATAAGACCCTCGTGGATCGTTATTTCCACGATGTTCATAAGGACGCAGTAAGACAAATGGTTCTGGATACCAATATAAGGCTGGACGGAAGAAAGACAGATGAAATCAGACCTATTTGGAGCGAAGTTGATTATCTTCCTTCAGCTCACGGATCTGCATTGTTTACAAGAGGAGAAACCCAATCGCTTACCACAGTGACATTGGGAACCAAACTCGATGAGAAAATTGTAGATAATGTAATGTATCGTGGCACTGAGAAATTTGTTCTTCATTATAATTTTCCTGCTTTTTCAACCGGGGATGCCAGGCCAAACAGGGGCCTTAGCCGTCGGGAAGTTGGACACGGAAATCTTGCGCACAGAGCATTAAAGAAGATGGTTCCTGTAGGGAGTGATAATCCTTATGCCATAAGGGTAGTTTCTGATATTCTTGAATCAAATGGGTCTTCATCTATGGCTACTGTCTGTGCAGGAACCCTGGCACTTATGGATACAGGGATAAAGATAAAGGAGCCGGTTTCAGGAATTGCCATGGGAATGATATCTGATGCAAAAACCGGAAAATATGCTATACTTTCTGATATTCTTGGGGATGAAGATCACCTGGGTGATATGGATTTTAAGGTAACCGGAACAAAAAACGGGATCACAGCTACACAAATGGATATTAAAGTTGATGGCCTTTCTTATGATGTTCTTTCCAAAGCACTTGAACAGGCAAAGCAGGGAAGAATGCATATTCTGGGGAAAATGATGGAAACATTAAGTGAACCTAGAGAAGATCTTAAACCACATGCTCCCAGAATTGTCCAGATTACTATTCCAAAAGATTTGATCGGTGCTTTAATTGGCCCTGGAGGAAAGGTAATTCAGGAAATTCAGGCAGAAACAGAAACTAAAATTGTAGTTGAGGAAGTTGGTAACACTGGTGTTGTGGATGTTTTTGCTGTTGATCAGCAAGCAATTAACAAAGCCCTTGACATGATTAATCAAATTGTTGCAGTTCCTGAGGTTGGGGAGGTTTATAAAGGAATTGTGAAGTCAATTACCAGCTTTGGTGCCTTTGTTCAAATTATGCCGAACAGGGAGGGTTTGCTCCATATTTCAGAAATTGAATGGAGGAGACTTAAGTCTGTGGATGAAGTCTTAAAAGAAGGCCAGGAAGTAGAAGTTAAGCTACTTGAGATGGATGAAAAAACCGGTAAGCTAAAGCTTTCCCGTAAAGTCCTACTCCCCAGACCTGAAAGAGTGGAGCATTCAGACAGAGGGAATCATAGAAGGGATTAAGGAAATATAAAAAAGTATATAAAAGGCCATTTATATGGCCTTTTTTTGTACTTTAAATCCTGAATTATTATAATACGTTTTAATTACTTTTCAGAATGACCAGGAATGAATGGCTTGAAGAAATTGAGCATACTTTTCAGGATGAGAAATTTACAGCTACTCAGATCCGTTACTTTCGTCCAGACAGGTTTATGAAGATGGCGGGTAGAATAGAAGAGTTTAAATCAGATTGTAAAATATGTGAAGTTTACTTTGATGAAGCTGAGGAGGTTATTTCCCGCTTAAAATTGGAAAAGGGAATTTCAGAAGAAGCATTTTATGCGTATAATAGTTTGTTTAAAAGGCTTACAGAACATTTGAGAGGCAAACATAAATTAGTGTTTCCCCGGCATTACTCATCATTATTCACACTTATAGGAATTTTATCTGGTCTGGTAATCTGGCTTGTGATTTGGCAATTTCTCGGAGTCAAAATAGATTTCCCCCTGGATAATAAAACCATGTTCCTGATCTTTGTGTTTGCAGGTTTGAGTGTTGGGAGATTAGTTGGAAGCAGGAAAGACAAGAAAATTCAAGAATTGAATTTAAGAATATACTAATAACAGGTTTTCCAAAAGGAGAATATTTCATACAAAGTGGAATATAAATATATTGTCATAGAAGGAAATATAGGTGCTGGTAAAACATCGCTTGCCAGGAAAATTGCCAAAGAGTCAAATGCAAAATTGATCCTGGAGCAATTTGCAGATAATCCTTTTCTTCCAAAATTTTATAAAGAACCTGAAAGGTATTCATTTCAACTGGAATTGTCATTTCTTGCCGATAGGTATAAGCAACTGAAAGAGGAATTAAGTAACCCTGACTTATTCCATTCTTTTATTATTGCTGATTATTATTTCATGAAATCATTAATATTTGCTGGAACAACACTGAAAGAAGATGAATATAATCTTTACAGGCAGTTATTCATGATTATTTATGATTCACTTCCAAAACCTGACCTTTTCGTTTATCTGCATGTAAATACGGAGAAGCTTCTAAGAAACATTGAAAAAAGAGGAAGAAGCTATGAGCAGAATATTAAACCAGAATATCTTGAAAACCTTCAGAAGGGTTATTTTGAGTTCTTTCGTCAAAATCCAAAGATCCGGTATTTGCTTCTGGATGTAAACCAGCTTGACTTTGTTGCAAATAAAAATGATTATCGAAAGATTCGGGAAATAATTCTTGAAACAGAACATCCAACAGGGATAAGTCGCAAAATTCTTACGAGTTAATATTTTTATATGAAATGTTTTTTTTTTCTAGAAAACATAGTAGTTTTGTAGTATCTGTCAGAATATTATTGAATTTTAAAACACATAACCTAATTACCATGAAAAGAATTAAAATTTTAGCATCCATTGCTTTTGCAGTGCTTATTATGACAAGCTGTAACAGCATTAACAAAATGAGTAAGGATTACGAGAATGTTAGTTACAAAGTTGTTCCTGAAGTGCTTGAAACTCACGCTGGTGAAGTAGATATGACTCTTACGGGCAGTTTCCCTGAGAAGTATTTCGTTAAGAAAGCCATTGTTGAAGTTACTCCTGTTCTTGTTTATGAAGGAGGAGAAACAGCCTTTGAAACTATGGTGTTACAAGGAGAAGATGTTACAGAGAATAATAAGACTATCAGTTATGATGGTGGAACATTTACAACCTCCGGGAAGGTGCCATTTACAAAGGAAATGAAGCAATCAGAACTTATTTTGAGAGTGAATGCCTCTATGAAGGGCAAATCAGTTGGTTTTGGAGAACTAAAGGTTGCAGATGGTGTAGTTGCTACTTCAACCTATTTTGGTGCAAAAGGCGACCCTATCCTTATGCCGGATAAGTTTAAGAGAATTATTGGAGAATCTAAAGTAGCAGATATTATGTACCTGATCAATCGTGCCAATATTCGTGGCTCGGAGTTGAAATCAGAAGATATTGCTGCATTGAAATCTTATCTTAAAGACGTTGAAGCTGCTGAAAACCTGGAGTTTGTTGGTGCAGAAGTTTCATCTTATGCATCTCCTGATGGAGCACTTGATTTAAATGAGAAATTGTCAGGAAAAAGGGGCGTTACTGCAGAGAAGTTTTTCACAAGGGAGCTTAATCGTGCCAAGGTTGAGGAAGCAAAAAACGATGGTTTTGTAACTTCCAAAACTACTGCAGAAGACTGGGATGGTTTCCAAACACTAATGGCTGGATCAGATATCCAGGATAAGGAACTTATTTTACGCGTTCTTTCCATGTACCAGGATCCTGTTGTTCGTGAAAAGGAAATTAAAAATATTTCTGCTGCTTATAAGGTAATTGCCGATGATATTCTTCCACAATTAAGAAGATCAAAAATCACCGTGAATGTGAATAAAATTGGTTTTACGGACGAAGAAATAATGGATTACATTCATTCTAATCCTGACACACTTGGTTTAGAAGAAGTTCTTTATGCCGCTACCTTAACTGAAGACCTCGATAAGCAATTAAGTACTTATGAGCTTGCTCTTGAGAAAGCTCCAAAGTGTGTTCGTGCCGCCAATAATATTGGATATGTATACATGAAGATGCACAAATTTGAAGAGTCCAAGGCTGCTTTTGAAAAGGCACAGACTCTTTATGACAATGATGCAGTGAAAACCAACCTGGCTTATGCATCTCTACTTACTGGTGATGTAGCTAAAGCAAAGGATTATTTCAACTCAGTTGAAAAGCCTGGTAAAGAAGTTAACAATGGTTTGGGTCTTATTAGTATTATGGAAGGTCGCTACCAGGATGCGGTAAATTACTATGGAAAAGAAACATGCTACAATGCTGCTCTTGCACACTTATTGAATGATGACGCTCAGGGCGCAAAAGCCATACTGGATAACATAAGTGAAGGTTGTGCCAAGTTGTTCTACCTGAAAGCCATTGTTGGAGTTCATGTACAGAATGAAGATTATACTTTCAACAATTTACGTTCTGCCTGTGAAAAAGAACCAAAGATGAAAGATATGGCAAAGAAAGACCTGGAGTTTGCCAAGTATTTTGAGAACGATACCTTCAAGTCTGTTGTTGAGTAAAATAATATTATCTAAATAAAAAAGGGGCAGTTTATTTAACTGCCCCTTTTTTATTTAATCTTGTTTTTAAATGATAATCCCAAAGAACTATTCCAGCACTTATTGAAATATTGAAAGAATGTTTTATTCCATATTGGGGAATCTCGATGGATATGTCACTTAAATCCACAATTGCCTGATCTACTCCGCGAACTTCATGCCCAAATACAAAAGCGTATTTTTGCTTATGATCTGGTTGAAAATCATCAAGAAATGTTGACTTTTCTACTTGTTCAATGCTTATAACCTGAAAACCTTTTCCTCTTAATTCATGAATTGCCTGGCTGGTTTCTTTGTAATAGGACCAGTCCACTGATTCGGTTGCTCCCAATGCAGTTTTTTGAATGTCACGATGTGGCGGACATGCTGTAATTCCACAAAGACAAATTGATTGAACAAGGAAAGCATCTGCTGTTCTGAAAATTGAACCAACATTATTTAAACTTCTAACATTATCCAGAACAAGAACTACAGGGAGTTTTTGTGCCTTTTTAACATCTTCAAGACTTTTTCTTTCCAGTTCTGAATTCAGGAGTTTTTTCATCTTTGAAATTGTATTTTGCAAAAATAGGAAAAGATTTCTCAATAGCCAGTTACACTTATACTCGTCAGACCACTTTTAGTGGCCAGACGAGTTTCCCAGGTTCTTGAATTAGTATAAAAAAAAACGTACTTTTGATTTTTTAAAAATAAATATATTTAAAAATGAATATCCACGAATATCAAGGGAAATCAATACTGAAAAGTTTTGGTGTAAAAATTCAGGAAGGGCTAGTTACAGATACTCCAGAAAAGGCAGTTGATGCAGCAAAAGAACTTCAAAAACAAACAGGAACCCCCATGTGGGTTATAAAGGCACAGATTCATGCAGGAGGAAGAGGAAAAGGAGGAGGAGTGAAATTGGCAAAGTCCCTGGATGATGTTAAAGAGATTGCAAAAACTATGATCGGTATGACCCTGGTAACACACCAGACTGGTCCGGAAGGCAAAATCGTAAGTAAGATACTTATTGCACAGGATGTGTATTACCCCGGAGAAGAAGAAACTGATGAGTACTATATGAGTGTTCTTCTAAACAGGCAAACCGGAAGAAATATCATAATGTATTCAACAGAAGGGGGAATGGATATTGAAACTGTGGCTGAAAAAACCCCACACCTGATATTTAAAGAAGAAATAGATCCGAAAGTTGGGATTATGCCTTTCCAGGCCAGGAGAGTGGCCTTCAACCTGGGACTTTCAGGAAATGCATTTAAAGATATGGTAAAGTTTGTAATGGCTCTTTATACCGCCTACGATAAAACAGACAGCTCCATGTTTGAAATCAATCCTGTACTGAAGACATCAGATGGACAAATATTAGCTGTGGATTGTAAGGTGAATCTTGATGACAATGCGCTGTTTCGTCATAAAGATTATATGGAACTTCGCGACCTTTCGGAGGAAGATCCTGCAGAAGTTGAGGCAGGTAAGTATGATTTGAATTTTGTGAAAATGGATGGTAATGTTGGTTGTATGGTAAATGGAGCCGGCCTTGCCATGGCAACTATGGATATTATCAAACTGTCCGGGGGTGATCCTGCCAACTTTCTCGATGTAGGTGGCACTGCCAATGCGGAAACAGTAGAGGCAGGGTTCAGAATTATTTTAAAAGATCCTAATGTAAAAGCAATTTTATTAAATATTTTTGGAGGTATTGTTCGCTGTGACAGGGTTGCCCAGGGCGTAGTGGATGCCTATAAAAGTATTGGTGATATCAAGATTCCGGTAATTGTCAGGTTGCAGGGAACAAATGCCGAAGAGGGAAAACAACTGATTGATCAATCGGGCTTAAAAGTTCATTCTGCCATAACTCTGCAGGAAGCTGCTGATCTTGTAAAAGAACTGGTATAAAGAAAGGCTGAGGCTGAGGCTGAGCTTGACTTCTATTTTAATCCTTCTTTGCTTAAGCCTCAGCCTCAGCCTTTCTTCTTACAACAGGCATGGTCATGCAGCGCGCTCCACCGCCACCCCGTGCTAATTCTGATCCTTCAAGTGCAATTACAAATTGATCATTAGGGCCTGGAACACATGTACCATCCAGAAAATTTTTGGCCTTGATAATTTCATAGCCTTGCTTGCTCATTTCTTCCATAGTGTACTCATTACGGCTATAACCCAACACTTTCCCGGGGCCAAGTGCAAAGAAATTCGCCCCGCTATGCCACTGCTCTCTTTCCTGTACCCAGAGATCTTTAGTGCCACCGGTAAAAATAGGCTTTAAACTCATACCAAGAGATTCAAGTCCTGAAAGTAAATTGTCAATGTACTGAATAGACTTAACCTGCCCATTTTCAATATCGATATGAACTGTCTGATACTTATTATTTTTTAATATTATGGGCTCAAAGAGCATGCAATGATCCCGGTTCAGAAAAGTGAAAACCATGTCGAGGTGAATGAATGATTCTGGTTCTGAAGGTAATTCCTGAACCAGGATGTGCTTCCTTTTCTCTTTGTTTAGTTTCAAACTTTCTACAATAAAATCTATTCCGCGTGATGAAGTTCTTACCCCTGTCCCTATTACAAGAATGTCTTCTCTCGCTGTTAGAATATCGCCACCTTCGTACCGGATCTTTTCATAGGCTATGGAATTTTCATCCGGATAAAATATCTCCTTGCTGAATAAAGGATGGTGATTAAAAATAACCTCCATAATCATAGATTCTCTGGCTCTTACCTGACTGGCCATCTTTGATATGTAAATTTGATCGGCATGAACCACGGCTGAATCCCTTGTAAAGAAGAAATTGTGCAATGGCTTAAGGCTAAATCTTTCCTTACTAAGGAAATTTGAAAGGGTATCATAATTTTTGGGCATGCCTTTAATAAGTACATCCGATAATGCAAAATTATCAAGGGATTCCAGTTGATTCAGAATTACTCCCGACTCTTTGCTTTTACAAATCTTCTTCAGCAAAGCTTCCCTGGCAGGAGGGATCTCCAGAACTTCACGAAGCAAATCAGAAACTTCCAGGGTTTGAGCAAATTTACTTAATACATTATTGAATTGTTTATATTCCTGCCCTGCTACAGACAGGTTTAATATATCGCTGTACAGAGCCCGTTCCGCATTTTCAGGATTCATGTTTTCCACCTCAGGTCCGGGTGTATGAATAATAACTGTTTCTAAAGGATCAATCTCTGAGTATATTCCAGGTAGTATTTTTTCTCTCATATAAACTGTAATATCTTTGTTTGAATACATCCTGTTTTTTTCGTCCATCCATGAAATCTTGGCAAAAATAAGAAAAGATAAGCAGTAATAGGACCTATCGATTAATCAGTTTGGGTTAAATAATTTAATGAAACTTTTCATGATCCATCATCAATCATTCGACTACACTAAAAATCTGAATCTACAGTTTAGAATGTTTAAATTGTTTAGATGGAGGAGAATTATTTCGATTTTTGAAGTTGTGTTAATAGGTATGCACCATTAAATTCTCAACTCTCTAAACCTTCTCAACTTCCTCAACCTCTTTTAACCACATCGTTACTCATTTTACCGTAGCTAAAACTAAAAATCTACCCCGAAAGATAATAATCCTGTTCGATAATGCTAATCCCTAACTACCAGGCAACCGGCCATCATGTCATGCAAGGCTTGTTTTTTCTCGGTGAAGCCTGCAAGTATATAGCCAATATTAAGTATCAGACCCGAAATTATTTTTCCAAAATATCTTCCGGTAGCCCTGGCAAAGGATATCGGATTTCCATCCATATCTGTGACTTTAAGACTTAAGGCCATTTTACCGAGTGTTGCCTGGGTTTTAGACGACTCCATAAGAGCAAAATATAGCCATCCCAGGGCAACAACTACTATTATCAGTCCAAGAACAGATCCGATTATTCCTGCTATTCCAAGAATTGTTTTTTCGTCGTAATCGGGGCATTCTCCAATACCAATGGCAGATAAAACTATTCCTCCAATGAATGGCAATGAAACCAGGAAGCCAACAAATCCGAGGATCAGATCATCAATAAGATAAGCAACAAAGCGCAGCCAGAAGCCTGCATAACGGACTTCTGCTTTTTCAGGTGTTAATGTTTCCATAAAATTTAATTATTATATGATTCAATAAAGATACATAAAATCACAACCTGGTTCAGAGGCAATATATATAGGCATCCAAATATTGCCGTTATAATATCATAGTTTTTGTTTTTCAACATCCTCACAGGTCTTTGGCTTCTGTTTACCTATAAGTCTATAAGTATCTCTGGTAATAACAAAATTTTCCTCATTCCTGATTCCTCCGAAACCTTTATATGTTTCAAGTTTGTCATAATTTATAAAGTCGGTAAAGCGCTTTTCAGCTTTCCACATATCAATCAGGGCAGGAATGAAATATATACCTGGTTCTATGGTTAATACATGGCCAGGTTTAAGAGGCTTAGCCATGCGAAGAGACTTAATACCAAATTGGGTGCTTTTCGGTTTTCCATCGTATCCAACATATACTTCACCCAGATCCTCCATGTCATGTACATCCAGCCCCATCTGGTGCCCCAGTCCACATGGGAAAAACATGGCATGAGCACCCTGTTGCATTGCTTCTGTAGTATTTCCTTTCATGAGGCCAAGGTCTTTCATTCCCTCAATGATTACACGTACAGATTCATAGTACACATCCATAAATGGAATACCGGGTTTCAGCATTTTAATAGAAGCTTCATGTGAGGCAAGGGTAACATCGTAAATCTCTTTTTGACGTTCTGTAAATGATGTCCCAACCGGCATGGTGCTTGACAGGTCTCCGGCATACCCCATGGCTGTTTCTGCACCACAATCCAGTAATAACATATCTCCTTCTTTTAATTGATTCCCATGGTAATGATTATGCAAAGTTTCACCATTAATTGTGGCAATGACCGGGAAGGCAATATTTCCACCCGTCCTGACAGCTATTTCCTGTACTCTGGCAGCAATTTCCGACTCCATCATACCCGGTTTTACCATTTGCATGGCTGCTACATGCATGTCTACACTGGTATTCACTGCTTTTTCAATTTCGCCCAGCTCTTCGCTTGTCTTTATTTCACGCTGTGCAACAACTGCCTTTATAAAATCCACAGATGATGCCTGTTGAGTCTCACCAGGAAGAATGCCAAGCCAATCCTGCAATTTAATCTTGTTTTCAGGCCGGTAAGGAGGAAGAATGTGAATTTTTCGACCTTTCTTTTGGGCCTGCTTTATGAAAGATTCCAGCTTGTTTACATTGCCTGTGTTTTCAATACCAGCCTTAAGTGCCCTTTGGGCTATAGTAGGCTGATATCCCATCCATACAATATCATCAATGCTTAAATCATTTCCAAAGATGTAATCTTTATCTTCGTTAAGATCAATAACTCCTGTCAGTCCGGCCTGATTTAATCCAAAGAAATACAGGAATGTACTATCCTGCCTGAAGTGAAAAGTGTTGTCGGCATAGTTCATTGAGCTTTCTTCATTACCCATAAAGAGTGCAATACCTGAGCTCAATTGAGTTTTAAGTACGGACCTTCTGTTGATGTAAGTTTGAGATTTAAACATTGTAATTTATTTAAGGTGTTAATTATTCTTTTTAGATGCTTATTTTATTCGTGATACTCAGATTCTAAGAACGAAGTGAATTGGAATTTGTAAGTAGAACGAATCCCGATAGCGGAGCGTATCGGGATAAATGAGTTTAATACTCCGATGCTTGCATCGAAAAAGAAATAGTTCCATTTTG
>JAUVKW010000155.1 GCA_030596025.1 Bacteroidota bacterium | reverse complement strand
TGGATAACTTCTACCTCAATGGAACAGATTGTTGTGTCTGATAGTGCAGTAGCGGAAAAATAATAGGTATGGTCGCCAAAAAGAGATGTTAATCCCAGAAAATCGTTTGATTTTAAAAGCTTAACTATAATATTTTTATTTGGACCCTCAAGATATACTTTTACGAAACCATCTAACACATAAAAAACAGATGAAACATAGGAGCCTTCTTTTATTATTGTCTCCCCCTTTTTATAATTAATCTGGGCTTTTTGTTTTTTGGCGAACTCCTCTATATAGTCAATTTTTTGAGTAAAACAGTCTGAACTCCTCTTGCAGTCGATGCAATTTGTTTTTTCTACATATTGATTCATGGAGATGGATTAGTTAGTTATGCTGTATTACCAACTTCTATAATTTCACTATATAAAGATATAAAACTTATCAATAAGAATTATTTATAGACCCACTCCTTAAGCTGTTATAGATTTGCACACATTTGTTGTTTGCTGAATCACTTCTAAATGCATAATAAGAAGTTGATCCCAATGTGGCAATTAAGTCCCGGGATCAACCTTCTCATTTTTAAAGTTTTCAGATTTGAACTTTTTAATCTGCTATTTTAGAATTAAACATTATTTGAATTGCAGCATTACCTGCTGCCTTTAATAGTGGATAGCCTGCTGGTGAAGCTGTAAGCAAAGGATGCGTACCTACCTGTATTGTTAACAGAGAATTGATATTCATTCTGTTTTGAATAATGATACCAATTGTATTTATTAATTCTCCTACCGAGTAACCACCAACAACCTCACCGCCTAAAATAACACCGGATTCTTTTCCTACAATTAATTTGACTAATTGTTTCTTTGCCCCTGGAAGTGTAGCGGGATGTTTGTCCATTCCCTCAAATATTCCTGTTATTATATCAAATCCTTCAGTTATGGCTTGCGTTTCAGTTATGCCGGCAACTCCAAAAGCAGTTTCTCCAATAACTGTTGAGAAAATTGAAATTGTACCGCTGAATGTTTTAATAGCGCAAAGTTTAAATAAATTCACTCCGGCAATTCTTGCTTCGGCACATGCTGAAGATGCCAACATAACACAACTTGGTTTCCTTGTTATAAAATCACGTTTTTCAGCACAATCACCCACAGCAAAAATGTTGGGATCTTCGGTTCTCATATATTCATCAACCCTTATACAACCTTGCTTATTGATACTTAATCCCGCTTTTTCAGCCAGCTTAGAATTCGAATGATATCCCACTGACAAAACAACTGCATCAGTTTCAATTATTTCGCCATTATCCAATAGTACACTATTCACCTTCTTTTCACCCAATAATTCTTTAACCCCAATTCCCAGTTTCACCTTAATTTCTTTTTCTTTAAGGATTTCCTCAGCCTTCAATGATATTTCTTTGTCAAATGCCATTTCTAAAATATGAGGCAATTTTTCAATGAGCACGATTTCTTTTCCGCTTTTACTCAATTCATCAGAAAGCTCTACACCGATAAAACCGGCACCAATAACTACTATTTTCTTACATTTAGTAAGTCTCTTATTCATTTCATCCAGGTATCCTTTATCCTTTGGAACTGAGAAAACATTTTTTAAATTTGTTCCATTCAACCATTTTGGAATCGTTGGAGTAGAACCCGTAGCCAGAACAAGCTTATTATATGAAATTTCATTACCATCTTTTAGCATGCAAGTTTTATTATTGCGCTCAATAGATACAACTTCCCCAATAATCAGTTCTATATCTGCGTTGTCAAACATTTTATCAGATGGTAATATATTTTCATCAGTTCCATCGATGGAATTAAATGTATATGGTATGCCACAAGGTACAAGAGTTTTTTCTTCCTTTCTGATTACTGTAATTTTTTTTTCAGGATAAACTCTTTTTCCTGCCATGGCAGCAACAACACCTGCCGCACTGCTTCCGATAACTAATACATCTGTACTTTTCATTTTATTTTTTTTAGATTCTGGTCTTATTTAGGTGATTATTAACTGGCTAACTTAAAGTTAATAGGGAAAGTAAACGAGACGCGAACGGGTTTCCCTCTTTGTTTTCCGGGAGTCCATTTTGGTGAAGACTTAACAACACGAACTGCTTCTGCATTCAGCGCAGGATCAATACCGCGTATTACATTTACATTACTTACTGAACCATTTGGTTCAACAACAAATTGAACAAATACTCTACCACAGATCCCATTTTCAGTTGCTATTTCAGGATATTTAAGATTTTGCGAAATGTATTTTCTGAAACCATCTAATCCTTCTCCTCTAAAGCCAGGCATGTCTTCCACAATATAAAAGATCTCTGTTTCTTCTTCCTCCTCCTCTTCTCCTTTAAATTCAGAATATTCCATAATTTCTATCTCAGAATCCTGATCCACTTCATAGTCCTCAAATTGAAGTTCATCATCAAGTTCTACTTCATTCTCAACGATTTCGAATATTTCTACAATTTTTATAGGTTTAGGTAGTGCCAATTGCTTTGGCTCCTCCTGAGTGGTAATTGGAATAATTTCTTCCTCATACACATCGGACATCTCTACCTCGTATTTATTAATTGAGGATCTGGTTGTGGTCCATTCAAAGGCAATTAAAACCAAAGACAAAGTAATAATAAACCCTAATTCCAGAAATATGAATCTTGCTTTTTCAAGATTTGCTTTGGGTGATTTTTTAAGTTCCATGATTTTACGTTTTAAGTCAATAATTCAGAACAAGAATCTACTGAGCTTGCATCAATAGCACATTTTATCATCTGTTACCAGGTCCCCCTCAAGAAAATCTTCCACCAGTTCATCTGGCTCAATTTTAAATGCACCGATAAAAAGAAATATCTTATTGTCGTTGAGCATTTTAGCCATCTTTTTACTTATTCGCCTGGTAATTACAATATTTACTCCTTCCTTTGCCAGCCTTTCCGGTACCAGTTCCAGATGCTTGTTTATTCCACTTTCCAAATGCCTGGCAGTAACTACTGAATCCGATACCGAGAGATCATAGATCAGGAATTGGCTTGAGTTTTCAAACTGTAAGGAAGTATGTCCGTTCGATACTGGTATGGCTATTTTTGTCATTTTGGTTCTGCTTAATAATTGTGGTTAATACATATTATAAATTTTAGATTATTACAGGTCGTAGAGCCCATTAACATTTCTTGAAAAATTCATTTCCTGTTGTTTTGTCTTTTTCATCAGGCAATAAAATATGTTTGTATCATTTCCTTTGGTTGCCTCTTCAACAGCCAATTCCTCATATAGCTCCACAAGACAATTATCAAAATGCAATTCCATTTCAACTATGTCATCAACTGAATAGCTGGATAGATTTTCAATGTTTTTGAAGCATCCGCAAATATAATTTGATAACTTGTTAGAAGGTTTCCTTACCCAACTATTCATCACTTTGCTTGGTGCGACCTCTTCATATTTGATAAGAAATTCTTCACGAAGCTTTTCATATCGAATTAGATAGTTTAGCAGCATTTCTACCCTTTGGTTTTCAGCTTTTTCAATAAGGCCAGAATAAAATTCACTTACCTGTTTATGAAAAGTCCGAATTTGCTCAAATAGTTCACTTTTCTGTTTGTACATTTTTAACTCCTTTCATATTTTTGTTTTTTACAATTATTCACCTTCTATATTGGTTTGTTTGAAGCATGAATCTTAGTTAATTATCTACTACAAAGATAGATTGCCTTTGAAGCTTTTCCTACTAATACTGAGGGGCTTGTGTTAAGTTAATTCATGAGATTTGTCAATTTTTATATTGATTAATATTAATTGCAAATGTGCCTTGAAAAAACAATTAACATACACACACATCCGTCAGCTGATTTTATCAGCAGACCGGACAGGTTTTCCTTCCCCTGGCAGCCATAGTTTCGATAAATCGGGATGACGATGACTCGTTCCGGTCAAAGAGTGTTGCGAACGTGATAAAGGAGAGGTGGGATATTTAAAAAGAAGAACTTTTGTTCACTCTCCGAAATTTCAATGAAGGAGAGCCCCCACCCTATTTGAGTTTAGTATTGCTTGAAGAGCTTATCGCTAACTGGAATCTTTCGGAAATATAGCCAAAGCTATATTAATCCCGATACGCTGCGCTACGGAACAGGCATAAGCCCTGTTTTCTATCCGCCTTCATGAATACACTTCGGCGGACAGGCCCGGCTGGGAGACAGTAGTCAAGTATTCCTTGACAACTGAATTCTCGACCAATTCATTTTCCTTTTAATGTTTGATGATAATTAGATATGAATTTGGCAAAATCAGAAATATCTTGCTCTACACTGGCTTTTTCCAAAGCATACATATATTCATCTCTGTTTTCAAGCTTAATGACTGTCCATGGATATCCACCGGAAGCCAGCTGGGTATTCATTAGAAAACGAGCCATCCTGCCATTTCCATCCCGGTAAGGGTGAATATAAACAAAGAAGAAATGTCCCAGAACTACTCTAACAAAAGGTTCTTTTTCTTTTTTAATAAGGTCAAATAGTGCAGGCATAGCCTCTCTTACTGCCTCAGGGCCAGGAGGAATATGCATTGAACCGGAAATTATTACCCTGTCATTCCTGAATCCTGCCAGATCAGAAGCATTGAGGATTCCAGCAGTAACACCTGGTCCAAATAAGTTTAGATACCAGGTACTATATTCCTTATTTGCAACAGAGCCAGGATCTTCACCATCAAGAATTTTCTTTATACTTTCCTTTACCGCCTGGAATGCCTGCCAGTACCCGCGAGCTGCCATAGCATTTTTGAGTTCCTCATCTTCCTTATTCTCATCAGGATTCCATTTACCAGATTTCACCTTTTCTATTAATTCAGGTGTAACCTTGTATCCTTCAATAGATAGTGAGTGATAAGCATCAGTTGTATATATATCATCTATCGCTTTAAGGTATCCCTCAATATTGCCAGAAAGCCCAGGTGCTTTGGGAGATTTCATAATAACAATCGCCCTCATTTCCTGCCACATAAGCATTATTCTATTTACATAGGGAGAGGATTCTCTTGATTTGCTGAAGGCTGGTAATTTCTCATTAAAGGGATCAACTTCGCGAACATCAAATCCCGCATGTTTCATTGAGCCAAGTATTTCATTTGCTAACTGATCCTGTCCAATATTACGGAACGCTCCCACTAACCTTCCGGCAATTTTGCTATGACCACGACTTAGAAGCTTTTCAAGTAGTTCAGATGAATCTTTGATTGATAAGAGAGTTGTTCTAGCCTCTATTGGATGTTTTATAAAAAAATCCGGAGAGCATGCAATTAGGGCTGCAGTTAGAGAGTATAAATTTAGTCCATCTTTATTAACTATATCTTTTTTATCAGGCAGGTTTACTTTTAGATCAAAAAACGAGGTTTTATGAAGCAAGTCAGTTTTATTATTGCTTGCTTTTGGCGATCTAACCAATACTTGTTTTGGCACATTGAAGTTTTCACTATGAATATGAAGAGATTGCTCCGGAGACAGGCACCACTTATCCTGAAATCGTTGTTCAAAGTATTTGGAAATAAAATACCAGAAGGATGAGAACCAGTTCGATGTCACTCCAGGCCTTTTACCTGGTCTTGTAGAGATATACCATCCCCTGATAACCTCCTCTAGAAATCCATTTTGAACAAGTCGATCTTTATGTGATCTGGGCAAATTGCCAGGACTTATCACAGCAATCCCATCTTCATTCTGGATCTCTTGAAGAGCCTTTAAAGAATCTGCTAATTTTTCCTGTGGCGTTGCCATTTTTTCAATTATTGTATAATCTCAAGTATTACTTGTTGTGCGTTTGCAAGTATTATCTGCCGTGCAATTACAAGTAATATCTGCTGTGCGCTTGCAAGTATTACCTGCAAATATATTAAATTTCAGGGAATTACAGATGAAAATATCAGAAAAGAAGATACAGGAAAATTAATCTGATTATAATAAGGGGAAAATTAATAGTGATTAAAGCTTCCATATATATATATTTGTTTTTTTCAAAAACAGATTATAGACTATGAATTCAGTTATTTCAGCAGACAGTCACCTTGCAATATGGGCAGTACTTCTGGCTAGTTGCGCATTTGGTGTTTATGCAGAGAAAAAAGGTTGGATCAAGAACATTGCCGGAGTTATGTACACAATGGTAATAACAGCCCTGCTGGCATTGGTTCATTTTCTTCCCTCTGCCTCGGGTAACAATGATGTTGCAGTTTATGACTTTGTGTTCGACTATGTTACCCCAATGGCCATACCCCTTCTTCTTTTTAATGCGAATATTATAAAAATTATTAAAGAGTCGGGACGATTGATAGTAATATACCTTATAGGCGCAGTTGGAATAGTTCTGGGGGCAATTATCAGTTTTTTTCTGGTGAATATAGGACCCGAGGCTTATAAAGTTGCAGGTGTGTTCATTGCTACCCTTGTTGGCGGCAGTGTGAACTTTGTTGCAGCTTCAGAAACACTCGACTTCAGCACAAGCAGCCTGTTTACTACAACTATGGCTGTTGATAATTTCGGGATACAGTTTTACCTGATTTTTCTATTTTACCTGCCTTTTATTAAGGTTTTGCAAAAATATTATCCCGAATTTTCAGAAAATAATAATGCTGCAATTAAGGAGAAGACTGATAAGGATGAAAATAAGGCTGACATAGCTTCCATAACTTATGCAATTACCATTGCAGCTATAGTAACAGTTCTGGGTACTTTGATAGCTGGCTTGTTGCAGGATCTTTTTAATACATCTGCAAATCTTAATCTGCTTGTAATCACTATATTAATGGCTATTTTAGCTTCCAGCTTCCCTTCAATATTACAGAAACTCGAAAATGTTGCATTCAGCATGGGTATGTCTATGCTTTATATTTTCCTGGCTGTTGTCGGGGCAGCTTCCAATCTAAAGGATGTATTCCTTGCAGGTCCCAGTATACTTATCTTTGCAACGCTGACGCTTATTATCCAGTTCATATTTATGATGATATTTGGCAAGATATTTAGGTTTAGCCTTAAGGAAATTGCCATAGCGTCATGTGCAAATGTTTCAGGTCCCACCCTGGCAGCACCAATGGCAGCTACTTTTGGTTTAAAACAAATGGTTACACCTGCAGTATTAGTGGGAATACTGGGTTATGTTATAGGAACATTATTAGGCGTCTCCGTTGGTTTTTGGTTAGCCCCTTAACCCACTTTATTCATACAAAAGCGAAGCGAATTGTATGAATGTGCGAAGGATAGTGGAAAGTAAAGTGGGAAACCCCGATTTAGACATACCCAAATTTGGGGTAATGAAATGATCCAAATTTGTTGGTATAGTCTTAA
>JAUVKW010000091.1 GCA_030596025.1 Bacteroidota bacterium | reverse complement strand
ATTGAACACAAGCTCTTTTCATTAACTTTGTAGCCTAAACCTATTATTTATAAAACTCATGGTTCATAAACCAAAAAACTTTTCTCTAATTGGTGTTGCCGGATATATCGCAGTAAGGCACCTGAAAGCCATAAAAGAAACCGGGAACCAGCTGGTTGCCTCTCTGGATCAGTTTGACAGTGTTGGTGTTATTGACCAATATTTCCCTGATTCAGATTTTTTCGTTGAATTCGAAAGATTTGACAGACATTTAGATAAAATAAAAAGAAATGGCATTCATATAGATTATGTATCTATCTGTTCGCCAAATTTTTTACATGATGCACACATTCGTTTTGCGCTCCGACACCAGGCAAATGCAATTTGCGAAAAGCCTATGGTTCTTAACCCCTGGAATGTAGATGCCCTTCAGGATTTTGAAAAGGAAACCGGTAAAAATGTTTACAATCTCCTGCAATTGAGACTTCATCCTTCAATAATAGAACTGAAAAAAAGAATTGAAAATGGCCCGAAAGATAAGATTTATGATATCGATCTGAGCTATATTACCAGCAGGGGAAATTGGTATTTTTTCTCCTGGAAAGGAGATATTCAGAAATCCGGAGGAGTTGCAACTAACATTGGAGTGCATTTTTTTGATATGCTGACATGGATTTTCGGAGAAGTTGAAGAAAACATTGTCCATTTATCAAAAGACAATAAAGTTGCCGGGTATTTAGGCTTGAAAAGAGCCAGGGTAAGATGGTTTTTAAGTGTGGATTATGAGGATATTCCTGAGAAAATCAAAGCCAAAGGCCAGAGAACATTCCGTTCCCTGAAACTGGACGACCAGGAAATTGAATTCAGTGATGGTTTTACTAACCTTCATACACTTAGTTATGAAAATATTCTTTCGGGGAAAGGCTTTGGTATTAAGGAGGTGGAAAGCAGCGTAAAAACTGTTTATGATATAAGAAATGCAGTGCCTACAGGATGTAAAGGGGACTATCACCCTTTCTGTAAAAACATTAAGTAACTAATTAAGAATTTATCCATGTATAAGAGTATAGCAGATAAGAAAACAAAAATTTCAGTAATTGGCCTGGGATATGTTGGCCTTCCCATAGCACTTGAATTTGCTAAAAAGGGTCCGGTTATAGGATATGATATCCGGGAAGATCGCATAAAATTAATGAGAAAAGGAATAGATCCAAGCAATGAACTGGATTCTGAAGCTTTTGAAAATGCAAACATTCAATTCTCTTCCTCACCTGATATTATTACACAGGCTGGATTTCATATTATTGCAGTTCCTACTCCAATAGATGATTATAATCTTCCTGACCTGAAACCACTACTTTCAGCTACTGCAGTAGTTGGGAAAAATATGAAAAAGGGAGATTATATTGTATATGAATCAACAGTATATCCGGGTTGCACTGAAGAAGAGTGCATTCCTCTGCTGGAAGAATCTTCCGGACTCAAATATATGCAGGATTTTAAAGTTGGCTTTTCACCCGAACGAATAAATCCGGGAGATAAAGTACATACTCTAACAAGTATTGTCAAGGTTGTTTCAGGATGTGATGAAGAGTCTCTTGAAAATATCTCAAAGACTTACGAAATGATCATTACAGCAGGTGTTCATCGTGCCAGCTCCATTAAAGTTGCCGAAGCTGCCAAAATTATTGAAAATACACAGCGAGATATTAACATTGCTTTTATGAATGAGCTTTCAATAGTATTTGGACGATTGGGAATCAACACTTATGAGGTTTTGGAAGCTGCCGGAACAAAATGGAACTTCCTAAAATTTTTCCCGGGTTTAGTGGGAGGACATTGCATTGGCGTAGATCCATATTATCTGACTTACAAAGCCAAGCAAATTGGTTATCATGCACAAATTATCAGTTCAGGTCGTTTTGTAAATGATTCCATGGGGGGCTATGTAGCAAAGCAAACTGTGAAAAAAATCATTGCTAACGATAAAAATATCCGGGATTCTAAAGTGCTGATAATGGGAGCTACTTTTAAAGAGAATGTAAGTGATATTAGAAATTCTAAAGTTGTTGATATTGTAAAAGAGCTACACTCTTTTGGAGTAAATGTGGATGTCACCGATCCTTATGCAGATCCTGAAGAAGTCAAAGAAGTATATGGCTTTGAACTCAAAGAAAAAAACGGCACAAATTATGACGCAATTATTGTGGCTGTTAGTCATAACGAGTTTGTTGATCTGGATGAATCATATTTTATCGATTTGTTGAATCCAGCAGGTCTTCTTGTTGATATTAAAGGAATGTACAGGGGTAAAATCAATAAACTTGATTATTGGAGCCTCTAATTATGTCAAATTGCAACTAAATATATTTTTATATACATGAAGATAATAGTTACAGGAGGCACCGGCTACATTGGTTCACATACTTCTGTAGAATTAATGAACCAGGGTTTTGAAATTGTCATAATTGATAACTTGTCGAATTCAAATATTAAAGTTTTAGACGGAATAAAAGCCATCACAGGTATTCGTCCCGAATTTGAAAAACTCGACCTTTGCCAGGCTGAAAAACTGGACAAATTTTTTGAGAAGCATGATCAAATTGATGCAATAATTCATTTTGCTGCCTATAAAGCAGTTGGAGAATCCGTTAAAAACCCCATAAAATACTACTATAATAACCTGGTTTCCCTGTTAAATTTGCTTGAGGCAATGAAAAAGCACCAGGTACCATTTATGGTTTTTTCTTCCTCATGTACTGTTTATGGAGAAGCCAGGGAACTGCCGGTAACCGAGAACTCTCCTGTGCAACCTGCAGAATCACCCTATGGAAATACTAAGCAAATTGCAGAAGAGATCCTTCAGGAATTTGTGAATTCCCAGGATAAAATTCAGACTATTGCCCTGCGTTATTTTAATCCTATCGGAGCACATCCTTCCTCCCATATTGGTGAATTACCTATTGGTGAACCTGAGAATCTTGTTCCCTATATTACTCAAACAGGAATTGGTTTACGAGATCATTTAAAAATTTTCGGAAATAATTATGAAACTCCAGACGGTACGGCAGTACGCGATTACCTGCATGTAGTAGACCTGGCAAAAGCACACGTAGCTACACTGAAAAGACTTCTTACTAAAGAAAATAAAAAGCCCTATGAAGTCTTTAATCTGGGAATGGGAAAAGGGGTTTCTGTACTTGAAATGATTCAATCTTTTAACAGGGTTAGTGGAAAATCCTTAAACTATAAAGTTGTGGACAGGCGACAGGGAGATATTGAAAAGATCTGGGCTGATACATCATTTGCTACAAAAGAGTTAGGATGGAAAACAGAAAGTTCTCTTGATGAAGCCATGAAAACTGCATGGGACTGGGAGAAACAACTAAATGAAAAACAATCTTAAAGCTATGCAACATAAAATATTAATCACTGGTGGTGCTGGATTTATAGGTTCTCATGTAGTTAGAAGATTCTCAGCAAATTACCCGGAATATGAAATTATCAATCTTGATAAGCTCACCTATGCCGGAAACCTGGAAAATCTCCAGGATATTGCAGATTTACCAAATTACACTTTTGTAAAAGGAGATATTGGAGACCTGCAATTTCTGAAAGATTTGTTCCAGGAGCACAATTTTACCGGTCTTATTCACCTGGCTGCAGAATCTCATGTTGACCGGTCTATTTCAGATCCCCTGGAATTTATCCGGACAAACATGATGGGAACAGCCAATTTGCTGCATGTTGCCCAGGAGTACAGGAAAAAGAATTCCGGGTTTTTTCGCTTTTACCACATCTCCACTGACGAAGTTTATGGATCACTCGGAGACAAAGGCCTGTTTACAGAAAACACTCCCTATGATCCCCGTAGTCCTTATTCTGCATCTAAAGCTGGTTCCGACCACCTTGTCAGGGCATTTTACCACACCTATAATTTCCCGGTTGTTTTATCTAACTGTTCCAATAATTACGGACCAAATCAATTCCCTGAAAAACTCATTCCTCTTGTCATTAATAACATCATACAATCCAAAGACATTCCGGTTTACGGAAAAGGAGAGAATATAAGGGACTGGATATATGTAGAGGATCATGCAGCCGCTATTGATCTGATTTTTCATAAAGGAAAGGCAGGAGAAACATACAATGTTGGAGGAAATAATGAATGGAAAAATCTGGATCTGATTAAAGTGCTTTGTGAGATCATGGATCAAAAACTGGACCGGACAAAAGGGACATCTGAAAAACTAATTCGTTTTGTAAAGGACCGGGCAGGCCATGACTTAAGATATGCTATTGATTCTTCAAAAATTGCCTCAAAACTTGGTTGGACACCTAAACTGGATTTTAAAACCGGACTTTCAAAAACTGTGGATTGGTATCTTCAAAATCAGGAATGGCTTGATCATATACTTACAGGAGAGTATGAATTATACTATGATCAGCAATATTCAAAAAGATAGCTTATTAAAGGCTAAGAAAAAGAAGGCTAAGGCTAAGGTATTGAATATTGGCTTTTGGTTTTTCAATGCCGAAAAATGAGCATTCTTTCCTGTTTTTCGAGCAAATCTTAATGCAATAGCCTTAACTGACACATAATCTGCCTTTTAATGCAATATAGTATTGCTTTTTGGGTGTCTTTTTCGGAAAACAGAAGAGGGTTAACATAATACTCAGTCCAACACTTCTTTCATTCGCTGGATAAGTTCATCTCCCAGAGCTGTCTTTTTTTCAATATGATCCTTAATTGCTGAAACCTGGGGGTTTTTCTCAAATTCTCCTCTCACTTGTTCAAAATCAAGAACCTGAATATCCTTATCCCCATCCACACCAAAACCTGTTTGTGAAGAAAGGGTGAATTCTTTCCTTGCGTCATCATAAAGCAATTGATCCAGTTCTACAACACTTTTCTTCCACTTTTCAGTAAACCGAATCACATCCTTTGCCCATATACTACCAAAACTCTTTCCTTCTTCTTTCAAAATTCTATCTATGACCCAGGTCCATTCGTAAACATAATAGTTCTTATGCATTTTTTCAAAAGAGCTCCTAATCTCATCCAGATCTTTAATCGCCCCGGATTCAATCCCTTCCAACAAATCTTCCACACAGCTCATTGGAACAATCAACCCGGCCAGATCAATCCATTTTCCCAGGCCAATATTTGTATCCGGTTTTAAGCTTTCCCTAATTTCATTATCTGACCTGAAACCGGTTTTTTCAAGTCTCTTAATAAGAGAATTCCCCAGGAATTTAGCAATTGCCATTTCGTACAGGCGAATTCCTCTCTCCAGGGATGAACGAGTTATCTTTACATTTTCATAAGTGTAAAATTCTGATTTCATGCCAGAATTCTCTTGTAGTTTTTTGAGCAGATCTCTCCCATCAAGCATTTTGCGAATAGTGAAAGGGCTCAATAAATTGAAATTGATAAAATCTAACTTCACATGATCTTTGCGACCATCCCTTTTTGGCCATTTTTGTGCATCGCGGATGGTACCGACGCTTCTCAGGTTCACTCCCGGAACCAAAATGCTTTCATCTTTGCTTTCAATAAGATAGGAAAATGGCAAATCAGAAGTGTCTGAATTTTTATAATGCCGGCCCATAACCAGGGTAAAAGGTCCAACCCTTGCCGGCCACAAAAGATATGAATCACTTGTGGTTTTAGCTCCACGTTCAAGCACTCCCTGATGTATTGGCCCCAGTTTATACATATGATTGCTCTGGTTGGAACCACTTCCGGCATTCATAAATGAAAACATTCCTGCAATAAGCAAGGTTGATTTATGGTGTGTAACCGTATAAGGGCCTGCAAAAATGGAACATGCCTCCCCATGAAATCCCACACAATTTGAAAAAAATAAAGAATGTTCTGTCGAATAATGTTTACCCAATTTACAAGCCTGGCCAATAAAACAATCTTCAATAATCGTTGAGTCAGAGACTTTTGTTCCTGAAGAAATTATGAAATTTTTCATAATCACTCCAGGGCCGATATAAATAGGATCTTCAGCAGAACTATTTAAGCTTCCATTAAAAAGTTTTTCAGTTCCTTCAATTACACAATACTCACCAACATGAACATTCCTGATGATTCCTGAGTTTGTTATACGAACACCATCACCAATAATACCTGTTTCTGATGAAACAGAAGACGAATAATCAGCAATCATCTCAAATACAGCTTCAATAGCTTTTGGACGATGCCGGTACATAGCCAGGATGTATGCAAGCTGGGCAGATATATTATTAAAAACAGGCACCTTCCTCCCCCCGGTTTCATCAAGGACATTTATTTGTGTTCCATTTCCAAAACTTGTTTCTCCAACAACCTCAATTATATCAACATTTTCTATATAAACCTCATTCCCTGTTTCATAATTTGCTAAACCATTCCATATCCCCGAAATATAATTGTCATTTCCTACAACACAATTATGCAATTTTGCAGAATATATACCAGATGCTTTTTCCATTCCATTTGGAGTTTTAAATGCCTTTGTAAAGCTTCCAAGTTTTATTTTCCCGGAAAAAGCAACATCTTTAACCCTCTCTGCTCTAAAGTTTGAACTTACCTGAATACCTGACCAGTCAGAAGATGTACAGTTCTGATCTTTCAATTTTGCAATCTCCTCTTTTGTGAGTTCCCGATATTTTTCCATAGAAATGTATTTTATGGTATTGTTATTCCACAGTGACTGATTTAGCAAGATTTCTTGGCTGATCTACGTTGCATCCCCGCAAAACGGCAATATGGTATGAAAGCAGCTGCAATGGAATAACTGTTAATAATGGTGTAAGAGCAAGATCGGTGGAAGGCACTTCAAATACATGATCTGCTATTTTGCTAATGGTTTTGTCTCCCTGGTTCACAACAGCAATCACGATCCCTCCTCTTGCTTTCACTTCCTGGATATTACTTACAATCTTATCATATGAGGCATCCTGGGGAGCAATTACAACTACCGGCATTTTTTTATCTATCAGTGCAATGGGACCATGTTTCATCTCTGCTGCAGGATATCCCTCTGCATGAATGTAAGATATTTCCTTAAGCTTTAAGGCTCCTTCAAGTGCCACCGGAAAAGAATATCCTCTTCCCAGATATAAGAAATTGTTTACATCTTTATAAAGAGAAGCAATTCTATGAAATAAATCGTTCAGAAGTAGAATTTCCTCTATTTTTTCAGGTACCTTTTTCAGCTCCCCGATAAAATTCCGGTATTTTTGATCGCTTAAAGATTTCCTGTTTTTCCCAAGCAGCATTGCAATCATGGTTAAAACAGTTACCTGGGCTGTAAATGCCTTTGTTGAAGCAACCCCTATTTCAGGGCCTGCATGAGTATAGACTCCACCCGATGTTTCACGTGGTATGCTTGATCCAACTACATTACAAATCCCCAAAACAAGTGCACCTGCCTCCCGGGCTTTCTTGATGGCAGCAAGGGTATCTGCAGTTTCACCACTTTGACTGATAGCAATGACAATATCGTCTTTATGAATTACTGAACTTCTGTATCGAAATTCTGAAGCATATTCTACTTCCACAGAAATTCTGGCAAATTCCTCAAACAGATATTCTCCAACCAGGGCAGCATGCCATGAGGTACCACAACCTATAATAATAATCCTGTTGGCATTTTCAAGTCTTGGCATAGCTTCAAAGAGACCGCCCAGGTATATTTTATCGTCCTTCACTCTCCCACGAAAAGTATCTAGTATAGATCTGGGTTGCTCAAATATCTCTTTCAGCATAAAATGTTCAAACTCTCCCTTATCAATTTCGCCAATATCAAAATCAATGGTTTGAACTTTCGGTGTAAAATGGTTGTTTTCAAGGGTATTAAGAACCAATTCTTCTTTTCTTATTACTGCAATGTCATTATCGTTCAAATAGACTACGCTTTTTGTATGCTCAATAATTGGGGTTGCATCCGATGCCAGAAAATACTCTCCTTTACCCACTCCAATGACCAGGGGACTCCCTTTTCTTGCAGCAATCAACTGGTCTGGCTCATCCGTACAAATAATAACCAGGCCATACGCACCAATCACTTTTCGTAAGGCTAAGCGGACAGCAGTCTCAGCCGAAACTTTTCCTTTTAAGTAAATGTATTCTATCAGGTTTACAAGGACTTCGGTATCTGTCTCTGATTGAAAATTATAGCCGCGATCTATCAGTCTTTCTTTCAGCCTGGAATAATTTTCAATAATTCCATTATGAATTAAAATAAAATTTCCATTCTGAGACTGGTGGGGGTGAGCATTGGCATTGTTTGGTTCCCCGTGGGTAGCCCACCTGGTATGTCCTATTCCAAGAAATCCATGTGTATCCTGCTCTCCAATATGCTGCTCCAGGTCAGAAACTTTTCCCTTGCATTTATAAACTTTCGCATCTCCATCGAGAAGTGAAACTCCAGCTGAATCATAGCCACGATATTCCAACCTTTTTAAACCGGTCATTAAAATTGGATAGGCCGGTCTATCTCCAATATATCCAACAATTCCACACATAGACTTGTATGTTAATTCTTAAAAAAGAAAAATCTACTCCTTTAGTCCTTAATTTTTGTATAGGTAAGTTTAAATCGCATTTTATTCAAAACGTTGGTGGGACTTGTAAATATAATGCGATTTGAAATAAAACTGGGGTTCTGCACCCGCAAATAAAATTCGTTTTTTGTGGAAGCTGAAGTAAGGGTATCGGTATTACTTAATTCATCGAAATAATCCTGAACATGTGAAGTTATGGTAAAACTGATAAATTCATCATCTTCTGCCAACACTCCGCCAAAATATTCTGCAGAATAATAACTATCAAGAATTGTATTAAGCATTCCTTCTTCATCCATGTACAGGAATTCAAAACTCCTGGGAGGAGGTACGTTCAAGGATGTCGGATCATCAACAGACAGGGGAATAATCAACTCAGCTTTATTAACTGCCAGAGGCATTGAATCTGCCCAGTTTTTTAAGTAGGGAATGGTTATTTTTGAATAAACCCCAGCCATTCCCTGCACATAGATTACAGTATCCTGAACATCGTCATTGATATGATTTATTTTATATGAAGGATTTGCTGTGCTTTTATCGTGCTCAAACAGGTTAACCCTTACCGAAGATTCATTAAATATAAAAGTAAAATATAAAGAATCTTCCTCTGAATTACTGAAGTAGAGATTCATTCTGGTCCTGTAATCAAGAATATTAATAGAAGAGATTACTCCATCCCCAGAAATTATCTCGTTTGCATTAATATATAAACCATTAAAATGGTTTAAAAAATCTTCCTGGCTTTTTAAGGCATTGGTATCTGATAGCAGTTTCTCACCCAGACTATTATCTAAGAGGATTTTTACAATCGAATCAGTTGCCAAAAAATCCTGTGATCCCTTAATATCAAGGCTTATTGAATCAGATACATCAAGATTTGAATAGTAAGTAGAATCTAAATAAAGCCTTTTTTCAAGTTCATATACTTTTAAGTTCAATTTTGTAAAGGGATCTCCGTACATAAGTACTGTGTCAGGTACCAGGATGAGGACAACAGAGTCCACAACTATGTTTTCTCCGGGATATAAGGCTTCTGGCAGTCTTATCTGGGTAATAAAAGCAGCTTCAGAAGTTCCAAATACCATGTCATTTACCACACCAGCAAGGGAATATGGGCTTTCATCGCTCCTTGTTGAGTCCATGGAATAAGTAAGAGCTGATATTGTTAAGGTATCTGAGGAGTAAATATTTAATTTTTCATGGGCTTTGAAATTCAAACCAATTTCACTCGGTTCTTTTTCGCAAGCAACCAGAAAGAAGAAAATAAATATAAGAAGTTGAAAAACTATTTTTATTCTGAAACTATTTATCCGCACCATCTGAACCCTCATTTAAAATTTTGCTATAAAAATCTGTATAAGCATCCAGATAATTCTCATTTCCCTGGTAATCAAGGAGTGGAAGCTTCTTTTCCTCAATAAAACCTTGAAGTTCTGAGGGGAGTTTATCGCTGCCGGCAATGATTCCATCAGAATAATTTATAGCCAGTTTATTTACATCATTAAAGTTATTAGACTTTAGAACGGATAAATCTTCATCATTGATACTTTCAATGAGTAATTTTTTCCTGAACTTTTTATTAAGAGGGGATGTAAAACTACCATTATAAACAGAATACACTACTTTTGAATTCATAAAAAGAGGATCATCCTGGTAGGCTTTTTTAAGGTATAAAGGAACCAATCCGGTAAACCAACCCATACAATGAACAATATCAGGCGACCATCTTAATTTTTTCACTGTCTCCAGTACTCCTCTTGCAAAGAAAATGGCTCGCTCGTCATTATCCTTACAGCTTTTCCCATTTTTATCATTCAGAACCAGTTTCCTGTGAAAATAATCCTCGTTATCAATAAAGTATACTTGCATTCTGGCCGATTGTATAGAGGCAACTTTAATTATTAAAGGATGATCTGTATCTTCAATTATTAAATTCATTCCTGACAAACGGATGACTTCATGAAGCTGGTTTCTTCTTTCATTTACTAAACCATAACGAGGCATAAAAGTCCGAATTTTACAACCCGTTTCCTGAATTCCCTGAGGAAGATTCCTGCCAATATCTGAAAGCTCATTTTCAGGTAGATAAGGAGTGATTTCTTGTGAAACAAACAGGACTTTATAGTTTTCCATTGAGACTATATCTTTGATTCAAAATGTTTCGCAAAATTAGTAAAAATTATTCAGAAATGCCACATTTTCTAAGTTTTAGGCACAATAGGAAACTATCAGGAAGTCATAAATCTCTATATAAATACTCAAGTGTCATTTTCATTATTAAGCATATATTTGCAAAAAGATTGCAGACGAATGAAAATTGTTTCTAAGAAAAGGGATCTTGTCAATTTGCTTAAACCCTGCTGGAAAGGCCCGGATAAAATCGGACTTGTCCCTACCATGGGGGCCTTACACCAGGGACATCTGTCACTAATATTAAAAGCTCTACAAGAAAATTCATGTGTTCTGGTAAGCATCTTTGTAAATCCTACTCAATTTAACGATAGTGAGGATTTAAATAATTATCCGAGAAAAAATTCAGAAGACCTGGCCATTTTGAAAGATCTGCTAAGACAGGAAGATATTGTGTTTATACCTGAAGAAGCAGAAATGTATCCCGAACGTGATATGCGCAGATTTGATTTTGGTCATCTCGATAAAATCATGGAAGGAGCACACAGGCCGGGACACTTCAATGGTGTTGCTCAAATTGTAAGTAAATTGTTTGATTTAATCAAACCTGATTTTGCATACTTTGGAGAAAAAGACCTTCAGCAGCTCATAATTCTTAAAAAGCTAACAGATATTACAGGGAGTAATACAACTATTATTAGCTGTCCCATAATTCGTGATAATGATGGTTTGGCAATGAGTTCGCGCAATCAATTATTGAGTAAGACAGAGAGAAAAGAAGCGACAAATATATCACAGGCACTATTTGATGCTGCTAAGCTCAAAAAACAGTTAAGCCCGATTAAATTACGAGAAAGTATTATTAATCGTATTAATTCAAACCCTGAATTAGAAGTAGAATATTTTGAAATTGTAGATGGTTTTGAGCTGAAACCTGTTTCAAGCTGGGAGAGTTCTCCCCTGATTTATGGCTGTATCGCAGTAAAGCTTGGTTCAATAAGGCTTATAGACAATTATAAACTTGTTAACAAAAAAGATTAATAAGCAAACCTGATTCCTTTATTGTTTGAACTTATATTCATATTCTGTAACTTTGCATTGTCATGTTTATAGAAGTAGTTAAATCAAAGATTCACAAGCTTACAGTAACGGAAGCTAATTTACAGTATGTTGGTAGTATTACTATTGATGAAGCCTTGATGGAAGCTGCTAATATTATTGAAAATGAAAAGGTTCAGGTTGTCAATCTCAACAATGGAGAGCGTCTGGAAACTTATGTAATTAAAGGTGAAAAAAACTCAGGAGCCATTTGCCTTAATGGCCCTGCTGCAAGAAAGGCCGCAGTTGGTGATGTGATTATTATTATTTCTTATGCCATGCTTGAATTTGAAGAAGCCAAATCATTCTCACCTCATCTTTGTTTTCCGGATACAGCAACAAACAAACTTCTCAAATAATCCCAATTGAGAAAAAAAATCATCAATTCCTTAAAATTCCTTTTGTTCCTTTTTATCGGAATAGCTTTACTATACTTTGCTTTTAAGGACACCAACCTTCAAGATCTTTGGCTTGATCTGAAACATGCAAATTACAATTGGGTAATTCTTGCATTGTGCTTAAGTGTTTTAAGTCATCTGAGTAGGGCAATAAGGTGGAAAATATTAATTGAACCCCTTGGTTATACACCAAAAACCAGGAATGTTTTTTATGCGGTGATGATTGGATATCTTGCAAATTTGGCTGCACCCCGACTTGGAGAAATTTCCAAATGTGGTTCACTGAACAAAACCGATAAAATCCCTTTTGATTCACTTATTGGGACAGTGATTGTTGAAAGAACAATTGATCTGCTCACATTAATCATTCTAACTATAATTATATTCTTTTCAAAGATTAATTTTTTTGGAGATTTTATTACTCAAAATGTTTACTTGCCTCTTTCCGCAAAATTCCAGAACATGTTTTCATCTGCCTTTTGGACCTTGTTCTTAATTGGAATTGTATTTATTTCTCTTATTATTATTTGGTTTTTCAGGGAGTCTATCTCAAAGCTGAAGGTTTTTCAAAAGCTCAGGAAAATTGGTCTGGGGGTCTTAGATGGAATAAAATCTATTTATAAGATGAAAAGATTTTCTGCATTTATTTTTCAGACTTTCTTTATATGGTTGATGTACTTTTTGATGACCTGGATAATGGTTTTCGCTCTTCCCGAAACCTCCTCCCTTACTGCTATTGATGGTTTATTTTTATTGGTAATTGGTTCTTTTGGAATGGCCGCCCCGGTTCAAGGGGGAATTGGAGCTTTTCATTGGATTATTTCAAGGGGCTTAACAATTTATGGAATACCTTATGAAAAAGGCCTGGCATTTGCCACCATCATTCATGAATCCCAATTGCTTATGGTACTTATTCTAGGATCAATTTCTTTGATTATAGTCGTATTAA
>JAUVKW010000165.1 GCA_030596025.1 Bacteroidota bacterium | reverse complement strand
AGGATATTAAGCGAAAGTAATAAGATAAGATTTGTTACAAATTTTTTCTTCAAACTGTTACTTGTGTTCTTTCTCCAAATTAATAGTATACCAATAATAAACGCTTGATATTAAAAAAAATTTCCTCAAACCCTGTGTTTTAATTTGTACCTTCGTTTGAAATTTTTCATACTATTGCCTGATGTTTTTCTTACTGTTTGAGTCTCTATGAAAATAGCTGTAAATACACGACTTTTAATAAAAAAGAAACTGGGGGGAATGGGTTGGTTTACGTACCAGACTCTTAAACGAATCACCAGAGATCATCCGGAACATCACTTTTACTTTATATTTGACCGAAAATGGGATGAAGAATTTATTTTTTCTGATAATGTCACACCTATAAAGCTTGGGCCACAGACAAGACATCCAATTTTGTGGTACATCTGGTTCATGTTTAGTATACCCCGATTTCTTAAGAAGTATAAACCAGATCTTTTTCTTTCTCCTGATGGTTTTATTCCCTTAAAAGCAAGCGTTCCCTCTCTTGCGGTTATTCATGACATTGATTTTTTTCATTTCCCCCATAATTTCCCATTTCTTTTACGGAACTTTTACCTGAAATACTTTCCCTTATATGCCATCCGGTCAAAAAGAATTGCTACAGTTTCGGAATACTCCAAATCTGATATTGTAAAATCATACAAAATTAAGCCTGAAAAAATCGATGTTGTATATAATGGATCAGACCCGGTATTTGTTCCTCTTTCTGCAGATCAGCAAAAACAGGTTAAAAAAGAATACAGTGATGGAAAAGAATTTTTTGTATTTATAGGTTCTCTGGTGCCAAGAAAAAATTTGTATAGAATACTGGAGGCCTTTGAAATTTTCAAACAAAAAACCGGGTTGTCACATAAACTTATCATTATTGGAGATAAGATGTTTCGATATTCCAGAACAATGGAATTGCATAGTCAGATGGTCTTCAAAGATGAGGTGATTTTTACTGACAGAATTCCAAGAGAAGAAATCAGAAAAGTACTGGCTTCCTCGCGGGCTTTACTTTTTGTCTCCTACTTCGAGGGATTTGGAATTCCCATGCTGGAAGCATTCAGATGTGAGGTTCCTGTAGTTGCGGGAGATAAAACCTCCCTCCCGGAGATTGGCGGAGATGCTGTTCTTTATGCCGATCCTTTTTCGGTAAAAGATATAGCAAAAGCCATGATGGAAATTGAAAAAAACCTGGCTCTAAGAGAGGATCTGATAAATAAAGGCAGGCTCAGGAAAGAGCATTTTACCTGGGAAAAAACTGCCGCTAAGCTCTGGACTTGCATTGAAAGAACAGTCCCGGATAAAATTTAATATGCCTCCAGATTCTAAAATAAACAGATCTATTCGTACTCTTACATGCAAAAACCTTCCACATCAAAACCCTTGAAAAGCTTCTATAATAAGAACATTCCAGAGGCAGGTTGCGACGAAGCAGGAAGGGGATGCCTTGCGGGGCCTGTTTTTGCATCTGCTGTAATTCTTCCTCCAAATTTTTCTTCGCCACTGTTAAACGATTCCAAAACACTCAAAGAATCTTTAAGATACTCCCTGAGGGAAGAAATTGAAAATTCTGCCCTGGCCTGGAGCGTTGCCATGGTGGGGAATGAAGAAATTGATAAAATCAATATTTTAAATGCCTCAATTAAGGCAATGCACCTCGCCATAAAAAAGCTTAAAATAAGACCCGACTTTTTGCTTATTGATGGAAACAGATTTAAACCTTATAAGAACATTCCCCATGTCTGCATCATCAAAGGAGACGCAAAGTTTTTTTCTATTGCAGCAGCGAGTGTTCTTGCCAAAACATACAGGGATGATTTCATGAAACAAGCACATCTTAATAATCATGTTTATAATTGGGACAAAAATAAAGGCTATCCAACCAGGGAGCATCGTAGGGCCATACTTGAAAATGGAATATCAGATCTTCACAGGAAATCTTTCAAGCTTATCGATCCCCAGTTAAATATTGATTTTTAAATAGTAGACGAGTAGATATATAGTCATGCAGTGGTCATACAGTTGTCATGCAATGGTCATACAGTTGTCATGCAGTGGTCATACAATTGTCATACAATGGTCATACAGTTGTCATATAATGGTCATACAGTTGTCATACAATAGTCATACGATTGTTATACAATAGTTCTACAATGGCTTTACGATTGTATGGAACAAGCACAGCAAGTTATGAGTTCTTAAACATATAAGATGCTGATGTAGATGTTACTAAAAAAACTATATTTGCCACTTAATAAAAAACATACAATTACTAATTTAATTATAAACAGATGAAAAAATTCACTTCATTGCTAATCGGATTTATCCTTGTTTTCAGTCTCTCAACTAAAGCTGATGAAGGAATGTGGCTTCTGAATATGTTGGAGCAGCTGAACATGGGAAAGATGACCGAGATGGGATTGGAACTCACTGCTGAAGAAATTTACAGCATCAACAATTCAAGCCTGAAAGATGCAATAGTAATTTTTGGTGGTGGCTGTACCGGGGAAATTGTATCTGACCAGGGACTGCTTTTCACTAATCACCATTGCGGATATGGCCAAATTCAGGCACACAGTTCCACTGAGCACAACTACCTTAAAGATGGGTTCTGGGCCATGTCAAAAGAAGAAGAGCTTTCAAACCCTGGATTGGGTGTTACTTTCCTTATAAGGCTGGAAGATGTTTCTGACAAAATAAATGACAGTCTGGATATTGATATGAGTGAAGAAGAAAGAGATGCAATAATTGAAAGTATCTCTGAAAAATTAGAGACTGAAGCTACAGAAGAGAATCATTATACGGCAAGCGTACGAAGCTTTTTTGGAGGAAATAACTTCTACCTTCTGGTTTATGAAACATACAGAGATGTTCGTCTTGTTGGTGCTCCTCCTTCTTCGATTGGAAAATTCGGCCACGACACCGACAACTGGGAATGGCCCCGTCATACAGGTGATTATAGTGTATTCCGGGTATATATGTCCCCCGACGGAAAGCCTGCAGAGTATTCTGAAGAAAACATCCCCCTAAAACCCAAGCACTTCCTGCCTGTTTCCATTAAAGGAGTTGAAAAGGATGATTTTGCTATGATTCTTGGTTATCCCGGAGGTACACAGAGATACATGACATCTTATGGTATAGACAGAGAACTGGAAATTACCCACCCAAACCGGATCAAGATCAGGGGTGCCCGCCAGGAAGTTCTTTGGAAAGACATGCTTGCTGATGAGAAAGTCATGATTCAATATGCTTCCAAGTATTCGGGCTCCAGTAACTACTGGAAATTTTCAATCGGGCAAAAGCAGGGACTTGAAAGACTCAATGTAAAAGGCAAAAAGCAAGAAACAGAAAAAAAGTTTACAAGCTGGGTGAATGCCGATAATTCCCGCAAAGAGAAATATGGGGAAGCTCTGAGTCTGATTGAAACTTCTATTGATAACTCTAAAGATTTCAACAATGCCACTCAGTATATTAGTGAAAGCATTTTAAGGGGTAGTGAAGTAATTGGCTTTGCTATCAGAACACGACAGCTTTATTCTCAACTTGAATCTAAAGACCAGGAAGGAATTCAAAAGGCTGTAGAAGCTCAGAAAAGAGGAGCCGGACGTTTTTATAAGAACTATAATGCTCCAACCGACCAAAAGGCAAGCAAGTTTATGCTAAAAATGTTTGCTGAAGATGTACCTGCTGAGTTTCAGCCCGATTTCTTTAAAACCATCTCCTCTAAATATAAAGGGAATTTTGATAAATATGTAGATCAGATGTTTGCCAAATCGGTTTTTGCTGACGAGGCACGTTTTAATGCCTTCCTGGAAAATCCAAGCCTGAAGGTACTGGATAAGGACCTGGCTTACCAGGCTGCATTTAGCACTTTTGAGAAATATATTGAACTGATGGGTAAAACTGCTGAGTACTCTGATAATTTGTATAAAGGACGTCGCCTGTATATTGCAGGTTTAAGAGAAATGGACCCGGAAATGGTTCTTTACCCTGATGCTAATTTTACTATGAGGCTCACTTATGGAAGTGTAGATGGATACCAGCCAAAAGATGCTGTTTATTATAAATATTTTACAAGTCTTGATGGAGTCATGGAAAAAGAAGACCCCGATAATTATGAGTTTATCGTAGAGCCAAAACTAAAAGAAGCATATAAAACTAAAGATTATGGAATCTATGGCAAGGATGGGAAAATGCATGTATGCTTCCTGACCAACCATGATATTACAGGTGGAAATTCCGGAAGTCCGGTAATCAATGGTAAAGGGGAACTAATTGGCCTTGCTTTTGATGGTAACTGGGAAGCCATGAGTGGTGATATTGCCTTTGAACCAGATCTGCAACGTACCATCTCTGTAGACATTCGTTATGTGCTTTTTGTTATGGATAAGCTTTATGGGGCAGGACACCTGGTAGAGGAAATGGATCTTCGGACCGAGTAGGGTTAGAATGGAATATTGGAATAATGGAAGAAAGCTGTCTTGTCTTAAAATAGCTTACATTATTTAGGCATTGAGTATGGGAAAACCAGCACCCAGGATCTAGCACCAAGCACCTGCGTCTTTATTTAATAACTTATTCTAACTTTGCCCGAAATAATATGTTATGAATGATAATTTCATTGAGGTGCTCGCCTCCTTTATGGTTTTGTTTGCTGTAATTGATATCCTGGGATCCATTCCCATTATCATTGATATAAAAGCCAAAACCGGGAAAATAGAACCTTTGAAAGTAGCCCTGGTGGCCTTTCTGATTATGATAGCTTTTTTGCTTATTGGAGAACCACTCCTGGGTATTTTTGGGGTGGATATTTCATCCTTTGCCATAGCAGGTTCATTTGTACTTCTGCTTTTAGCCCTGGAAATGATACTGGGAATTCAATTGTTTAGAAATGACGGTCCGGGAAGTGGGTCTATCGTACCCATTGCCTTTCCTCTTATTGCCGGTGCAGGATCTATTACAACCCTTCTTTCCCTCAAAGCAGAATATCACATAATTAATATTGCCATTGCACTGGTAGCAAATATGGTACTGGTGTATATTGTGCTGAAGTCTTCCAGATTCTTTGAAAAATTATTAGGTCCCACCGGCCTTCATATTCTGAGAAAAGCATTTGGCATTATTCTCCTTGCAATTGCAATCAAGCTTTTTCTTTCTAACACAGGGATAGAACTGGGAAATGTCAAATAAGATTACTATATATACCGATGGTGCTGCCCGGGGGAATCCTGGTCCCGGAGGATATGGAGTTGTTCTGCTTTCAGGAAAGCTTCGTAAGGAACTCAGCCATGGCTATAAGAAAACCACTAATAACCGTATGGAACTGCTTGCAGTTATTGTTGGACTGGAAGCCCTGAAAATTGAAAACAGTATTGTAAGTGTTTTTACCGACTCAAAGTATGTAGCAGATGCTGTTGAAAAAGGATGGGTTTTTGGCTGGGAAAAAAAGGGATTTAAAAAGAAAAAGAACCCCGACCTCTGGCGCAGGTTTCTTAAAATATACAGGAAGCACCAGGTAAAGTTCACCTGGATTAAAGGGCATGCTAATATTCCTGAAAATGAACGCTGCGACAGGCTTGCTGTTGATGCTTCCTTTGGTACAAATTTACCAGATGATGCCGGATATAATGCGGAAGATACAGGACTCTTCTAATCAACGATCTTTTTTTGTGTATTATAATGCCATAAGCTGCATATAGCTCCTTAGACCGGCCCTGTTGGGCTGTAGCGGGCATTACTGCATAAATAACGCCATTTTTACTCGTCTTATTAATAGCCCAAAGTAGCCCTGTCTCCTGCGGTCCGGGAATTATTTTTCTTCTATTAAGCCAGATGCTGCGGACCTGTTCGATGGTTTGTATAGTACCAGGGGCGATGCCCCTGGCTATTATATTTCGCACCCTTGGTGCTAAAGATAAAAAATATTGTAACAAGCCTGTAGGGCTTGAATATTAATAGCCCCGGGTAAGCCCACTATTTGATGTAGCTATAATAAAGGTAAATAGCAATACCAGACCGCAATGAACACTCGTATTTTTATACACAACATATCTAAGATTGACTAATTGTGACAATGTCTTTTAGACTAAAAAATGTGATTGTTATTTACAAATTATTCATTTGGGTGTCTTTTTCGGAAAACAGGAAAAAGGGGTCTGTCTGGCCCCTTTTTGTTTATATGAGTAGATTTTATCTTCTTGAATAAAACCAAATGGCTTAAAAATTATTTGCGCATAATATCCTCAATCTCCTTAACAGTTTTTGGAATTGGCTTCCCAAGTACTTTATATCCTTCCGACGTTACAAGGAGATCATCTTCAATACGAATTCCTCCAAAATCCTTATAAGATTCAACAGCCTCGTAATTAATGAATTCCTTAAATTTATTTTCACTCTTCCATAAATCTATAAGGGCAGGGATAAAGTAAATTCCCGGTTCAATAGTAAATACATGACCTGGTTCATATTCTTTCCCAAACCTCAAAAATGCCAATCCAAATTGCTCACTTCTTTTTGTTTTATGGTCATAGCCAACGTAATTTTCTCCAAGGCCTTCCATGTCATGAACATCCAGTCCCATATGATGACCAAGGCCATGAGGGAAAAACAAAGCATGTGCTCCCTTTTTAACAGCCTCCTGAATATTTCCTTTCATTAAACCAAGATCCTTCAG